>MFOV01000017.1:23684-37473 GCA_001782515.1 Candidatus Levybacteria bacterium RIFCSPLOWO2_01_FULL_39_10 | reverse complement strand
TTATTATTTTTCCAAATGTAGAGACAATATTTGAAATTCTTCTTCCCCAGAGTATGAGCATAGGTAGTGTTCGTATTATGATGTTTATGGCTGTTGTGGTAGGATTTGCGTTCTCACTTGTTTTTGTTCCTTCAAACACTATGATTCAGGAAGAGACAACTGACAAGCAGAGAGGCAAAATTTACGGAACTCTAAATACAATGGTGGGGATAGTATCAGTTGTTCCGGTTTTAACAGTTGGAGTTGTTGCAGACAATTTCGGAGTTGACAAGGTATTGACCCTAGTTGGTATTGTAATTATACTTTTCTCTGTTAGTCTATTTCTTAAATACAAAAATTACAGATAATGACATATTTTTTTATTGTTCTTATTATTTGTTTTGTTTTATTTCTTTATAAACTTTATCATTTATCAGTTGATGATCAAGCGTTAATTAAAAAAAATGTTGAAATAAAAGATATATTCAATAGCACGCTTATAGTATTTTTGTCAGGACTTTTCTTTGCAAGATTTTTTTATGTTATTTTTTATCCCGATGAAATATTTTATAGCGTTTTGGGATTTCTGGTGTTTCCGTATTTTCCAGGACTCTCACTAACTGGGGGGATAATTGGAGGTGCGCTAACACTTCTTGTTTATTCAAAAATAAAAAAGTTCCCAACACCCAGAGTTTTTGATTTTTATGCAATGGCTCTTGTTTTTGTTCTTCCTCTGGGATGGCTTCTTTTTATGATCTTTTCAAAAGATTTTTCAACTGGCGCAACTGCGCGGCTTGTTCTTTACATACTTTTGTTTATAGGATTTAATTTTTTCCTTTATCCTAAATCAACTAGATTTCAACTAAAAGATGGAACAAAGAGTCTTATTTTTTTAATTTTTGTAACTCTTATTATACTTCTTACGTCAGCCGTTAACTCGCCCGGACTTGAAGCATTCAGGCAGAGCAGGGAAAACATAATAAACATTATAATTCTTGTAGTATCTATAATATTTTTTATTAAACAGGAATTTTTTCAAAAGCTGTCATTTTAAAAACAATGGAAGAAAGACTAGAGATAATTAGTGAGACACAAGATTATTTACTTATTAACAAAAAAAGCGGAATAATTGTAAACAGGTCTGATACCACAAATAAAGAAAAGACCCTTCAGGATATAATTGATGAGAAAGGACTGATCGATAAAAATGATCCTGACGAGGATTTTAAAAAAAGATCGGGAATTGTTCACAGGCTTGATAAAGAAACATCAGGGCTTCTTATAATTGCCAAAAATTCAAAAGCGTTTTATAGCCTTCAGAATCAGTTTAAACAAAGGTTTGTTAAAAAAACCTATCTTGCGCTCACACATGGAAAAATTGTACCTGACAAGGGTGAAATACGTTCCTCTATTGGGAGGCTTGCCTGGAACCGAAAAAGATTTGGGGTAGTAGCAGGGGGCAGGGAAGCGATAACTTCTTACGAAGTAATTTCCAATTTCTCCTTCGATCCCGAGCTCAGGACCGAGGGGCAATTTCCAATTTCCAATGAGATATTAAGTTATGTTCGATTATTTCCCAAAACAGGAAGAACGCATCAAATTAGGGTTCACTTAAAACACATAGGCCATCCCATCTTCTCAGACGAGCATTATGCAGGACGAAAAACCGCAAGGGCTGATAGAAAAGATTTACCAAGAATTTTTTTGCATGCTGAGAAAATTTCATTTAATGATCCAAGGACGGGGGAGAGGTTAGGCTTTGAAAGTAAACTTCCCATCGAACTTAAAAACTTTCTTAATGGTTTGGAAGAGATTGTCACTAATTAAAATAAGATATAAAATGTTAAATATAAGATGAAAAATATTTACTATTTGATTTTTAATTTTTAATGTTTCAATAGGAGGTGATAGCATGTCAAGTTTTGGCGGTTATTATAAAGGAGAAAAGAAAAAACCTAAAAAAAATTCAAAAGAAAAAAGTATTCAATACTCAAGCGCTCCAACTTATACAATGCCTGAGATTATTTCCAAAAAGAAACCTTCCGAATCTTAAGATTTAGTATAAGTAATGAGAAAAAAAACAAAACCCAATAAAAAAAGCTTAAAAATTGCTGTTTATTTCGGAGTATTCGTTATTTTCATACTAATAACCTCAATTCTTTTTAAGGGATTTGATCTTGTTAGAAGTTCAAGCTTTGACGGAAACAACAGGTTCACAGTTGCTGTTATTTCGGAACACAAAGCAGAGATCCTGACAGTTTCGCCAAGCGAGGGAGCGTTATCAAGGCTGAGAATTGAAGATGCAAACTCAAAAGAAGACCTTGGTGTCTATCAAATTCCAATAAACTCATATGTTTATCTCAGAAATTTTGATCCCAAAAATACAAAATCAGCGTTCACCAACATGCTTTCGGGCTTAAGAGGCTCGGATACGAATCTAACTGTCTTGGATTTATTCAGGCTTTCACTTTTTGCAGCAACAGTTGACAGTGAAAATCTTATTGAGGAGAATGTCTCGTTTGAGGATGGGGAAAAGCTTACAAAACTTTCTGAAAGTCTTTTTATAGACCCTAAAATAAATGAGGAAAAGGCAACTATTCAGATTACAAATTCAACTGAGCTTCAGGGTTTTGGAAAATATTTAGGACAGTATATTTCAAACCTGGGAGGAAATGTGGTTCTTATAAATTCGTCGCAGGAAAAACAGGACAGAACAAAGCTGATTTATACTGAAAAGACATATACATCTGAAAGACTAGGAAAGATACTAAACATTCCAGCTGAAACAGGAGAGCATGATGCAATTTCTGATATTGTTATAATAATAGGGGAGGACGCTTGGGAGATTCTTAATTTATGATGTTAATTCTTGCGGTTGCTTTAGTAATTCTTATAATTTCATTTATTTTTTCTCTTTTTTCTCTGAGGCGGGAAATGCAAAAGTACGAAGTAGAAGAAATTAAGAAGTCATTTGATAAGGGAAGAGTAATCTATCACTCGGGAGATTAGAGAGCGACTGATCTATTTTGTGATTTTTTTTTGCTTCCCAGGCTTAGTTTTTTTTCAAGAGTATGAATAAATGAAGGTTGATCCTTAAATCTTGCAGATCGTTTAAGTTCCCTTATAAATATTGAGACATTTTGCTGTGTTGCAGATTTGATATACGCTTCATATTTATTTCCGCCTTTAATATATTTGATAAGCCTTTTTCCTATGTCATCCGGAAGGACTCCTATGTACCTTTTGCCCTGGGAAATAAAAATCTTAAATCTTCTCTCAGTTAAGTCAACAGACTGACCTGTACGAAGTGTTAATAAAATCTCAGATTGTGCGAGATTAATAAGCTCAACGACTTTTGTTTTTCCTGATTCCTCGAGGAAAATATTGTTTACCTGAATTGTAATACCACTATCGTTTGGACCCTTGGAATCTTTTTTAATTTTTTCTAAGTTCTTAAGGGCAATTGAATTGAGAGAATCAATCTCCAAAACCTTTTGGTATGCTTTTTTGGCACTTTTTGTTTTGCCCAAAATTGTGTAGGCAAGGGCCATCCTGTTAAATGCTTCAACGTCTTTTGGATCGCGCTCAACAAGGGACTTGTTGAGTTTAATAGCTTCTTCCCAGTTGCCTGCTAGGGTTGCTTGAATTGCTTTATTTTTTGTGAGATTCATCGAGGAACAATTGAAAAATTTTACTATTCATAATTGCAAAAGTCAATATGTCAATGGTAGAATGGGTAGGCAAATACTACCAATAAGTACCAATACTACCAATAATCCAATATTGAAATATTTGTAGTATTTGGCATTTGAAATTGGTAGTATTTTGTTTTATGTCAGGACATTCCAAATGGTCAACAATTAAAAGGCAAAAAGGATTCCAGGACCTGTGGCGCGGCAAAACTTTTACAAAAATCTCAAACGCAATAACAATTGCTGTCAAGAGTAGTGGGGGAATAGGAGATCCCAGAGAGAATCCAAAGCTCAGATTGGCAGTTGAAGCGGCAAAAGAAGCAAATATGCCCAAAGCAAATATTGAGCGAGCAATTGAACGCGCAAAAACAAAAGGGGCAGGAGAGTTTCAGGAGGTAATTTATGAAGGATTTGGTCCTGGTGGCGTTTCAATAATAGTTGAGGCGGCAACTGATAATACCAACAGAACCACGTCTGAGGTTAAAAGTCTTTTTAATAAATACAATGCAAGGCTGGGGCAAATGGGCTCAACCACTCATCTTTTCAAACAAACAGGGAAAATTGAAGTAGATTTGATGGGAAAATCAATCGATATACTCTTTATGCTGGTAGCAGATGCCGGCGCAGATGATGTTTTAGACGAAAAAGATCAGGCAGTCATCTACACTGATATGTCTCGGTTTGATGGGATCAAAAACCAACTTTCAGAAACAGGATACGAGGTATTATCATCAAGTATTGTAAGAAAACCTATATCCAAAATTGAAGTTGACGGGCAAACAAGGGAAAAGATTGAGAATTTTGTAAACGATCTTGAGGAAATAGACGATGTTCAGAAAGTATTTACCAATGCCAAGATTTAGACTGCCAACAATTAAGCAAAGAGTTATTAAAAGAAATTTTCTTACAAAAAGGCAGAAATTGGTAGTTGGTGTTATTGTTCTTTCATCCGGGCTATTTTTTGTAGAGCAGTTTTTAAAAGAATCAGGTATTTATTTTGTGGCGCTTCTCTCATTTGTCACAAATATATTTCTCTTCTGGGCGCTTAAAGACGATTTGAAAAATAATTTCACAGTACAAACTTTCATTCTTCCGTTTTTCTTCACACTTTCATTCGGGCTTTTTTACCTTCTTTTTCCAGAGCGGCTTATCGTTAAAATTGCGCTAACAATAATTTATGCTGTAGGACTTTATGCGGTTTATCTTTCACACAATATTTTTGTTGTTTCATCAATCAGAACTATTGCATTACTCTCATCTGCCCGAACAGTTTCATTTATTACCACTCTTATATCTTTTTTTATACTCACAAACGTTATATTTTCACTTCACTTAAATATCATTTTCACAATATTGTTTATTGGGATAGCTACGTTTCCTCTTATAGTTCACTCAATTTGGAACTATAATTTAGATAAGGATATAAAATCGGAGATCCCCTGGGGCGTTATGCTTACAATAAGTGTTATTGAGGTGTCTCTACTTCTTTGGTTCTGGCCGTCAAGCGCAACAATAATTGCTCTTTTTCTGACGGGTTTTCTTTATATAATTCTGGGGCTTTCACACCTCTGGTTTGAAAAAAGGCTTTTTAAATCAGTTCTTTGGGAATATATTTACGTTGCTGTTGCAGTATTTCTAATGCTTCTTGTATTTACACCCTGGACGTAAGAATATTAAATAGAAAATAGTAAAAAGTAAAATTATTTAATATAAGTAGAAAGGGAAGTGGGTAAGCTATTTTAAAAAACGGAGTTGCAAGTAATTCAAAAGGTTCAGCTTAGAAACTTAAAAATATATTCAAATTGAAGCTAAAATAAAAAAATAAGACTTATATAAGGAACAGGGAAGAGGAGAGTGGTGGAGTGGCTTCAAATGATACCGTTTGATATTGGGAAGAGTGATATACTTTGATATAGTTATTAAGTCAAATATTATAGGACATAATTTAGCCTCAAAATCTATATTTTCACGAAAAACTATAAGACTTTTCACGGCGTGGAGCACGCGATATCAGCCTCATTCTTCCCAGAGCAGGGTTAGAAGCAGCCTTATTATCGGGAAATGACTAGCTACTTTCTTTTCAGATAGCCTTAAATCTACTCGATTTCCTTGTTATTGCAGGCTAAATACGACTAAAAAGAAAAAAATACGAATATCAAAATAGCAATATTTCGAAGCTAAAAATTAAAGTTTGGACTGATTTGACAGCCTAAACGAGACCTATGTGGATAACTCCTTTGAGGAGAGTATAGGAGTAATTAAGTAAATCGGTAACTTTGGTTAACAATTTCATAGGGAATATAATATTTAAGCGCTTAAATAGAAGAATACGGGCTCACTTGGTTCTCTATGGAGACATACATATCGGATTTTTAAAAGATATGAGCGCTATAGAGCAGAGATTGATTATGTCGTATAATATAACTTTTACGACTCCACGGAGGCAAGCCTTCAGGAGAAGACCTTTTTTTCTCTTGCTGTTTTGTATCATATTTTATTTAATTTTTAAAACTCCCCAAATTTCCAGCTGACTATTTCTCCGTTTTTTAACCCACTAACAATTTTGCCGCTCTCCCCCGCTATAGGATGTATAGTAATTTATTTTTTGAGGCTAAATGAGGCTAAAAATTACTTACTATCGTCCTCATCCAGCTTTGAAAGAGACCATATTTGGTATAATTTGCCAATGAATAATTCTCCCGTTGGCATTTTTGATTCCGGCATTGGCGGCCTTACCGTTGTTAAGGAAATAATTAAAATACTTCCAAACGAAAGTATTATTTATCTGGGTGACACCGCCAGAGTTCCTTATGGAACACGAGACTATACGACTATTAAAAAGTTTGCTGATGAGTTGGTGACATTCATGCTAAATAAGCGCGTAAAAGCGATTGTAGTGGCTTGCAATACGATGTCGGCTGTGGCACTATCCGGCATTATTAAGTCCTCCGGTAAAATTCCTGTAATTGATGTTATAAAACCAACTGTCGAGTTTTCTCTAAACCAAAAAGGTGTAAACACACTGGGAGTTATCGGAACGCGCGCCACAGTTAATTCTGGGGTCTATCAGACACAGATTAAAAAGAAAAATAAGGCTAAATCGGTATTTGTAAAAGTCTGTCCTTTATTTGTTCCCTTAGTAGAAGAAGGATTAATTGACAATAAAGCTACCCAAATAATTGCAAAAAATTATTTATCGTATTTTAATGATAAGAATTTGGATTTATTAATTTTAGGATGCACTCATTATCCATTACTTAAAAAAGTAATAGAAAAATCGTTCCGTCGCAAAATAATATTGATTGATTCAGCATCTCCTACAGCTATTGAAATAAAAAATATTTTGGAAAAGAATAATTTAATCCGTAATTTAAAATCAAAACCTACCATTAAACTTTATGTGACTGATGCTCCTGACAGGCTTTCTGAAACCGCAGATTTAATATTTAACGGTAAATTGCCTGTGAAATTGGAGAAAGTCAGGATTTAAACTTATTCTTATGGACCCCACTATAGGATGTATAGTAATTTATTTTTTGAGGCTAAATGAAGTTAAATTTTTATTACTATTGTCCTCATCCAGCCTCAAGAGAGAGGTTTTATCAAGCTAACCCTAAAAGATTGCAATAGCAATTATTTTAATTCGTGTTATAATCATTTAATGGCAAAAGGAATTACACCTGATAAGACTTCCAGCGTATCTGAGATTAAGCCTCAACGGAAAAAGTTAAAAAATATAAATTTATCAAAAAATAAAAAGATAATTGCTGTTTTAGGAATTGGACTGACGATTATAATAGCGCTTATTTTCTTAATAAAAGGTTTTTTTGTTGCTGCAATTGTAAACGGAGAACCTGTAGGCAGGATTACAATTATAAAAGAGCTTGAAAAACAAAGCGGAAAAGCAACTCTTGAAAATTTGATCACGAAAAAATTAATTCTTCAGGAAGCCAAAAAAAGAGGCATTAGTGTGACAGAG
The DNA here is from genome assembly GCA_001782515.1 of Candidatus Levybacteria bacterium RIFCSPLOWO2_01_FULL_39_10. Classification (GTDB taxonomy): domain Bacteria; phylum Patescibacteriota; class Microgenomatia; order Levybacterales; family UBA12049; genus 2-01-FULL-39-10-A. The sequence continues at coordinate 29,823 of MFOV01000017.1, read as the reverse complement.
GCTGAAATTGATTCGGAAATAAAAAAGATCGAAGAAAGCTTAAAATCCCAAAATACTACACTTGATCAAGCTTTGGAATTGCAAGGAATGACCAGAGGTCAATTAGTTGATGAGATAAAAATCCAACTTTCCATCCAAAAAATAATCGGTAAAGACATAAAAGTTTCAGATAAAGAAATTGATGATTTTATATCGCAAAATAAAGATCAATTTCCGGAAGGAACAACTGAGGCGCAAATGAAAAAAGAAGCTAAGCTGTCTTTGGAACAACAGCTTATTCAAGAAAAAACACAGGCATTTATAGAAGAACTTAAGAAAAACGCAAAAATACAATACTTCGTAGAATATTAATTTGCTCCGTATTTAAAAAGCTAAGGAAGTTTTAAAGAGAAAACCCTTGTTTGTAAAACTCGATTGTATTTGTTACTGCTTCTGACCAGTCGGATGGAAAAAGGTTGTGATTTGCTCCGGGATATTGAAAGTAAGTGACGTCTTGAGCATTTTCTTCTAAAATCTCCACCAGCTCATCGGTCCACCAATACGGAACTTCCTCATCGCCAGTCCCCTGGTGGATTTGAATTGGAGCTTTAATCAAGTTGTAATATTTTGCAGGAGAGAATAAATCTGTATCATAAATCTCTTCAAAGTGAGATAAAGACTTTCGCATACCTTTTCCCTGATCATCATACTCATCTGTATAATATAATATGGAGTAAGGGAAGGATTTAGATACAGGCGCCCATAGGACTGTTGGATACGCCTCCCCGCTTATTGCAAGAGTTGACAGCGCGATATGGCCGCCGTTACTATGTCCCCAAAGCCCAATTTTTTCCAAATCCGCAGAAACAGTTCCCACGTAATCCTTTTCCAAGCCCTGGTTTAATGTTATTAATGATGATAAAAGAGTGAGTGCCGTTGTGTATGTTTGAAACCTTCCCTCAAAATGTACTGCAGAAGGACTGGCTGAGTCCCCAAATCCTAAAAAATCCGGAGCAAGTGTTATAAAGCCGTTTTTTGAAAGCTGACTTGCAGTAGGCTTCGTACCTGCCCCTGGTTCATAAATATCATCAGGGATAAAACCGTGGAACATAACAATCACTGGATACTCACCTTCTTCTTTGGGGATAGTTGCTAGACCTGAAACTTTTTCCATCTCATTTTCTCCCGGAGCTTTGGGAACGGAAAAATAAAAAACTTGCGAGAATGAGTCATCATCCTCGCTGATAACAGGCCCAAATGTTATTTGATTCTTTGGAAATTTGGTTTTTTTTAAATTTTCAAACGTGTAGGAAAGAAGAGGTCTTTTTATAATGGATATTTCTTCAATAATATTTTTTCTAAACCACTGATTTTGGAAAATATATAAAGATTCCAGCGCAACCACGAATAATAAAACAATACAAATCAGTCCCAATATTTTTTTCATCCTGTTAGATATTTTGTTAAGTTAAAAAATTATTCCTAATCGAATCCCATTAATATTTAATCGGATTCACAGGGCAATTATAGCAAAAGAGGAAATTCTTCCAAAACTTCGTAATTTGCGCCTGTTCTTGACAGGTGTGACTGCATCAAAACAAATGATGAAACATTATCCTGCCACAAAATTTCCTCGTCTAACTTATTAATCTCGAATTTAGAAAATGAATCAGGATTGAAGCGAGCCAAAGTCATATGCAGGATAAAATTTTTATGTTTACTCTTGTATTCGGGGAATAAATCGCCTAACAAGCTTTTGAGTTTGTATAATTCGGGTGGCACTCCCCCTTCTGCCCAAATAAGTCTTGGTCGCCTAAGATTAGGCCCAAACGTTACTTTTTTAAATTCGATGTTAAAAATACTTCCCTTAATTTTTTTTAATTTAGAAATTTGCTTGTCCACATTTTCTACATACCAAGGCGGTATTAAAGTTATATGTAGATTTTCCGAAGAGATTGCCCGGACACTATCTGCCGCAGCAAATTTCTCCTGCCAATCAGATATTTTTTTCTGAAGACCTTCGGATGCTTTTATTGCAACAAACACACGCTTTTTCACAGGGCAATTATAGCAAAAGAGAAATGTCAGTGAGGCATTGCCTTTTTATAATGTAGGAAAGCACATCTTTGTTTTTTCAGCATAAGTCATGTCGATAGCTTATTTTGGCGGTTCGGTTGTAACTACAGATAACTCACCTGGTTCAAAATTTGCATTGTTGTTTCCACTAAATCCCCCATCAGGGGTCAGGCTGCCGTCAATAAATTTACCGCCGGGCAAAGCTTCAACCACACCGAAATTAGCAGAACTCCAGGCAATGTATTTATTATCTCCGTCTACTGGAAATTCTATCCAGATACCACCTTTTGAATCTCCTGTTGCAGGATCATAACTGTCTACAGTTCTTGGATTTTTAATATAAATAACATTGCTTTCCCATGGCCAGCCGTTATATGTATTTGGCGCTGCCGATGATCCGTGCGGTATGTCAGGCCATTCTCTAATCCTTGCTTCAGAAACCACCTCGTCATTCTCGTTTGTCACCTGTTTTGTGATTTTTACCGTGCCTTCATAGATTTCACTGACAGATGGTTTTTGTCCTTCCTGACCATCTATAAACCCTCCTGCGATTATTGTCCCCGCCAAAACAGCAGCTCCACCAACCGCAGCTCTTTTTTTGCTTAAATGATGATCTTTTCCGCCTTCAGCCATATTTTAGTTATAACAAGTAACTTCTTATTATGCAAGAAAGGTTTGTCCATTTGCTTTATTTATTTCTTTGTCGTAGAATAAAAATTGTAATGACGCTTCTGCGTCAGACAATTTTGCTTTATTTTGCAACATCAGTGTTGTCGCAAAATAAAGACAATATTCTATTTGATCATGATTTTAAATCTGTCCAAACCATCCTTGATACAGTTTGATATAGAATTTTTACAATTTTGGCACTCTCCCCTAGCTTCTGCGAAAGACTTAAATAACAAAAAAATAGCTTCAAAATTTATCTTATAGTAAATATGGACGAAAAGCTTACAAAACATATTAACGAATTTCTCGAATATTTGGAGATTGAGAAGAATTGCTCAAAACTGACGATAAGAGACTACAGACACTATTTGGATGTATTTAAAAAATGGTATATAGATAATATACCGTCAAAATCTTTGGAAAAACTTGACCTTTCGGATATCCGCCGTTACAGAGTTTTTCTTTCAAACAAAACAAACGAAAAAGGAGAAGGCCTTGCCCGAGTAACACAAAATTATTATGTTATTGCACTTCGCTCATTCCTTAGATACTTAATTAAAAACGATTATAAAACTTTGGAACCGTCAAAAATAGATCTTCCCAAAACTGTCAGCCGCTCCCCTAAATTTTTAGACCGGGATCAGGTGGATAGACTCGTAACGTCGGCAGATACATCAAAAGAAGAAGGTTTAAGAGACCGTGCAATAATGGAGCTTTTATTTTCAACAGGCCTTCGCGTATCAGAGCTGACAAGTTTGAACCGCGACCAAATTAATTTTGACAGACGAGAGTTCGGGGTAATTGGTAAGGGTGGTCGAGGGCGAATTGTGTTCATTTCCGATCGTGCTTCCGAGTGGGTAAAAAATTACCTCAACAAGAGGCGCGATCCATTCAAACCGCTTTTTATAAGATATTCGGGAAGAGTTATCCCTGAAAACAATGGAGAAAAAATGAGGCTTACTCCCCGCTCTGTTGAAAGGTTGGTTAAAAAATATGTTCGCGCGACTCGGCTTCCGGTGGACGCAACAGTGCATACTCTCAGGCACTCTTTCGCAACAGACCTTTTAACCAATGGCGCAGATTTACGAAGCGTTCAGGAAATGCTTGGACATAAAAATATTGCAACAACGCAAATTTATACTCATATTACGAATAGACAGCTAAGAGAGGTTCATAAATCTTTCCACAGCGGTAATAAATAGGAATTTAAAGAGTCTCGTATGTGAGGGTGACTGTAACCTCAACGTTTGACTCGCCTGGAGTTATATTTGTTTGTATTTGCTCTTCCGGAGTCCCCACTTCCCTAGTGTCAAATGCAATAGGAGGTGGTGTTTCGCCCGAAAAGCTTTCTCTTACATTTATTATTTTTCCAAGTCGTATTCCAGATGCTTTTGCAAGTCCTTCTGCAGATTCCTTTGCTTTTGCAACCGCTTCTTTTCTTGCAGTATTTTTTAGTTCTGCTTCTTTTTCATCATCAAGGGTAAAGCTGATATTTCCTACTAAATTTGCTCCGTTTGATGTTGCCGAATCAACTGCTTCATTTACCAAGTCGATTGGAGTTTTGACTTCAAGATTCTGAGCAACAGTATATCCCGTAATCTCCTGAGATCCTTCTGAAAAATCATAGTTTGGAGTTATTGAGTAGTTGGTGGTTTTAATATCTTTTTCATCAATTTCCAATTCCTTAAGTCCTTCAATTATTCTCTCAGCAGAAGCGTTGGTTGCGTCTTGTGCCGCCTCAACATTTGGTGCGGAACTGGTTACTCCAAGATTTATCAAAGCTTTGTCAGGAGGCGCGGATGCTTTTCCCGTGCCTTGCGTTTCAAAAGGGATAGAATTATTTGTATTAAAGTTGTTAACTGTAAAAGGAATTGGACCTAAAATTTTGGTAAATGCAAAAAGAAGTATAAAAAAAAGAATTACTGAAACAACAAGAGCATTATCTCTTATGAGGTTCATTGCAAGACTTATTATATTGTATTAAAAAAAGTATAGCAATAAGGTTAGTTAATGCTGCAGTCAACGGTTACAGTGTCACCTTCAAAAAGTGCTTTTCCGTTGTTTTGTTCGCTTATAGCAAGATAAAGTCTTCCCTGCCCACATACTCTTTTTGAAATTTTCCACCAGCTGTCATTGTTTATAACTTTCTCCTCAATTATTTCTTGTTTAGGAGATACATTATTGTTTTGTATATTTTCTTCTGCAATCGGAGTCTGAATTATAACTACTTCATCCGAATTTTTAAAGTCAATATTTGATAATCCAAATATAAACATCGGAAAAAGCGCTAGTGTCCCAACAAAGGATATAACAATTACCAGTTTTTTCTTAATACTCCTTTTAGGTCTTTGTTTAACTGACTCAAAATCGTTTCCCCCTGCCCAATATTTTATTTCAAAATCTTCCGGATTTTTAATCATTTCCTGCGGAGTTTATCATACTATAAGATTAGAGTCAAATAAAATTAGGCTGTCTTTCCAGTAATTGTTAATACATAGCAGTAACTATAAGTTTAAAAATTTAATACTTTTCTTATTAAATTATTAAAAGCTGAGGGGCAGATTTAGTAAGTAGCCGAAACTAAATTCTTCATAAGAAGCGCTACATTAACAGGTCCAACACCTCCGATGGTTGGCGTAAAATATTTAACTTTTTCTTCAATTTCTGACACATCATAATCCCCTTTTAGTTTTCCGTTTTTTGAAAAAAGTCCGACACCTATTAATATTTGATTTTTGTTTAAAAGTTTGGGATTTATAATATTTTCCTTACCAACTGCTGAGATTATGACATCAGATGATTTAATTATGTCTTCTGGATTTCTAGTTTTTGAATCAATTACCCAAGGCTTGATATGATGTTTCTGAAGCACTCTTAAAATTGGTCCTCCTGCGGTCTCCCCTTTTCCTAAAACCGTAATTTTTTTGTTTTTTAAATCAGATATTCCGATACTACCCAATATTTCAAGAATAGCAAGACCAACTGGCGCATCAAAGCGTGATGTAGGATTAAATCCGTCAACGTCTTTTTCCGGATTTATGGCAAATGATATCTTATCCCGGTCAATATCCGCGGGAAGAGGACGCTGGACTATAATTCCGTGGACTTGTCTGTTGCTATTTAATTTATTAATTAGGGATATTAGGGCGGTTTGGGTGATTGATTTAAAATGAAAAAGCTGGATTTTAGCACCTATCTCCTCGCCTTTGAGTTTCTTCTGTTTTATATAGGAAAGAGAAGAATTGTTATCTCCAATAAGAATTATCGAAAGAGCAGGAGTTATACCCCTTTTTTTTAAAACATCTACTTTTTGTTTTAGTTTTTTAAGAATTTGCTGAGCAATTTCTTTTCCATCTATTCTCATCCTCAAATAGTTTCCGCATTATATACAAGTGGTTGATGCAACCATGTCATT
>MFOV01000017.1:23481-23623 GCA_001782515.1 Candidatus Levybacteria bacterium RIFCSPLOWO2_01_FULL_39_10 | reverse complement strand
CCAATATCAATTCTTACAACTTGGCCTTTTTTTGAAGTTATAATCACTTCTTTGCAGTCAGGCGGTACAACTTGGGAAGCAGCGACTTGTCCTGTTTTTTTGGTGACCTGGGCAATTTTTATGCCTAATCCTCCTCTTCCCT
>MFOV01000017.1:0-23450 GCA_001782515.1 Candidatus Levybacteria bacterium RIFCSPLOWO2_01_FULL_39_10 | reverse complement strand
GCCGTAACCGTTTTCCATAATAGTCAGAAGCTGCGGGCTTATTCCCTTTCCCACAACGTCCATTCCGACCACCTGGTCGTTTGAAGAGAGCTTTATTCCCCTAACTCCCTGAGTCGCCCGCCCCAATGGCCTCACTGATCTTTCGGAAAACCTTATGCATTTGCCGTTTTTGGTATAAATAAATATATGATCGTTTCCTGTGGTGGGTTTGCTCCATGCAAGCTCGTCGCCTTTGTCCAATTTTATAGCAACAATGCCGGAACGGCGTATATTTTCAAATTCGTTTTTGGAGGTTTTTTTAACTGTTCCTCTTTTTGTAGTTAGAAAAATATTTTTAAACTGGTCGGTCTTATTATACGTTGAGAATGATTCGACAATTTCTCCGGACTCTATATTTATAAGATTTACAACAGCGGTGCCTTTGCTGGTTCGTGAGGATTCATCAATTTCGTAAGCTTTTGTTTGATAGACTTTTCCTCTATTTGTAAAAAATAAAATATTGTCATGGGTCATTGCGTATTTTATGTGAAGAATTCCGTCCTCGTCCTTTGTTGTCATGCCAATCACTCCTTTTCCGCCTCTTTGCTGGGTTCTGAAGCTGCCTAAACTTTGTCTTTTGATGTAACCTGTTGTAGTAAGAGTTATAACAGTTGGTTCATTTGGGATGAGGTCTTCTTCTGAGAATTCCCCGACTTTTCCTTTATAAATTTTTGTTCTTCTTTCGTCCCCATACTTTTCTTTAATGTATGTAGCTTCATCTTTTATGATTTTTAATATTTTTTCAGGATGCGCGAGAAGATCCTCAAGATAAGCAATTGTTTCCTTTGTCATCTGATATTCGTCTTCAATCTTCTGTCTCTCAAGCGCTGCTAAACGTCTCAATTGTAAATCCAAAATTGCAGTTGCCTGAATATCCGATAATTTGAATTTTTTGATTAAGTTCTGTTTTGCTTCTTCCTGTGTTTTTGATTTTCGGATAGTTGTAATTACAGCATCCAGATTATCAACAGCTATTTTAAGCCCTTCCAAGATGTGGAGTCTTTCCCGGGCGCGTGCAAGTTCATATTCGGAACGCCTTTTAATGACTAAAAATCTGTGTTTTAGGTATTCTTCAAGAATTGTTTTAAGATTAAGGATTTGGGGGGTTTGGTCAACGAGCGCGACCATATTTGCCGGGAAAGACGTTTGAAGACTTGTAAATTTAAAAATATTGTTAAGCACTTTTTTCGGTGAAGAATCTCTTTTAAGTTCAACAACTATTCTTACCCCTCTTCTATCCGACTCGTCTCTTAGATCAGATACGCCATCTATCTTTTTTTCTTTAACAAGACTTGCGATGCGCGCAACCAGAAGCGCTTTATTGGTTTGGTACGGAAGTTCTGTTATTATAATTGCCGATTTTCCCTGCCCTATGTCCTCGATTTCTGCACGTCCCCGGATAAGAATTTTCCCCTTGCCCGTTGCATACATATTTTTAATTTCCGCTGCATCGTAAATTGCTCCAAATGTCGGGAAATCTGGGCCTTTAATATACTGCATCAGGTCATCCACTGTTACTTCTGTTGTAATTGTTAATTCTTTCCCATTAGTAATAACTGTTTTCCCTATCATGTAAATTACGGCATCAATTACTTCCGAAAGATTGTGAGGCGGAATTTTTGTTGCCATCCCAACTGCGATTCCCTCACTTCCCATAAGAAGAATATTGGGAAGAACTGATGGAAGATACATTGGTTCCTTAAGAGTTGAGTCAAAGTTGTCCGAAAATTCAACTGTGTCTTTATCAAGATCTGTCAGCATCTCAGCTGTTATTGCAGAAAGCCTGGCTTCGGTGTAGCGCATAGCAGCAGGAGGATCGCCGTCCATTGAACCAAAGTTTCCCTGCCCGTCGATAAGCGGATATCTCATGGAAAAATCCTGCGCAAGGCGAACAAGAGCATCATATATCGGCATATCACCATGCGGGTGATATTTTCCCATAACATCTCCTACAATTTTTGCCGATTTTGAGTATTTTGCGCTGTGTGATAGCCCCAGCTCAGACATTGAATAAAGAATTCTTCTGTGAACCGGTTTCAAACCGTCTCTAACATCAGGAAGCGCGCGCGATACAATTACAGACATTGCATAATCAAGGTATGCTTTTTTAACTTCTTCTGTAATCTCTGTTTTATTTAATTTTCCAATATCAGACATAGTTTCTGACGATAGAAAATAGAAGATTGAAGATTGAAACTTGAGGATTGAAAATAGAAAGTAGATCTACCCTCTAACATCTATCTTCAAAAAACTATTATCTACCTTCTATTATCTATCGTCCATTATATTAAGAATCCTGCAATAAGAAGTGCAACAATATTTAAAACCTTAATCATTGGGTTGATAGCCGGGCCTGCCGTATCCTTGTATGGGTCTCCAACAGTGTCTCCAGTGACCGCTGCCTGGTGTGCAAAACTTCCTTTGCCGCCGTATGCTCCTTCCTCAATATATTTTTTAGTATTGTCCCAGGCCGCTCCTCCTGTTGTCATTGAAATTGCAACAAAAAGCCCAGTTATAATTGATCCAATTAGCATTCCGCCGACTGCCTTGGGACCGAGCAAAAATCCGACAAGAATTGGCGCAGCAACAGGAATAAGAGAGGGTATAATCATCTGCCTGATTGATGCTTTTGTAACAATGTCAACTGCCCGTCCGTAATCAGGTTTTGCTGCGCCTGACATAATACCTTTGATTTCCTTGAATTGGCGCCTTACTTCATTAACAACCGCAGCACTTGCACGTCCTACTGCTTCCATTGCAAGCGCTCCGAAAAAGTAAGGAAGAGCGCCTCCTATGAAAAGTCCGACAATAACCAGAGGGTCTGAAAGAACAAACAAATTCTCACTTACCTCTCCTCCAAACTTTTTAAGCTCTTCAGTATAGCTTGCAAATAGAACTAAAGCGGCAAGGCCGGCTGATCCTATTGCATATGCTTTTGTGACCGCTTTTGTTGTATTTCCTACAGCGTCGAGAGAATCTGTGACATTTCGAACTTTTTCAGGAAGGCCTGACATTTCAACAATCCCTCCTGCATTATCGGTAATTGGACCGAACGCATCAATTGCAACAATAATGCCAGTTAAGGAGAGCATGCTCATTGCGGCAATTGCAACGCCGTATAGCCCTGCAAGATAATATGAGACAAGCACGCCAAGGGAAATCAGAAGGATAGGCAAAAGTGTTGATTTCATTGAAACAGCAAGGCCTGCTATTATATTTGTTCCGTGTCCTGTGGTGGACGCTTTAGCAATCATTTTAACTGGACTGAATTTTTTGGATGTAAAATATTCTGTAATAACTACCATTCCGAGTGTTATGATAAGGCCGATCACAAGGCAGATTATTAGAGAGAGTGAGGAAATTCCGGAAAGTCCCTCCGGAAAAAGAGTATTGGTTATCCACCAGAAACCGATTAGGGATATAACCATTGTAGAAACCAGTCCTTGATAAAGCGCTGTCATTATGTTTTTTCCTCTAATGCGGACAAACCATGATCCAATTATTGCAGTGACAGCTGACACTGCTCCAATAAGAAGAGGAAATGCAAGAACTTCCTGGTTTTGCCTAAAAGTGAGTTCTCCTAAGACCATTGTGGCAACAAGAGTTATTACATATGTTTCGAAAAGGTCAGCTGCCATACCTGCATCGTCTCCTACATTATCTCCCACAAGGTCCGCAATTACTCCCGGATTTCTCGGATCATCCTCGGGTATTCCTTTTTCAATTTTTCCGACCATATCTGTTCCAACATCAGCGGATTTCGTATAGATTCCTCCGCCAAGACGTGCAAAAACAGAAATCAGGGACCCCCCGAATCCTAATGCAATAAGAGGAAAAAGAGACGGAGTTGAATCCTGGGTTTTGAGGAAATAGTAAAATCCTGCAACTGATGCAAGCGCAAGTCCTGCAACCAAAAATCCTGTAACTGCGCCTCCTTTAAACGCAAGAGAAAACGCAGGAGAAAGGCCCGACTTTGCAGCTTCGGCGCATCTTATGTTGCTCCTAACCGCAATACTCATACCAACAACTCCCGCTAGCGCTGAAAAGAAAGCTCCTATGGCAAAACCCAAAGCGGTTTGAAAATTAAATACAAGAAAAAGAATTGCAAAAATAACAATACCAATCGCAGAAATTACCATATACTGTATTCTCATAAAAGCATTGGCGCCAAGGGATATCGCATCCGCGATTGCATTCATCTTTGAGTCCCCCATAGGTTTTCTAAGTATCACAAGACTCAAATACAGTCCGTAAAGAATAGAAATAAGCCCGGCAGAAATTGCAGCCTCAACAGCATAGTTAGTTATAAAAGATAAATTCATCCCGTTAGATTTCCTTTCTGTTTTCCCCTTAGATTTATTAATGAACAAAATCTAACGGGATTCATAGACTAAAATTATATTATTTAAATATCTAAGGTTGCAACCTTCGTCCTCCCAATTTTACTTTTCGCCTTTTCAATTCTATTCGAATACGGCTCAAAGAGCAATTTTGATAGGACTTTTGGTCGCATAATTTTTATATGTCCAGTGTTGCGATCTTCGCGTTGCTTTGGATAAAATGTTTTCTAGGCGGAACTTCGTCCCCCATTAGCATTGTAAAAGTTGCATCAGCTTCCTCAGTGTCGTCTATTGTTATTTGCTTTAAAATTCTATTTTTAGGATTCATGGTTGTTTCCCAGAGCTGCTCTGGATTCATTTCTCCAAGACCCTTATATCTTTGGATTGATGTTCCACGTCTCCCTGTTTGTTCGCCATCATCAGAGGGCAGGCTCTTAACAGCTGATTTTCCATTATTTTTAAGAATTTCGTCGCGTTCACTATCAGAGTATGCATAACTGACCTCTTTTCCCATCTGTATTTTATAAAGAGGAGGTTGTGCAATATACAAATACCCCTCCTTTATTATTCCAGGCATGTGTCTGAAGAAAAACGTAAGAATAAGAGTTTCAATATGTTCTCCGTCAACGTCAGCATCAGTCATAATAATTATTCTTTTGTATCTTAACTTCTCAAAATTAAGAGTTTCTCCAATTCCAGCCCCTAGTGCAATAATAAGGTTTTTAACTTCTTCATGCTCGATTATCTTATCAAGTCGGGCTCTTTCAGTGTTTAATATTTTTCCTTTAAGCGGTAAGATTGCCTGGAATTTTCTGTCTCTCCCCTGCTTAGCAGAACCCCCTGCTGAGTCACCCTCGACTAGATAAAGTTCTGATAAATTAGGATCTTTTTCCTGACAATCCGCAAGTTTTCCAGGAAGTGAGGAGCCCTCTAAAGCTCCTTTTCTAAGTATTGCTTCTTTTGCAGCTTTTGCAGCGAGTCTTGCCTTTGCCGCCAAATATACTTTTTCAAGAATTCGACGAGCGTCACTCGGATTTTCTTCAAAAAAAGTTGATAAGCCCTCTTTTACAATAGTCTGAACTACGGGTTGAATCTCGGCATTTCCCAACTTTCCTTTGGTTTGTCCTTCAAACTGGATTTTGTCCTGGGGCATTTTAACAAAAACAACTGCACATAAACCCTCTCTTGTATCATCTCCTGTTATTCCCTCGTCATTTTCTTTAAAGCTTCCTATTTTCTTGCCGTAATCATTTATTGCGCGAGTTAAGGCCATTCTGAACCCCGTTAGATGCGTTCCGCCGTTAACTGTGTTTATGACATTTACATAGCTTTCAACATTTTCCGTGTAACCACCGTTATACTGAAGAGCTACCTCAACTTCTACTTCTTCCTGCTGTTTGTTTATGTAAATTGATGTGTGAAGGGGAGATTTATTTTCATTAAGTTTTGAGACAAGAGCTGAAATACCTCCTTCAAAATAGTAATTTACCTCATTTTCCCGGCCCGCCCTTTTGTCGAATAAATGAAATGAAAGACCAGGAACAAGATAAGCCCTTTCTCTTATTGCTTTTTTAACTACGTCAAAGTTAAATTCTGTTGTTGAGAAAATCCCGCTATCCGGCATGAATGAAATTATTGTTCCGCTTTTCCTATCCTCAAAATAATCAATATTAAGTCTCGATTTTGAAACAGACTTAAGTGGGCTTTTTACGTTTCCTTTTGAAAAGTCCTGTGTATAGATTTTTCCGTTTCTTTTAACTTCTGCCCACAGCCAGACGGATAGCGCATTAACAACTGAAGCGCCTACGCCATGAAGTCCTCCTGATATTTTGTAAGCTGAGCCTCCGAATTTTCCGCCTGCGTGGAGTTTGGTCATAACTACCTCAAGAGCACTCTTTTTATATTGAGGCATAATGTCAATTGGGATTCCCCTTCCGTCATCAACAATTGTTGCTGAGTTGTCCTCATTAAGATAAATCCAGACGTGTTTGGCATAACCTGCTAAAGCCTCGTCCACTGCGTTATCAATAATTTCGCGGAGTGTCTCGTGAAGACCACTTGTATCAGTTGAGCCAATATACATTGCCGGGCGTTTTCTAACAGGTTCAAGTCCTTCTAGGACTTGGATGTTTTTTGCTGAGTACTCTGTCTCAATTTTAGGGTTTGAGGATTGGGCTTGCCTGCCGGCAGGCAGGGATTTTTTTCTTGCCATAATTATTTGCGTACAGACTATTTTAGCAGAAAAATCAGCCTATTTCCATAGATTGTTTGTTTGATTAATTTATATTTAAAAACAGATTTTCAAGTGCGAGTCTTGGGTTGGCGTTGGTATTTTTAAGGTCAAGGCGCGCAAGTTCGAGTTTGCGAATTAGTCTTTCAAGCATCAAGCTTTGTTCGGAATTATCTAAAGTCGATAGCATTTTTTTTCGGGCTGCAAGAATTGTCTGCTCAAGCCAATTTATTGCTTGATTTTTATCTTTTGAAAGTTCTTGTGCAAGATAAAGACAATCCCCTACTCCAGTTAACGATAAAAGCTCGGCCAGTCCTTTTCCGTCTGTTCGAGCCTCAGAATCTTTAATCTCGATTATTTTTGCCCGGGAAATAATTGTCGGAAGGAAAAAATTATAATTGTCAGTAATTAGATAAAGAAGTGTGCTTGGCGGCGGTTCTTCTAAAATTTTGAGCATTGAGTTTTGCGCCTCAGTTGTTATTCCTTGTTTGCAGCTTATTATAAAAGCTTTTTTCGTACCTCTTATTGGCAAAAGATAAATTCTTTTTTGTATATTTCTAACATCTTCAATTCCAATTGCTTTTTCAGACTCAAGAAGTTCAATATCAAATTTATCTATTTTTTCGAGATTTATTTCTTCCAGAGCGCGGTTTTTACCTTCTTCAATATTTTTGGATGAAATAATAAAAGTCTGCACATCGTAGCACGGCTTCGCACCTTTATCCTCGTTTAACCTCGGATATTGGCCTTTCGCCGGCTCCTCCTTTTTCAAAATCCTTCAGATTTTGGGTATGGCTATTTTACTATTTTAAATGTATTTTTGCTATTTACTATTTGATATTTAATATCGTATTTTCTACTATTATATTAATGCCCGCAACTTCGCAATCTTTTAATCAGGTAAATAATATCTCGGACATATTGCTTTCTGAGCATTTGATTAACCAGAATCAATACAAAGAGATAAAACTTAAAGCAGCAACAGACGGAATCAGTGAGGAACAGGTGATTGTGTCTTTAGGCTTTGTAAATGAGGACAAGCTCTCGGAAATCAAAGCAAATATGCTTGGCGTTCCCTATATCTCGCTTGATTCAACTTCATTTTCGCCTCAGGCTTTAAGCCTTATTCCGCAGGCTGTAGTCCAAAGGTTTAACCTAATCCCCTTTTCTTACGACGACAGAGCAAAAACGCTTTCAATTGCCATGGCAAACCCGGTGGATTTGGATGGTCTCTCTTTTGTACGACAGAAAACAGGCTTAAACATCAAGGCATTTGCAGCTTCTCCTTCAGCAATAAAGCAGGCAATTGATATTCAGTACAGGCAGGAAATTGTAGGTCAGGTTGGTGAAGCGCTAAAAGAGACAGAGGAACAATCTACTACAAAAACAGTAGATTCAACTCAGATTGCTCAAATTATAAAAGAAGCACCTATTGCAAAAATTGTATCAACAATTCTTGAATATGCAGTTAAAAGCAGGTCCTCAGATGTTCATATTGAACCTCAAGAGGAAAGAGTCCGCGTCAGGTACAGAATCGATGGAATACTCTATGATAGACTGTCTCTTCCCAAGACCGTTCAGGAATCAGTAATTTCAAGAATAAAAATTCTGTCTGAAATGAAAATTGATGAACACAGGATTCCTCAGGATGGAAGATTTAATTTTAAAATTGATGACAAGGAAGTAGATCTTAGAATTTCAGTCCTTCCTGCAAGCCACGGTGAAAAAATTGTAATTAGGCTTCTTCGAAAATCCGGAGGAATACCAAATCTTGAAGAACTCGGCCTTTGGGGAACAGCCCTTCGAAATTTAAAGATAAATATGCTTCGCCCTCACGGAATAATTATTATTTGTGGACCAACAGGGTCAGGTAAAACAACAACTCTTTATTCTGTTCTTAACCAAATAAACAGCACCAAAGTAAATATAGTGACTCTTGAGGATCCAATAGAATATGAGCTGTCGGGAATAAATCAGGTACAGATTAATCCTGCAGTTGGGCTTACATTTGCAACAGGACTCCGTTCTTTTCTAAGGCAGGATCCTAATATTATTCTAGTTGGAGAAATACGTGACAAAGAAACAACTGAGCTTGCAATTCAAGCAGCACTAACCGGACATTTGGTTTTCTCAAGCTTGCACACATCGAATGCATCGGGGGTTTTGCCACGTTTGCTAGATTTAGGAGCAGAAACTTTCCTTCTGGCATCAACTATGAATGCAGTTGTCGGACAAAGGATTGTAAGGAGAATATGTTCATCGTGCAAAGTTAGTCTTCCCCCGCCCAACGAGGTGACTGAAAGCATAAAAAAAGAGCTGGGGCCTCTAATGCCTCCCGGCGCAGTAACAATATATAAAGGAAAAGGATGCAATGAATGCGGAGGCTCAGGATACCTTGGAAGAATGGGAATATTTGAGGTAATGCCTATTAATGAGGAAATAGCAAACCTGATTCTCAAAAGAGCCGACAGCTACACGCTTGAAAATGTGGCAGTGAGACAAGGAATGATAACTATGAAACAGGACGGTTATTTAAAAGTTCTTAAAGGCGTGACGACAATTGAGGAAGTCCTGCGAGTTGCTCAGGAGTAAAATCAGCGTTTAGCGTTTAGGGGTTAGCGTTTAGATTATGGATATTAAACAATTATTGGATTTAACAGTAAAGAACAGAGCTTCAGATCTACATCTATTGGTGGGAATTCCGCCTACTATAAGAATAGACGGAATTTTAAATCACCTAATGAATTTTCCTGTTGTTACCCACGTGATGATGGAGCAGATGATATTTTCTCTTCTGACTCCGTCCCAGAAAGAAAAACTCCTAGCAAACAAGGAGCTTGATTTCTCGTTCGGCATTGGAGGCGGTGAATATGGAAATCTGGGAAGATTTAGAGTTAATGTTTATTACCAAAGAAGCTATTTATCCGGCGCGTTCCGCTACCTGGAGCCTGTAATAAGAACTGTAGAGCAGCTCAATCTTCCTAAAGTTATTAACAGATTTTCTGATCTTAGGCAGGGATTTATACTAGTAACAGGCCCCACAGGGCATGGCAAATCAACTACAATTGCAGCACTTATTAATAAAATCAATTTGACTCGGCCCTCACATATCCTAACAATTGAGGACCCAATTGAATATATTTATCCAAATGGAAAAAGTATTATTTCTCAGCGCGAGATGGGTCTTGATTCACACTCCTGGAGCTATTCTTTAAGATCTGCCCTAAGAGAAGATCCGGACGTTGTTCTTATTGGTGAAATGCGAGATCCTGAAACTATTGCCTCAGCTATAACAATTGCTGAGACAGGACACTTGGTTTTTTCAACTCTTCATACAAACTCTGCAGCACAAACCATAGACAGAATAATTGATTCATTCCCCGCTTCCCAGCAGGGACAGATTAGGATTCAGCTTGCGCTCACTCTTAAAGGAATTGTCTCACAGCGCCTTCTTCAGAAGATAAACGGAGGAAGAGTTCCGGCTGTTGAGGTTCTGATCGGAAACAATGCAGTCGCAACAAACATAAGAGAGGGAAAAACTCATCTAATTGACTCAATTATTGAAACGTCCCAAGACGACGGGATGATAAGTCTTGAGTCTTCTCTCTCCTCCCTTGTTCTTTCAGGAGCAATAACAATTGATATGGCAAAAAGCTTCTCACAGCACCCAGAAGACCTTCTCAGAATGGTCCAATAAATATGAGATACAGATATAAAGCAGTTACCTCGGACGGAAAAAAGGTAAGAGGAATTGCTGAGGCAAAACAGGAAAGGGACGCAGCGAGTTATCTGAGGCAGCGTGGCCTTATCCCAATTGATATTTCCAAAGAGGGTGAGTTTGAGATTTTTAAAAAACTTCCTTTTGTCGGTAAAATAAAATCAAAAGATCTTATTATATTTACACGTCAGGTCTCATCAATGTTAGCATCAGGCCTCACTCTTGTTAAATCACTTGAAATACTTAAGGACCAGATAGGAAACAAAGCGTTTCAGGAAATAATACGCGGAATCCTTCTTGATATTGAGGAGGGAAAGACATTCTCAGAATCAATTGCAAAGTATCCTGATATATTTCCCGAAGTTTATGTTTCCCTTGTTAAAGCAGGTGAATCCTCTGGGCTTTTGGATAAAATATTTCTTCGCCTTGCCAACAATCTTGAAAAGCAACAAAGACTCAGAAGAACCGTTAAATCAGCTCTTATTTATCCCGCAATTGTAATAACTCTTATGCTTGTTGTAATTCTTGTTATTATGGTTTTTGTAATTCCTGAGTTAAACAGGCTTTATGAAAGTCTCAATGCTGAAGTTCCGCTTGCAACTAAAATAGTAGTAGGCCTGTCCTCTTCCATCTCCAAAGGCTGGCCGCTAATTATTGGATTCGGCGGAGTATTAGCTTATGGTTTTCTGAGATGGAAAAAAACAGATAAAGGTAAGGAAATTTATGACAAAAACATACTAAGGGTTCCTCTTCTTGGGAAAATTCTCCATTTGTCTATTCTTACCGAGTTCTCACGAACCCTAGGTCTTCTTGTGGGAACAGGAACATTGGTGGTTGATGCTTTGGAACAAAGCGCAAAAGTAACAGGTAATTTTACCTATGAACGAACAATAATGGACATTGCAAGGCGTGTTGAAAAAGGAGTGCCCGTTGGAGAATCAATGACGTACTTTTCAATTTTTCCCTCAATTCTTGTGCAACTTGTTAAAGTAGGTGAAGAAACAGGTAAACTTGACGAGAATTTGTCCAAAGCTTCGGAGTACTTTGAAGAGGAGGTAAATCAATCAGTCAAGAATCTTACAACATTAATGGAACCTCTGATACTCATAGTTTTGGGCGTTGGCGTAGGTTTTTTAGTTTTTTCGGTAATCTCGCCTATTTATAATTTATTATCGGCAATTCAGTAGTTTAAATAGTATTATTAAATTAATACTTGACATTTTTTTTTACATATGACTACTATTAATACATAAGAGATGAAAAAAATTATCGACTGGATAAAAAATCTCTTTAAATCCAGCCCAAAAAAGTCAGATGATAGCAGTTCGGAAAATAAATCGAACGGATTTACTCTCATTGAGCTTTTAATAGTTATTGCAGTCTTAGGAGTTTTGGCTGCAGTTGTTCTTATTGCAATTGATCCTATCGAACAGCTTGGTCGCGGACGAGACTCGGGAAGGAAAACTTCAGTTACAGGAATCGGCCGCGCAATCCAAACTTATTATACAGCTGTTGGATCATATCCTGCTGAGGCAACATACAATACAATTCTTACAACCTCAGGAGAACTTAAGCCTTTTCCTCCAGCTCCGGGCGGAAGCCCGCCTGCTCTTGGTTGCACAGGAGGAACAGCAGTAAGTGGATTCTGCTATAAATCAAACGGAACTGACTATGTGGTTTACTCCAAGCTTGAATCAAAAGTTGAAAGAAACAAAGGAAATTGCGCAAATGTTGCCGCAAACACGTGGTATGTATTCTCATCAGCTGCCGGCAAAGCAGGAGTTGTATGCCAAGCCGGTGAGCCTGCAGAAGGATTTAACGGAACCTTCTATTGATCTTCTTGTACATCTTATAATATATTAGTTTAGTGCTTGTATTATTTTTGTTTTTAATCGGGATTTTTATCGGCTCATTTCTAAATGTCCTCATTGACCGTCTTCCTAAAGATAAATCCATTCTTGGAAGATCTTACTGCGATTTTTGCAAAAAAACGCTTAAAACTAAAGACCTTATTCCCCTACTCTCTTTTATTCTTCTTTCTGGAAAATGCAGATACTGCCATAAAAAATTGTCTTATCAATACCCAACCGTCGAGTTGCTCACCGGTTTATTGTTTGTGATAACCTATCAATTCGCAACTCTAAATTTTCAATTTTCAATTTTCAATTATCAATTAATTTATTATCTATTCGTTGTTTCGGGACTAATTGTTTTATTTGTTGCGGATTTAAAATACTACATAATTCCTGATAAAATAACAACAGTTTTAGGAATTTTAGCATCTATTTTTCTCTTATTTAATCCAGAGCTTATAATCCCCCATTTAGTAAGCGGTTCACTTGCATTTTTATTTTTTCTTGCCGTATATATTCTGACTAAAGGACGCGGGTGGGGATTCGGAGATGTTAAATTCGCATTTGTTATGGGTCTAATCCTAGGGCCAATAGGGGTAGTTTTAGCCTTATATGTAGCATTCTTGACAGGGGCTACCGTTGGCATCATACTAATTTTATGGAGAAAAAAAGGACTAAAATCCATTATTCCATTTGCTCCGTTTCTAGCATTTGGAACTTACATAAGTCTTCTTTTTTCAGAAATAATTATTCCTCACCTCCCCTTCTATTTATGGTGAGAAGGGTAGAAAGACAACAAGGAATGTCTCTTGTTGAGATTTTGGTTGCACTTGCCCTTGTTGCAATAATATCATCAAGCGCATATTTTGGGCTTAACCAGTTTAACAGATATCAGAACCTAAGAACCTCTTATGAAAATCTGAAGAACACTGTTAGCGAAGCAAAAACAAACGCTCAGTCCCAAGTCTCACGTAGGTGCACTAGAATCCAGACTCTTGTGGGACATCAGATTAGGATTAATAGTGTAACTAATCCTGATTCATATAATTTAGAAGAAGTGTGTTTAAATCTTAATTCAACCGAAAGCACCTATGTAATAAAAACTCTAAATGTAACATCGGACATAACACTTTCAGGTGCATCAAACCCGATATTATTTCTGGTTTTAACAGGCAATGTCAGAAATCCCGGCAGTATTACACTTACCAACAATATCCAGAGCAAATCAATAACAGTTAATTCAACTGGAATAATTCAGTGATGTTTTATAAAAATTTAAAATTAAACAAAAAAGGACAAGTGCTTATAGAAGCTGTTATTGCAATTGCAGTTGTAGCTTTTGTGATGTCAGGAATTGTAGCTGCTCTTATCTTATCTGTTAATAACGCCACCTTTTCCAAAAATCAAAACCTTGCAACCAATTTTGCACAGGAAGGGATTGATATTGCAAGAGATTTAAAAGATTCTGATTTTCAGGCCTTCTCAACGCTTCAGGGTTACTACTGTATTGATGAGGGTGATATAGCCATAGATCCTTCGAAAACAACGTGCAGTAAAAATGTTGATTCTGCCTTCACAAGAAGAGTTTATATAAATCAAAATGGCGAAGACGCAAGGCAGAGTCTAGCACAGAGGGGATGCGAAGCAAATCTTGCCTTTGTTGCATCAATTGTTACCTGGAATGATTCAAGGTGCCAGGGAACTGCAGAATGCCACGAGGTAGAGTTAAATTCATGCTTTGCAGACCTAAAATAGGACACCGGGTTTATGAAAATAGCTTACGACTTAAAAGGATTTACTTTAATTGAAGTTTTAGTTGGTATATCAGTTGTAATAATTGCAACAACCGTAGTAGTTAGTCTTATAACCTCGGCTTTCAGAACAAGCAATAAAACAAACTCAATTGCAACTGTGAGGCAAAACGGTAGCTTCGCAACAGGACAGATTTCAAAACTTCTTAAATTTGCTGATAATTTTGAAGGAGTAAGTTATGACAATATAAATTATGAATCGCAGTGCCCTGAAACAGGAGGCTATTATTCATATATTAGAGTAAGATCTAGAGGGCAGTTAAGGACAATTGCCTGTAGCAACAGCGGGATAACAATAGATGGGACTTTTCTTATTAATACAAACGAAGTAAGTATTATCCCCGATTCATGTTATTTGTTTTGTTCACAAACAGCAAATTCACTGACTCCTATTGTGGGAATTGATTTCAGGCTTGGGCTTGCGGATCAAAACAAAGCGGATCTTCCAGAAGGAAACGTGGAGATAGATTTTTCAACAAGAGTTAAAATGAGAAATTATTAAATACTAATTGACAGTGTCTGAGGAGGCTGGTAGTCTAAAAGTATGCACAGATTCCTTTATAAATTAGTTAAAAACCACAAAAAACAAGGACAAAAGGGACAAATACTTTTAATGGTAGTTTTGGCAACTGTTATTACCTTAACAGTTGGTCTTTCGGCGATTTCCCGAACAATTACAAATACCAGGGTATCAACAGAGGAAGCAAATTCGCAAAAAGCACTCTCGGCAGCTGAGGCTGGAATTGAAGAGCTTCTTTCAAACCAATCACTTTTTGCAACAGGTACTACAAAAACACTTTCAAACAACTCCGTTTTTGAGACAGAGGCAGTAGCAGTTTCTGGAACACAGATACACATAAATGACGGAAACCGGATTCTTAAAGACGACGGCGCAGATATCTGGTTGACAAATTATCCTGATTTTTCAGGCTCTCCATGGAATGGGACTTTAACAATATACTGGACAAATACCGGAAGTGCTTGCAGCGGCCCTGCAGTTGAGGTTGCCGTAATTCATGGTGCCCGTGCAAATCCAAGTATGGGACGCTATACTGCAGATCCATGTTCAACACGAAACAATAATTTCTCGGGAGCGCTCGGTGGAGGGACTGTGCTTGGTAAATCATTTCAAAATAGGATTAGCGTTCCTGTGACAAATGGTTATATAGCCAGAGTTATTCCTCTATATGCAAATACGGAGATGGCAGTAGTTGGCACCTCAGCGCTTCCTGTTCAGGGATATGTTATCGATTCTGTCGGGATATCGGGAGATGCAACAAGGAAGCTCAGGGTATTTCAGGGACATCCAAGACTTCCTATTGAGTTTTTCCCGTACAACGTTTTCCTACCATAATGTATGAATCCCGTTAAAGATCGCTTTTATTGTTTTTATACCATTCAGAGTTTAAGGAATACCAAATGGTATACTGATTATATTATGATTTACGCAAGCGTTTAATTTAAACGCTTGCTATCTTTAACGGGATGAACAAAAAATCTTTTGGCCTCGATATTGGCGATATAGCGATACGTGCAGTTGAGCTGAAGCTGGACAAAGGTGGTTTTTCTCTTTCTGCTTCAATTACATCTCCAACACCGCCTAAGGGTATGATGTCCGAATCCCCGCTTGACGAGGAGGAGATGGGAAATGCCATTAAAAAAGCCCTAAAAGAAGCTAAGATTGACACAAAGATCGCAAATGTTGCCCTTCCCGAAAACCAGGTTTATACAAAAATAGTTGAAATGCCCTATCTTTCAGACAGAGAGCTCTCATCAGCTATTTATTGGGAGGCTGAGCAATATATTCCGATTCCTCTCTCAAATATCACACTCGCTTGGAATGTTGTTAAAAGATCAGAAAAGCCCAAACAAAATGAAAAAATGAATGTTTTAATGGTGGGCGCACCAACTATTATTGTAAAAAAGTACCAAAAAGTTCTTTCTCTTTCTGGAATTACAATAAACACACTTGAGACCGAAATCCTATCAACTATTAGAGCGCTTACTTTTAATCTGGACAGAAATGCTTCATCACCTTTTATTGTTGTGAGTATTGGCTCAATAAGTACCGCACTTGCAATTATCATTGGAAGAGATCTTATATTTACCTATACCTTGCCAATTGGGGGGAATGCAATAAACAGAGCAATCGCGTCCGACTTCGGACTGAGCCTTACTCAGGCTGAGGAGTATAAGAAGGCATATGGAATTTCAAATAGTTCAGTTGGGCAGCGAATTGAAAAAGCAACAGAACCCATTATGTCCTCAATTTTAACTGAAGTTAAAAAAGCTGTTATATATTTCTCCCAAAAGTATCAAAACTTAAGGATCGAGCAGATAATATTATCAGGCAGTACTGCCAGAATCTTGGGAATTGATAAATATTTTGCAAATGGCTCAGGGATTGAAACTGCTGTTGCGAATCCTTGGAAAATGCTAGTCAGCCAGAATATTCCAAAAGAAATTTTGAATAGCGGACCTGAATACGCAGTTTCCATCGGTCTTGCTATAAAAGATTATGAAGAGCAGTAACATCAATTTAATAACCAAAGATAACTTTTTAGAATCCAGAAATGAAAAAGTCAAAAGAATCAAATATATCTCCTATTTTCTTCTTGTTATTATTGCATTTGTCTCAATTGTAATATTTCTTGTTAATTACAGATTTTCGTTTGGATCTCTTGTCAGCGAACAAAATAATCTTCTTGAAGAACTTTCGGTTTTCTCTGAGTCTGCTGCAAAAATACACGTTCTAAACTCGCGGATCGATAATACTGCAAAAATAATAAACACAAGAAACAAACACAACGAAACAATTCTTGTTGTAACCCAGAACCTACCATCAAATGTCGATATTGAAGAATTTGAGCTTGATGAATTTGAAATTGCAATTGCTATCTCTTCAAACTCTCTTGAGGGAATAAATGAATATTTAAACAGCTTATTTGTTTTGGCTGATGATAAAGGATTTACGAGTGTCACCTTGGACGAGCTTTCAATAAAAGGTAACAGATATTATGTTAAGATTTCAGCCGTAAAAATATGAAATTTACAAAAGAATTAAATAGACAAAGCCTTGAGGAAATTTACACAGAAAAAAAAGCATATATTGTTCCAGTTGCGACAATACTTGTTTCCATCCTTCTTTTTATTTTCTTTATACTTCCCCAAATTATTCAATTCCCTTCAAAGAAAAGCGTTATCGACAGGGAAAATGAAAAAATAGAAACTATAAAAAGCGCAATAAATGTTGCCAAAAACGCAGATATCCAAAAATTGGATAATGATCTTGCCCAAGTCAACCAAACCTTTCCCCAAGGAAAAGAATTTGAAAAAGTTCTAAATGCCATTTCAGCTGCAGCAGGTTTTTCAAATTCATTTATTCTTAGTTATGAATTTCAGGATTCAGCAACTACGGTTGGCACAAAAATATCTGATATTCCGGCTCTTAATTTTAAGGTTACAATTTTCGGAGGACCTGTTGAGGCAGCGGCTTTTATTGAAGAACTTTACAAACTTAATCCTATTTCAGAAGCTGTAAATATCAAAACAGATGAGGGGTCAACAGAGCTTAGCATTTTGTTTTTTTATAGACCAATCGAGACAATAAGTGAGGATCAAAGCGCAGAAATTAAAAATCTATCGCCAGAACAGGGAAAAACCCTTAGCTTAATATCAAATTGGAGAAATTTTGACATACCCCCTATCCCCCAGAACGAATCGAGCGTTTCAGCTGGGACGCGCACATCACCTTTTTGAGTGTTTCTTTTTATTCTTCCACTCTTCAATTTTGCCGTGGTTTCCTGAAAGAAGTATATCAGGCACCTTGTAACTACCAAATTTTTTAGGTCTTGTGTACTGGGGATATTCAATTAAATTGCCTGACGCAAAAGATTCATTGTCAACAACTCCGTCTTTTAATACTCCAGAAATAAGCCGTGCTGTTGCGTCAATAACAGGAATTGCCCCGAGTTCGCCTCCTGTTAGCACAAAATCCCCGATTGATACTTTCTCATCAATAAACTTTTCTATTCTTGCGTCAACTCCTTCATAATGTCCGCAGATAATCATAAGATGTAAAAGCTTAGAATATTCTTTTGCAGTTTTTTGATTAAATCTTTTTCCTCCTGGATCCATTAAGACTATTCTCTGTTCGTTTTTTTTAAAAGTTTTATCCAAAGTCGCATCAATTGCTTTTTTTAAAACATCAACTTTTAAAATCATTCCCGTTCCCCCGCCGTAGGGTTTGTCATCTACAGTTTTATGTTTTCCAACGCCAAAACTTCTTAGATCCACAAAATTTAGTTCCAAAAGTTTTTTCTTTCTTGCGTTTTTTATAATTGATTGGTCAAAAGGACCAATAAACATTTGGGGGAATAGACTGATTACTGAAATTTTCATGAAAACCTAAACTAGTTTTCGGAAAGGTTGATATATATTTTTTTATCCTGCAAGACTGCCGGAATTCGAAGAACATTTCGTAAAGCTCTTATTACTTTTCCTTCTTTCCCGATCACTTTTCCCATATCTTGAGGATCAACTTTAACAGTTAAGTTGACAATCCCCTGATTTTCCTCTTCAAGTATTTCAACCGCTTCGGGCTTATCAACAATGGACGTGATTAAATATTTAAGGATATCTCTCATTATTTAAAAATCTCCTCAACGGCTACAGACGGCACTGCACCGACTGATACCCAATAATTATATCTGTCTTTTTTGAGGTTTTGTCCGCCTTTGGGCGATTTTTCAAAACTTCCAAGATACTCAATTGCTTTTCCGTCTCTTTTTGATCTTTTTTCTTTAACAACAATTCTAAATTTTCGCTCTCCGCGCTTTCCTACCCTTGCGAGTCTGATTACAAGTGACATAGCTGAAATTTTACCATTTTTTGATCGTTTCCTCAAGAAGATTAAGAGTTTATAGCGTCAAGTGCCGCTTTTGCCGCTTTTTCCTCAGCTTTCTGCTTGCTTCGTCCATCGCCTTTTGCCAAAAGCTTTGCGTCTATAAAAACGCCGATTGTGAATTCTTTTGCATGAGCAGGACCCTTTTCCTCAAGCACCTGATAATTTAAATTTCCCTGTTTTTTTGATTGAACCAGCTCCTGAAGCATACTTTTGGGATCTTTTAATAAATTATTTTTTATAATCTCGTCCACTTTTGCTATAACAGTCTGATTTATGAATTTTTCAGTTTCCTCAGTTCCTCTGTCCAGGAAAAGCGCACCAATATATGCTTCAAAAACATCTGCTAATATACTTTGATTTTGCCGTCCTCCGCTGTCTTCCTCGCCTTTTGAAAGTTTTAGGAGTTTTCCTAGCTCAACTTGTCTTGCTAAGGCGGCAAGCATAATCGTATTTACAAGCTGAGATCTTAAATTTGTAAGTTTTCCTTCATTGAGGTGGGGAAAGTTTTTAAACAAATATTTTGAAACAACAAAAGAAAGTATGCTGTCACCTAAAAACTCAAGTCTTTCATTGGACTCTATCTCATCTTTTGATTCATTAAGGTATGACCTATGAGTAAGCGCTTCAGTAAGAAGTTTTTTGTCTTTAACTGCTGGTAATTTTTTCATCTTTTATTACCTTTCCCAATGCCCCGTTTATAAAGGACGGAGAAGTCTCTCCTCCGTATTCTTTTGCAAGTTCTATTGCTTCATCTATTA
Source organism: Candidatus Levybacteria bacterium RIFCSPLOWO2_01_FULL_39_10 (assembly GCA_001782515.1). Taxonomy (GTDB): domain Bacteria; phylum Patescibacteriota; class Microgenomatia; order Levybacterales; family UBA12049; genus 2-01-FULL-39-10-A. The sequence continues at coordinate 3,795 of MFOV01000017.1, read as the reverse complement.
TAACTCGGGGCGGTTCTTTTTTTGCAATGGTCAGCTCATAAACGGCAAGTCTTAGAATTGCAAGATCAATTTTATTTATTTTATCGATCGGAAACTCAGGCGCTGCATCTTCTATCAACTTATCTGTTTTATCGGTGTTTTTGAGAATTTTCTCAGCCTCTTCTCCGATTTTTTGATCGTGAAACTGGGTTTTGAAAAGATCCTCAACGATTTTTTGTCTTTTCTTATGACGAGGGTCGAGTGCTGTTTTCATGCTTTATGCACTTGTTTGTACTTCCTGTTTTTCAGGCTTTTTGTGAGATACATATTCTTTACCTCTGTAGTATCCGCAGTTTTTGCAAATAGAATGAGGGAGGATCATAGACGCGCAATTTGGACACAAAATTGCATTGGGAATAAAAAGCTTAATTGATGCTCTTCTTTTTCCCCGTCTTGCGCGTGAATGTCTTCTTTTTGGTTCTTGCGGCACGGTAATTAAATTAAATATTAAAAATTAAATCTCAAAAATAAGATTTTAGATATTATCTATAATTTTTAATTTGAATTAAACTATTTTACATTATTTGAGGCTAGCTTGCAACATGAATTAATCTGGGGATATATTTTTAACATTAATTTCCTCAACTTTTTGGACAAGCATTGGAAACTTATTTAGTTTGTTAGCAAAGTTTTGGGCCTCCTTTTTTGTTTGCTCAATAAGAGTTAGATCTGAAAAACTTGCGATTTTTAGATAACCCCGCCCGCTCTGCTCGGTTCCATAGATTTCCCCCGGACCCCTGAGTTTTAAATCCAACTCTGCAAGTTCTGCTCCAATATTTGTTTGTTCAAGTGCTTTCAGCCTTTTTAAAGCGTAGGGGCTGTTTGAGTCTGTAAAAAGCATACAATAAGATTGTCTTTCACTTCTTCCTACTCTTCCGCGCAATTGATGAAGTTGCGCCAGTCCGAACCGCTCGGCCGTTTCTATTATAATTATGTCAGCTCCCGGAATATCAATTCCTACTTCAACAACAGGAGTTGCAACAAGAATTTGCATTATTTTATTTTTAAAATTAGACAAAATCTCCTCTTTTTCTTTTGATTTCAATTTGCCATGAAGAAGGGCAATTTTATAGCCATTAAAAACATTTTTTTTGAGTCTCTCGTATTCCCCTACTGCTGCTTTTACAGTCGCCATACTCTCGGATTCTTCAATAAAAGGACAGATTATAAAAACCTGACCTTTATTTTCATCTATGTGTTTTTTAATCCACGCGTAGGCTTTTTCCCGTTTTTCATTTGGAACAAGCCATGTTTTGACTACTCTTCTGCCTTTCGGCATCTCATAAAGAGTGGATAAATCTAAGTCTCCGTAAAGAGTCAGAGCAATTGTTCTTGGAATAGGAGTTGCAGTCATTGTGAGAACATGCGGATTGCCTCCTTTCTTTCTTATTATTCCTCTTTGCTCAACTCCAAACCTGTGCTGTTCGTCAATAATTACAAGCCCCAGCTTTTTAAAGCTTACTCCTTTATGAATAACAGCATGAGTACCCACCAAAATGTCAAATGTTAAATGTCCGTTGTCCAATGTTTTATTTTTGCTCGAGCTTGTTCGGAGTTCTATTTTCAAACCAAAAGGCTTAAGAAGGCTGGAGATGGTTTTGTAATGCTGGTTTGCCAGAATTTCAGTCGGTGCCATAATGACTGACTGGAATCCGTTTAAGTGGGCTGTGTACATAGCAACTCCCGCAACCACTGTTTTTCCTGATCCTACGTCTCCCTGAAGCAGTCTGTTCATTGGTTTATTGGAAGAAAGATCATGAAGGATATCCTCCACTGCTTTTTTCTGAGCAGAGGTAAGAATAAACGGGAGTTTTTCAATAAATTTATTGATTTTAGGCATATTTTTATCAATCTTAAACCCTGTTCCTTTAAGCTTCTCCTTCCACTCCTTCCGCCTGATATCAGAAGATAATTGAATCAGAAATAATTCATCAAACGAGAGTCTTTGTTTTGCTTTTTCTGCCTCACCTAAAGTGTTTGGAAAATGGATTTTAAAAAGAGACGCATAAAGCGAGTCAAAATTGTATTTTTTTCGGAGTGTGTCAGGAAGAAAATCCATCATCTCATCTTTGTTTTCTTTAAAAAGCTTATAGATTTGCCGTCTAATCCATTTAGATGATACTCCTCTTGTTTCAGGATACACAGGAACAAGGCGTCCCGTGTGGATTGTTACCCCATCTATTATTGGTTCAAAATCGGGAGAAGTGAGCTGAAGTGTGTTCTCCCTTTTTTCAGCTTTTCCCGATAAAGAAATTTCTTCCCCTTCTCTTATAGATTTTGGAATATACGGCTGGTTAAACCAGATAACATTTATAATGCCAGTTTCGTCTTCAACCTTTGCTTTCTGGATTATAAAACCGCGTCTTGTGTATTCGTTCTTTATTGATTTCACTACCCCTTTAACAGTAACGGTTTCGCCTTCCTGAATACTTGCAATTTTTGAAACTATTGAGAAGTCTTGATAACGCGCTGGAATATGGTACAAAAAGTCCTCAAAAGTTATAATCTCAAGTTTTTCCAAGAAGCGCGAATACCTTTTGTATATGCCGCCCTGTGACCCTATTTTGTCACTTAAGTAAGCCATATCAATAAAAGAAAATAGGAAGAAGTGAGGCCATTATAAGAGACACCGAAACAAGCCCGAATATAATTATAAATATTATCTTGTGTTTTTTATTAAGTTCAAACATTTCTTTTTAATTTTATCATTTTTTTGCCGATTCCCAAAATAATTTCATTATCTTTCGGGGTCTCCCCTCTTTTTATTTTTTCACCATTAAGAGTAACTCCATTTTGATCAAACAGTCTTTTGGCCTCGGATTTTGAGTTGACAAGACCTACTTCAACGAGGAAATCTTCATCAATCACAATATCATCATTTATTTCGACCTCAGTTATATCACTAGGGAGTTCTCCGCGTTGCACCACTCTTTCAAACTTTTCCCCCGCCGTTTTAGCGTCATCGCCTGAGTGAAGTTCTGAAACAATTTTATTTGCCAGTTTTTTCTTAATTTCAAGGGGACTACTTTTAACCTCTTCCTCTTTTGGAATTTCCCCTATTGGAACATTTGTTGCGAGTTCGAAATAGTTTAAGATTTGATCATCGTCTATACTCATCACTTTTCGATATATTTCAAACGGTTCATCGTCAAGCCATATCGCATTTCCCCAGCTTTTACTCATTTTTCGCCCGTCTGTACCGATTAATGGAAATTTAACAGCAATAATAAATGAATCTTTGTTTTTCAGTGTTTTTAGAAGCTTTCTTCCTGCTTGCATGTTGTATGTTTGATCTGTTCCGCCAATTTGTACATCCGTATCCATAAAATAGCTGTCATACCCTTGGAGAACAGGATATATTACCTCATCTAGACGTACCCTTGTTCCTTCTTTCATACGCTTACTTATGAGCTCTCTTCCTATAAAATCTCCCAATGATAATTCCCTAAAAAGTTTTATCATGTCTTCGGGAGTGAGTTTTGAAAGCCACTCGCTGTTATATTTTATTTTTACCTTGGAGAAATCTAATACTTTCTGTGCTTGATTTTTATATGTTTTAAAATTCTTTTCTATTTCTTCTTTTGTGAGAATTGGTCTTTCGGAATCTTTATCCGATGTATCGCCCACGAGTGCAGTAAAGTCACCTATTAAAAAAGTTACATTGTGTCCTGCCTCTGCAAACTCATTAAGTTTTCTAAGAGCAACAGTGTGTCCCAGGTGAATTTTTGTAGTAGTCGGGTCGATTCCCAGGTAAAC
>MFOV01000016.1:2556-5615 GCA_001782515.1 Candidatus Levybacteria bacterium RIFCSPLOWO2_01_FULL_39_10 | reverse complement strand
TTTGCCATATTAATAACTGCACTGTCTATGCTTAAGGTAAGTTTGGTATTCATACGTACGATATTACTAGATTCATACGTATGTGTCAATATGAAATTGTTCGCAATAAAAAACAAAAAGAAGGGAATTGGAGATAATTCGAGGGACTTTGGTTAATCTTATAGGGATATCTGTTTGGCATTTTGGTGATGAGAGTAATTGGCCAACCAATAGACTCTTCGACTACGAAAATGCCCAGTGGCTGTCCCGACAGGCTGTTCAAGCAATTGCCAATCCCGGAAGCATCCTATGAGCCTTTTTAAAATTTGAAAAAAATATTTGGAAATTCTTGTTAAAAGTTATTATTCAGGATTTGTCCACACTTCTTAGGTACTGTAGAAAATTTCCTGGTTTAAGTACTAAAATTTCTAACTCATTTCTGATTTTATTAATTTTGTAATGTTTAATGTTGTGGGTAAGCAGAAATTTTGATTTAGATTTATGAGCACCCGCGATAACATGCGAATCCACTCCATGGAAAACATATCTTTTGTATTTTTTTACAATTTCTTCTTTTGTAAGACTTATTGAAACCTGCCCAATCTTTTGAAGTCCCTTTTTGACGCTCTTTTCCTTAATTTTCAGTCTCTTGCTTACTTCCCTTGTTTCTCCTTCGATGAATTTTGATATGATTTTTTCAACTTTTGGGGTTCTGATTATCTCAAAAGAAGCACCTGTTTTTGATAGCAAAGAGGAGATTATAACGTCGCTATCTAGAAAGACCTGGATTTTTGCCATAAATCTTTTCTTACTTCTTTTAAGGCCTTGTCAATTTTTTCCAAGTTCTTTTCGTCCTCTTTCTGGGCTCTTAGAATGTCCTCGTCCATACCGGTAAAAATAAAAGAAATAGAGGATTGGGGAATTCTATAAACTTTACCAAGCTTTTTGGCAATGATTTCCCCTCTGCTTATGAGTTCATAGACAGTATTTTTACTAAGTTGCAGCATTTCGGCAACTTGCTCTGGAGTATATGTTTTAGCTTGTAACATATTATACTATTTTATACCAAAGATTACGAAACATGTCAATACATAAAAAAGGGATTGGGCGGGAGACGCATTTTTATTTTAACCGCTCTTAGCACATTTTAGCTGATTGATAGAGACCTATCAAATAGAAGAAGAAAAAATTACCTGCTTTACAGTTTCAATTCTGCAGCTAACTTAAATCCTTTGCGCTCATAAAACTTGTCAAAGCTAAATATGGCATCAGCTCCGTGTTCTTCCGCAACAGCAGCTACGATGCAGTCAAACAATGTATTCTTCTTACTGGTTGTAGGACTAAAATATTTTAATGCATTTCTTAAAGTATTTTGATTAACTTCAGCCACTTGGACATTTGGATCTGTAAAAACTACCGCCGTTCCGTACGCACTGGCAGTACTATTTAAGACTCTCTGCATATACGCATTAGATTCTGTAATTGCAGTAACAGGATAAACAACTTGAGCATTCCTTTTCACTAATGACTCAGAAATTGCTGTTGCTGTTTGATGGTGTTTATCGTTTGGATCGGCTTGAGCAATGATTGCGTCTGCGTCGACTACAACTTTAGGAAAATTATTCATCTTTACTCCAATCCTTGCTCCACAAATATTCATCCATTCTCTCAGAGCCGTCTTTTGGACCATGAAGATTATGCTTTCTACCTATCTGAGCTATCTTAAGCAAGGCTTGAGCAGAAGCAGTCCCCTGATGGGCCACAGCGGTAATACCTTTTTCTAAGGCTTGCCTAATTACTTCCGCTTTGCTCTTGTTCTGGGCTTTGGCAGTACGATTTAGTTTCTCTTCTAATTCTTCAGGGACATATAAATAAGTCTTTAACATGCAACATAAATATAACATGTTGTACGATATATTGTCAAGGTTCGACAAATACCCCCCTTTATATTTCAGACTTGATCAACCAAAGGGGATTGGACTTGAACCGCTTTGAAGCTAAATTCTGATTATCACCTGAGGCGGGAGACGGGATATTTTTCTAACGTTTTTACCTCTAGCCCGATATATCAAATCAATTCGATACTTTAATACCAGCGCTATCCCGTCTGGAGCTGATTTTTGAAAAAGTCAGAACCCCCTATCGCGAAAACCCGTAATGTCGCAGCTCCGGCTCGGTCTGACAGCCGAAGCCTCCGCAAACATCGGCTCGAACTGCTTTTTAACTAACCGACATCTATCCGCAGACTATAAATTGGGCTTCAATACGCTGTTTTTGGAGCTTTCGCGCTCGACCCTCATCCGAGCGCGCCTTGCGGATTCCGCTTGTGAGCGGGAGACGCACTTTTATTTGAACCGCTTCTCGCCCACTTCGAGAAACTACGCATAGTATGTCAGTTTTAGACAAATCCGCTGTTTTAAGACTGATGAGGTATTAAAAAAAGAAGTTCAGGAGAATTAATTGAAAGGTTACTCTGATTTTGGTTTACTATGTTTTGAATCAAGCTTGGCAAAGAATTCTTTTGGGGTTAAATTAAGATCTGTCTGAAATTCAATCTGGGCTCGTATGTTACGTATTGATTTTTGTAAGCGGGCTTGTCTTTCTTCAGGAGTATTTACCTCTACTATGCGAATCGAACCTAATATTGCACCCATATCTTCTCCCGGATAATCTGAAGATTCTGGAAATATTTTTGCCATTTGGGCTAAGTTAACAGATACGATATTCGGTGTCAAGCAAGAGGTTAGTTTATTGCAGTCCAATTAAACAACTTTCTAATAGCTATCAACAAATTTTACTCTGTCTATATAAACTAATTGTTTTTTCTTTAATAGCTTCAATTTCCTGATCGGCAGTTGCAAAGACGTTTTTTTAGACTCCTATATTTCTTTTTACCTGATATGCTAGCCGACGTCATTCAAAGTTATCAGTAAATCCTACATAGGTTTTATTGTCTTTAGGGCTCCGAAGAATATAAACAGTATACATACCGTGGAGCTCGTTTTTGAAAAAGTCAGAACCTCCTTTCAACGCAATCTCTAATTGTCGCAGCTCCGGCTCGGCCTAACGGACGAAGCCTC
>MFOV01000016.1:1626-2547 GCA_001782515.1 Candidatus Levybacteria bacterium RIFCSPLOWO2_01_FULL_39_10 | reverse complement strand
CGGCTCGAACAATCCCGATGGAATCCGGATTAAAAAGAAAGAACGCAAAAATTTTAAAGAACTTTTATGCAACACAAATGGCTCAACCGGTGGTCTAAGTCAAGAATCTCTTCCAACTATTCGATTGCGCCATTAAAAAAGAGATTCTGCCAAACTGAGACCACGTTTATAGTGCCATATTTCCTTTGCAATGGAAACAGAAATATTGTTTGTAAACGGTCAGGCGATCCGTAACTCTAAGAAATAGTCTTTCGCTTTTTATAGTAGTACTCTGAAAAAGAAGATGATTATTTTTCTTGTTACCGAAACTTATTTACCTTACATTACCAAAGTCTCTGTTTCCACAGATTCAATTTCGCTATATGGCGCAAGGGCCACAGAGCCATGTGTCTTTTAGGTATTTTAATTTGATGGTACTATAAACCCATGCCAGAAGAAAAAGAACAGGAAATTTCTTTTAAACAACTCTTTGTTTCTTTAACAACCCCAAAAGCAATTTTCTTGATAATTCTTCTTGGACTTGTAGTTTTTTCCAACAGTCTTTTTAATGGTTTTGTAATAGATGACAGATTGCAAATAACTGAAAATTTGTTAGTTCATTCGATTTCTAACATTTTATCCTTCTTTACTGGAAGCACATTTTATTCGGGCTCCAATCAAACTCTTATTGGTCTATATTATAGACCTTTAACAATGACCGCTTTTTCTTTCATACACACTATCTTTGGCCCAACTGCCTTTTGGTTTCATCTATTTCAAATAAGTTTTCATATTGCAAACGCCACACTCTTATTTCTATTTTTTAGCCATTTTTTTAAAAAGCCCTTATCTCTTATTTTATCTCTAGTTTTCTTAGTACATCCGATAGGCGGTGAATCTGTGTTTTATATATCTGCAATGCAAGAAGTACTATTTTTCTTT
>MFOV01000016.1:1282-1567 GCA_001782515.1 Candidatus Levybacteria bacterium RIFCSPLOWO2_01_FULL_39_10 | reverse complement strand
AGGCTTATATCTATTGCTTTCTTTATTTTCCGGAGAAGTTGGCCTGCTTTTCGTAGTTATTACAGGTATATATGGTTTTATTTTTAACAGGAAACTATTACTCCCCGTATTGGGTATCACGGCCTTAACAGTTTTTATTTATTTCCTTTTTAGAATAAATGCTGTTGGATTTTTTACTAAACCATTGAATGCTCCCATTGGTCAACTTGATTTATTCGGACGCCTTATCAACATACCTGCGATTTTGTTTTTCTATTTAAAGACTTTTGCTTTTCCACTTATTCT
>MFOV01000016.1:817-1209 GCA_001782515.1 Candidatus Levybacteria bacterium RIFCSPLOWO2_01_FULL_39_10 | reverse complement strand
CTGTTTTTTTGCGTAATTATTTTCTTTGCCGCCCATTTATATAGAAGCAATCTCCGAAAGTACTTCCCTTTATATACATTCTTTGCTCTATGGTTTTTTATTGGTTTGTCTCTTCATGTACAAGTTGTGCCCCTTGATTCTACTGTGGCAGAGAGATGGTTTTACTTTCCCATTGTTGGTTTGCTTGGGATGATTGGCACACTATTGGAAGCATTTGATTTTAATGTCATCAAGCACAAGTGGAGTGTTTTAATTGTTGTTCTCATATTATTGATGTCAGGAAGAACAATGGTGAGAAGTTTTGACTGGAGGAATGATTTTACTTTAGCTATACATGATATTAAAGTTTCGAAGGATGCATATGATATCGAAAACCGGATTGCTGCCGAGCT
>MFOV01000016.1:0-808 GCA_001782515.1 Candidatus Levybacteria bacterium RIFCSPLOWO2_01_FULL_39_10 | reverse complement strand
GGGGCAATTTGAGGAGGCGAACTCTCATGCTAAACGGTCGGTAGATCTATATCCTTACCTTACTAACTACAATACTCTGGGAATGACATACATGAGTTTAGGAGATTACCAAAAAGCTTATGAAGCATACTCAAAGGCTTTAAAGTTTGGTCAATACTATGCTGTATACGACAATCTGGCTTTATTGGGAATAGTGAGAGGACTTCCAGCAAGTGAGAACATCGACTTTATTCAAAATGCTATTAAAAAATTTCCACAAGACGCAAAATTGTGGCTTTTCCTGGCAATTGTTGAATACGAAAATGGTAGTAAAGACGACGCAAAAATTGCGATTAGAATGGCCCATTCTCTTAGCAAAGATCCAATAACGAAAGACGTCTATTACAAGATAACTAATGACAGACCATTAAATCTAGACCTTTCAACGCCGAGAAAGTAATGTCATTGTATGACGAGGTAATTTGTCATGCTTTTTTTGGGCACTAAGTTATTAATACTTGACAAAATGTAAGCGCGGTCTAGTGTAAGCTTATAAAGCTGTGAATATGAAACAACAGCTACGATCTTTTAAGTTACTGACTTCAACAATTACATTCTTTGTGTTGTTTTCTCTTTTTTCAGTAAAAATTGCTTTCTCGGCAACATTCTCTCTGTCAGGCAGGATAACAGATTCTTCTGGTACTGCAATCTCTGCGGCCACGATTGATGTGCTCAATCCTGGTACTACAAACAGCGTTGGGAGTACTACGAGTGATCCTTCTGGTGATTATAACCTGAATATTGATGGCGGAACATATGATGTAAAAGT
>MFOV01000015.1:51092-64478 GCA_001782515.1 Candidatus Levybacteria bacterium RIFCSPLOWO2_01_FULL_39_10 | reverse complement strand
TACAAGACAGAGGAATTCTCAGAATATTTAGACTCTTTGGATAAAAACGGAAAATATTTAATTTACTGCCGAAGCGGAAAAAGGTCTTCTATGGCACTTGAACTAATGAAACAAAAAGGATTTAAAAATGTATCAGATCTTGCGGGCGGATTAAAAGCATGGGAGGCGGAAAAATATCCGATAGAGAAATAGAATTATTTAAGCTGAACTAAATAATTTTTCCCCGTTTAACATATCAGGCGCATCTCGTTTTGCGATTGGCACCGCGTTTTGTTTGTTTTCAAACAATCTCTGTTGCCGGCCCTTTTTTAATGGACTCTCTTGATGCTTGTTAATCAGAATATCATATTCTAATTTTTTGTCAAATTGCTTTATTTTGAGCTAGATTTTTGTAGCTTTACCTATTAATAAAACAGTATCCCCGAGCCTGCTTACACAATACCCTTAAAAACTGGAGTATTTAAGGATGAAAGTTTACAACACCCATGTTTAAAACATATGTTCTTAAATTCTTGAGAATTTAGGAACAACAATCATTGCTTTATTTCAGCTTCGGGAATATAATCTTGGCTGATTATGGGAAACTCTCCTAAAAAATATCTTTGTCCCGAGTGCGGAACTGAAATCACAAAACTTCCTACAGTCTCATATAAAGAAAAAGGGAAAGTTTGGCATATTCCGCATTTTGGAAAAGCAAAGTGCAGTAAGTGCGGGTGGGAAAGCGAACCATACGGAAAGGGTTTAATACAAAATTAATTGTATTATTTTGGCCTCGGATTTAAATAGACAGTTTACAAATTGACAAATGTTCGCTTTTGTAATACAATTTATTACATATGCGCACAATAGTTAATATATCATTACCGCCTCAGCTAAATTCTTTGGTTGAAAAAGAAGTTGCCACAGGAAAATATGCAAGCAAAAGCGAATTCTTCAGGGATCTTTTAAGATCCTATATGGAAGTAAAGCTTGCAAAAGAACTTGAGGAAAGCAGTCGTGAACTTAGAGAAGGTCGCGGAAAATTGTTAAAATCACTTGCCGATCTTGAATAATTTTCATATTAAATGAAAATCTACTATTCCTCTAAATTCGCAAAGGAATACAAAAGACTCCCTCAGAAAGTCAAAAATCAAGCGAAAAAGAAAGAAAAAATTTTCCGAAAAGACCCGTTTGATAAAAGATTAAAAACTCACAAGCTTTCAGGAAAACTTAAGGAATACTATTCGTTTTCAATTGATTACGAGCCTAGAATTATTTTTGAATTTGCCAAAAAAGATATAGTATGGTTTCACTCGGTAGGTACGCACCAAATTTATAGATAAATTGCTTTATTTTGGCCCCGGGGGTATAATTTCGCGTTATGACACCAGAGCAGGGAGTATCCCAAGCGCCGCAAGAGATAGAGGCGCGCCCCTTAAAAGAGGTAATGTTATTAAATAGGGAAGCCGTTATCATAGATAATATGATAAGCTTAAAATATTCAAGATTCAGATCCAAACGCCCCAAAAATAATGTACAGGTACGTCAAAGATTAAATATTATTGCAGCAAAAAGTCAATGGATAAATTCACCAAGATCAATATTATCACTACCTGTTCCTGACAAGGTAGCAAAGGGCTTTAGAATTGTGAGATATTCATTAACAGCAACGAACCCTGTTATAAGAGTAGGTGGACGTTATGATATTGTTCCTCAGTTGATTTATACGGAGGAGGGCCATGGTGTTTTGTTAAGAATAACACCTCCTCCAAAAGGTTATGCAATTGTGGCAGGCCTGTCATCAGAGCAGATAAGCCATGGACTTTCGATAATAAATAATTCCCCTTAAGCTAAATGAAATTTTCTGGTTTTTTGAAAAAGAACTAGACTTTGGGCTCGCTCCGGAACGTCAAACGTCCCCCCGCCCGCCCCCGAGGATTAATATTTTAGTTTAATAACTTCCTTTGCAACATGAATACACCAACATTCTTAAGTTTGTCAGTAGATCATTCTCAAATGATTTTCCAAAAAAGCTTGTGTTGATGTGCTAAAATACCTTTCGTGAATAAAAAAGAATTGTTTGACGGAATTGAGAATATACTTTTTGGGCAAAGAATTGAAGGCAGAGTAGTCGCAGTTCTTGGCACTTCAAAAAAGGTTCAATGTATGTTATAGAGACCAGGGAAGGATTACAAGAAGTTTATGTTCCGGTATTTGCAACAGACATATTTCACATAGCCTATCCTATATACCAACCAGAGCAAGTGAGAGGACAGGAAATAAGTGTTTTTTCAAGAAATGTCAGGCCATGGGTAGACGGACAAAGAGTTTAATAATCCCGCCAATTCTTTGCTTTATTTTGGCTTTGGAACATTTTGATATCCATTAAAAAACCGTTAAATTGTATGGTTTTGTAGCACTTAGATATCTTGACACAGCAATCTAAAAAGTGTATTGTCTGTTTTGCATGAGCGGTACCGAGCAAAAACCTTCAAGAGTTGACGATCTTGTAACAAGAGCAGGACTTACCAGGAGAGATTTTTTAAAAGGATCAGTTTTAGTTGTTGGAGCTGGTGTTGGAGCAATATCCTACGGTTTAGGTATTAATCTAGGCGGGAGTCAAGAGAGAGCAAAACATCTTCCTCCCGGAGAAGGAAGACTTGCCCCCGAACTAAGAGATAAGCTAGAAGCAGAAGGCTACTTTATTTATGAACCAAATGGAGAGACAGTAGAGACCTTAAGAGCTTCAGGAAAACTTGAACTTAATTCTTCTCCATTGATTGAAGGAGATGTTGATTGGGAGAAAACCCCTTCTAATCGTGCATGGCTTGCTGTTGATCCAGATAATTTTTACTTACCAGGAGAGGAAGACGTTACTTCCAGACAGACCCCCAGTCAATTAGATAGTTTAATAAAAGGACAAACGGGATCCGTGCAAACAGAGTTAGGCAATGAAAAAGGAGTACAAGTTTCACGAGTCGAAGTTATCGATTTATTGGGACTTAACAACGCATATGAATCTGTGAAAGGAGAAAGCCTCATCAAAGGAGGGGGTTTTTTCTTGACCTCAACAACTGCAGTTGATAAGGAAGGCAATAGGCAGCGTATTGCTGTCGGCAGATATTCCCCCGATAGCCCGTTTAGTTATAGGTTTTATCCCGATCGTCTTCCTCAGGATTACGTTCTTGCTGATACATTTCGTGCGGCCCGTGTGATAATCGAAGCTCCTCAAAGACGATAAATTTCTAGGTTTAACTTTTCAGTTGATCTATCATAATCTCTTAATGTTTCCCGAGAAGCCCTAGTGCCAGCAGGCGGATTTATAGTCGCAAAATAATAATCTCTAATTTTTCTAATTGCTTTATTTTGGCCTCAGGAGTATAATTTTCAGCCATGAGTGAAAGAAATCTTTATTTTTTACTTTATTGTCTCAGTTTATCTACACGTCAAGTTATATAAACACCCTTAAATACTGGAGTTTTTAAGGGTACTAAATTTATTCTTCTTGCCCGTTTCCGTTATTTGAGGAATTGTAAAGAGGATGATAATCTGGAATGTTGGTTAAATCTCTCAAAATTCGCTCCGTTCCATTAACATATTTCTCGACAAATGTTTCTGTCCCTTGATATCTTTCTATAACCCTTCCAAAATGAGGGTGTTTACCTCTAATCCATATATACTCAGTTCTTTGTTCCCCATCGGGAGAATGACAAATTACCCACCTGTCCAAAACATCGAAGTATTGAGGCGGCATACCGGGAGTACCCCAGTTTTCTTTTGTCATTATAATAAATTCTAGATCCAATTTAATAATAGATCCTATTAAATTAAAAAATCAACCGTTCATTTATTGCTTTATTGAGGCTCAGTAATTATAATTGTTTTCTATGTCAGAAATCTTTAAACTTTCTCCGTCCGACTTTGCATATTTATTTGAAGAATGTAAACTTTGTTACTGGCTTAAAGGCAGGGGCTTGATTGAAAGACCAAGAGGAATTATGCCAGGGGTGTTTAATGCTATAAACTCACGAGTTCAGACAGGATTAATAAATAAAAATCTTAAAGTTTTATTCTCCGATCTTCCTGAAGGAGAAATAGTCAGTCAGGAAGGCTTTGTGGAATCAACCATAGTTCCCGGGACATCGGTGTATATCAAAGGAAAATACGATCTTCTGATGAAAAATCCTGACGGAACTTACACCATAATTGATCTAAAACTAAGCCAGCCGGGAGAAGATAAAGTCGAGAAGTACATGACTCAGCTGTCTTCTTACAAATTTGCTTTTGAAAATCCAAAGATAGGAGAGGCACTTAAAATTTCAAGAATGGCACTTCTTATTTTCTATCCTGATAAGGTTGAGTATAAGAGCGGAATAACATATCTTGATTTTCCCCACACATGGATGGAAGTTCCAATTGATGATGGAAAGTTTTTAAATTTCATGAAAGATATTGATAATCTTTTAAAAGGTCCAAGACCTGAGCCGAATAAAGACTGTCCCTACTGTCAGTATAGAAACAGTTTTGATAGTTTGAAGCTTGAAAAGGAAGCAAAACAGGAAGACATTCCCTTTTAGCTAATCTTGGTTATAGTAAACATTGTTTGTTCTATCAATAAAATATTCGCTAAGCTCCCATACTAATTCATATTCTTTTTGTGACATAGTTGAAATAATATCAGGTCCTCTTGCATACACCTCTAGTCCTTTTTGATGTTTCATTAAAAATGAATAAAACGGTTCACCATCCAGTATACCGTGCTTATAAAGCGTAAACTCTATACTTATCCCTCCATAAGAAAATCCCATATACAAATAAGAATCGCTTAATGGTTTGTTTTCAAACACATTGATACCCGTAATCAGTTGACCACCCGGAACAATAGGAATTTTAAAATCACAAGTGTGATCTCCATACAATTCATCTTTTTCTTGAACATGAAGTGGAGTTTGTGTTCCAAACTCCGAAGTATATTCCCTAACTCTCTTTAATTTTTCAAGTAGATGTTTTGTTCTTAACTCTTGACTTTTATTTGGTTGGGTTTCATTAATTGGTTTAAAAACGTCTTCCCAATTTGCTGATGGGTGTAATTCGGCATCACGGACAATTTGAAAAGATCTTTCAAGCCTTGTAGACATAGTAGTGATGAGGATTCTAGCACTCTTGTTATAAAATTCAAGTAATCTGGGTGTTATAATTTTGTCGTGGATGAGTATGAGCGCAAAATAAAAGCAAAAGTCTGGCTGTATCCAGGTCCCAGTCCTTGGTATTTTATAACTATTCCTGAGAAAAATTCTTTAGAAATTAAGAAAAAGTTTGGAGCATTTCATAGAGGATGGGGTTCGATCCCTGTTCGTATTAGATTAGGTCTTACTAATTGGGATACATCCATATTCTGGGAGAAAAAGGGAACATACATCCTTCCAATTAAAAAATCAGTGAGAGCGAGTGAGAAAATAACATCAGGAGATACTGTTAGTTTCACCATGACTATACAAAATATTGTCTAGACAATTTAAATATTAATGGTTATAATTTTCTTATGGACCAAGAAACAGGGAGTAGCCCTGAAGCAAACAAAGGCGGCAAAAATTATTTTGTTCTCATAGGAATTATTGCAGTCGCAGTTGTTGTTATTGCGGTTGGTGCCTTTTTCTTCCTTAACACTTCAAACAATTCTTCGCCTGCAACAACAAGTAATGAAACCCAAACAACCGAAGAAACTTCGGATTCGGTAATTGATATATCATTTGTATGTAAAGGCGGAGAAAATATAAATGCAGAATTTGATAATGCAGACAGAACAGTCTCATTAATTCTTCCGGACGGAGAGGAAATGATTCTTAAAAAAACACCTTCGGAAAGCGGCGACAGGTTTGCAAACAAAGACGGCAGTTTTGTTTTCTGGAATAAAGGTAACGAAGCAACATATGATGTAGACGGAGAAACTGTGTACTCTGACTGCATTGCTCAGTGATTATCCGGCTCTTGTGCCAAAACGATTCTTTCAAATATTGTTGAATATTCCTCTAAGCCCATACGTATATGATCAGCAAAACCTAAAACAGCACCATTAGGTTTGTAAAAAGCCATTTCGTTACCAAACATCCTGATGCTACTATCAATAGTCGCACCCGGAGGAGGAACATATACCTCACAATAATTATTGTTTTCACCGTTTGATTTAATCGGCATACGTAACGTAGGGGTACGTCCTTCTTGTACCAAAGACTCTACAACGCCTTCTTCAAATAAATTCAGCTCTCTTTGAACCCCTGTTCTACCTGTTTCTATTTCCACATGGCGTATTATATACTTTTTAAATTCCGTCTTCAATCTTAATGATATTAATTTATTCAAACCTTGACTAGGTATAGTAAATAAGAAATAATAGGGAAAGATTAGTACGTATTATGGCTGATAACACCCAAGGACAGCAAAATCAAGGTCCGGTTCAGAAAAAAAAATTCCTGACAACCAGATACATAGTCATTTTAGGAGTTATTGGTATAGTTTTTGCAGTTCTTTTTGCAATTTTTTACTATGCGGTTTTATCAGGTCGCGGCTCATTGACAGGTTTGAAAGACGGGGAAGAAGTCTCCCAAGACACAATGGCGCGAGGGGAATCCTACACGGTTGATTTTGAAGAGATAGATAACTCAAAGCAATCAGGCTGGGCAACAATCACCGATATTAAAGATAAAACGTCGGTTCTTATTGAACTCGGAGCAGTATTTACAACAGACCCCCAGCCTGCTGCAATATATAACGGGTCATGTCCTGAGCCCGGCGACAGTGTTGCGTATGAGCTCGAGGAAGTCCTTGAAGGAACGTCAGAAACCATTCTTGATGATAGCTTAAGTGAAATAAGAACTAAGCTTCCTCTATCAATTGTTTTATTTAAATCAAGTATTGAGCCGACCACTCCTGTTGCCTGCGCAAAGCTAAAGTAAATTACCACTTGCAATTCCTACGTACGCATGGTATAAACATTCTACTCTAAGACAAATTCCTGAGATGGGTGATGCACCTAGTGCATTTTTTTTGTCGAGATATGCTGCCTGACATATTGCCAGATGCCTAAGTCGAACTTATCTACAACCAGTACAAAAAGAGAAGAGTGGGGCAAGAATTTCCCGGTCCTTCCAGAACTCGACCTTCTTAAAGCTCAAAAAGATTCATATAGGAAGTTTGAAGAGGAAGGAATACAAAATGTACTTGAGGAAATTTCCCCTATTGATGATTTTACAGGCAAAAACTGGACACTAACTCTTAAAGATTATAGAATCGGAAGGCCTACAAACGATCCGACACTTTGTCTCACAAAAGGACTAACCTTTGACGCCCCCTTATATGTTAAAGCCTCACTTCTAAACAAAAAAACAGGAAAAGAAATCTCACAAGAAGTATTTTTAGGAGATATTCCTCAGATGACAGAACGGGGAACTTTCATTGTAAACGGAATTGAACGCGCAATTGTAAATCAGCTGGTCAGATCCCCGGGGGTATTTTTTACCGCAACAAAAGACGCAGTCACAGGACAGACTCTTTACACAGGAGAAATAAGGCCGGTTCACGGATCATGGCTTGAATTTTCAACCACAAGGTATCAGACAATAACGGTAAAAATCGACAGACGAAGAAAATTCCCGGCAACAACTCTTCTTCGCGCAATCGGAGTTTCGGATAACGATAACATAAGGGCAAAATTTAAAGATGTTGAGGAAGATAAAACAACATTTATTGACAATACTCTTCAAAAAGACGACACAGGATCCCAAAACGAGGCGCTGATTGAAATATTTAAAAAAATGCATCCGGGAGAGCCGATTGTTTTTGAAAAAGTTAAGGAAAATTTTATGAGTATGTTCTTTAATAACAGACGGTATGATTTGGGAGAAGTTGGAAGATATAAAATTAATAAAAAACTTAAAAACGTCCCGGGCTTTACAGATTCAAAAACAAGAGTCTTAACGGTTGAGGACATAATTGCAACAGTCGCATATCTTATAAGGCTTTCTCAGGGTTTTGACGGCGTTGATGACATAGACAGCCTTGCAAATAGGAGAGTGAGGAGAGTCGGCGAACTTGTTGCAAATACTGCATTTCGGGTTGGAGTTCTTCGACTTGAGCGAAGCATTAAGGAAAGAATGAGTCTTATTAATCTAGAAGAGCCTGTGACAATTGCCGGGCTTATTAATGCGCGGCCTATTATGGCATCTATTAACGAATTCTTCAGAACCTCACAGCTTTCAACTATTCTTGACCAAACAAATCCCCTTTCAGAAATCGATAATTTAAACAGACTTACAGTTATGGGAACCGGAGGAATATCTCGGGAGCGCGCTGCTTTTTCAATAAGAGACATAAATTCATCCCAGTACGGAAGAATCTGTCCTATAAGAAGTCCTGAAGGTCCTAACATCGGCCTTGTTACATATTTGGCACTTTACTCAAAAGTGAATGAATTCGGCTTTTTGGAAACTCCATATAGAAAAGTGGATCATAAAAAAAACGGCAAAAAAATTAAAACTTTGGCAACTAATGAAATTGTTTATATGTCATATGATGATGAAAGAGATCACTACATAACTCATTCCGGCGTTTTAAATGATGATCAGACTATAACTGATGAAAGAGTACCAGTAAGGTTTAAAGGTGAATTTATGGAGGTAGACCTGGAAAAGGTTGAGTATATTGATGTAGTTCCCCGTCAGGTTGTAGGAACTGCGGCATCTTTAATTCCTTTTGTCGGACATGATGAGGCAAATAGAGCTCTTATGGGGACTCATATGCAGAGTCAGGCGGTACCACTAGTTAAACCACATAGTCCTATTGTCGGAACGGGTATGGAAAAAATAGTGTCGAGAGTTATGGGAAGAATTATTGCAGCACCAGCGGATGGGATTATAAAATATGCGGACTGCGAAAAAGTAGTGTTCAAACCAAAAGGACAGGAAGAAATAACCTATAAAGTTGACTCGTTTCAAAGAACCTCTCAAGCAACAGCCTATACCCAAAGAACAATTGTAACAACAGGACAGAAGGTCAAAAAAGGAGAACTTCTCATTGACGGACCCTCATCTCAAAACGGAGAGCTGGCGCTGGGACAAAATCTTTTAATTGCCTATGCGTCGTACGACGGACTGGGATACGAGGACGCAATTGTAATTTCAGACAGGCTCGTCAAAGAAGATATCCTCTCATCCATTCACATTGAAAAATACGAAGCAGCTGTTGTTGAAACTAAGCTTGGACCTGAGGAAACAACCCGAGACATCCCAAATGTTTCAGAGGAAGATTTGGCAAACTTGGACGAGGAAGGAATTGTGGTTATCTCCTCAGAGGTCGGGCCCGGAGATATATTGGTTGGAAAAATTGCGCCTAAAGGAGAGACAGAGCTGACTGCAGAGGAAAGACTCCTTCGCGCAATATTTGGTGAGCAGGCAAGAGAGGTAAGAGACACGAGCCTTCGTGTTCCAAACGGCGAGCGCGGAACTGTTATTAATGTCCAGATTCTTGACAGGAAAAAAGGAGATGAGCTAGAACCGGGCACTCTTAAGAAAATCATAGTTGAGGTGGCACAGTTCAGACACGTAGTTGTTGGTGATAAGCTTGCAGGTAGGCACGGAAATAAAGGTGTTATATCAAAAATTGTGCCAGTGGTTGATATGCCTTATCTAGAAGACGGAACACCGGTTGATATTATAATCTCGCCCATTTCAGTTCTTGCACGCATGAACCTTGGTCAGCTTCTTGAGGCGCATCTGGGGTGGGCAGCTTTGAAGCAGAATAAAAAAATAAACGTTCCTGTTTTTGAAAAAGTAGAAGAAGACAGAATTGTTGGAGAGCTAAGAATTGCAAAACTTCCTGAAAATGGAAAAGCAGTTTTGTATGACTCAAGGACAGGAGAGCCCTATGAAAGTGCAGTAGTAGTCGGCGCTGAGTACATGATGAAACTTATCCACATGGTTGAGGACAAAACTCACGCAAGGTCTACTGGTCCGTATTCACTTGTTACTCAGCAGCCGCTTGGAGGAAAAGCGCAAATGGGAGGACAGCGCCTTGGAGAAATGGAAGTATGGGCGCTTGAATCACACAGGGCTCGCTACACGCTTCAGGAGATGTTAACAATAAAATCAGATGATGTAGTTGGACGCGCCAAAGCATTTGAAGCAATTGTAAAAGGTGCTGATATCCCGACTCCAAAAGTTCCTGAATCATTTAAGGTTCTTATAAAAGAACTTCAGGCATTGGGACTTAATGTTGTCCCAGTTGGCGCACTTGTTACAGATGACAAATTAATGACCGAGCCTTTGTCTCTCGCAAAAAAAGATGAAAAAGTTGAAGAGGACGCACGCGAAATGGAAAAAGAGTTAGGTGGGGTTGACGAGATGTCAAAAGATCCCGGAGTTGAGTCGGTGCCTGAGCCGGGAACGGATGATATGGGAGGGAAAATAAATGGATAATAAAAGAAAACAAAAAGATATAAATATTCTGGATTTCCAGTCACTTAAAATTCTTCTTGCCGGAAAAAACGATATCATGGGTTGGTCGTATGGTGAGATCACAAAGCCTGAGACAATTAATTACAGGACTCTTAGGCCTGAAAAAGACGGTCTTTTTGATGAGAGAATATTCGGGCCCACCAAAGATTGGGAATGTTACTGCGGAAAATACAAAAGAATAAGATATAGGGGCATAATTTGCGACAAATGCGGAGTTGAGGTAACTTTATCCAGAGTTCGAAGAGAACGAATGGGACACATTGATCTTGCATCCCCTGTTGCACACGTCTGGTTCTTTAAAGGCGCATCTTCACCGCTTTCTCTTATTCTTGATATGTCTCAAAAAGATCTTGAGTCTGTAATTTATTTTGCGTCTTATCTTGTAACAGGGGTGGATGAAGATAAAAAGAAAAAAGCATTTGAAAATTTTGCAAAAAACATAGACAAAAGAAAAGAAGAACTAAAAAAAGAAGCTGATAGGCAAGAAGCTGAAATTGAAAAAGAGATAAAGGCAAAGATGAAAGAGCTCTCAAAATCAAAACCAGAGCAGAAAGAGCTTATTGAACAGGAAATAGAGCTTGAGAAGAAACAAAAGACACTTAGAATTACAGATAAGATTGCCGCTGAGACTGCAAAAATTGATGAAATCGGAAACGCACTCAATTCTCTTGTCAAAAATCTTAAACCTGGCTCAGTACTATCCGAGGATGAATACTTCAAAATCCTGGAATATGATATACCCATATTTTTCAATTTTAGAACAGGAGCAGAGGGACTTGCGGAGTTAATAAACAAACTTGATATTGATAAATTAATTGTTGAATTGCGTCGAGAGGTTGAGAAAACAAAAGGACAGAAATATCTCAAACTTATAAAAAGGCTGAGGCTTTTGGAAGTTATTCGAAAAGCTGGAGTAAAACCTGAGGATATGATCTATACTGTTCTTCCTGTAATACCGCCAGATCTTCGGCCAATGGTACAGCTATCGGGCGGACGTTTTGCAACATCAGACCTTAATGATCTTTACAGACGTGTTATTAATAGAAATAACAGGCTTAAGCACCTTATGTCTTTGGGTGCGCCTGAAATTATTCTTCGAAATGAAAAGCGAATGCTTCAGGAATCAGTAGATTCTTTAATTGATGCATCACAGCGAGGTAGCCAGGTCATCTCATCACCTCTTCGAAGTCTTTCTGATATGCTCAGAGGAAAACAGGGAAGATTCAGGCAAAACCTTTTGGGTAAACGTGTTGATTATTCGGGACGTTCTGTTATTGTGGTAGGACCTGAACTTAAGCTTTCAGAATGCGGACTTCCCAAAGAAATGGCACTTGAAATGTTTAAGCCTTTTGTTCTACGTGAAGTTATAATCAAAGGTTATGCTCCGAACATCAAGTCAGCTAAAAGATTTATTGAGAAACGCCCTCCTGAAGTATTCGATATCTTGGAAGAAATTACCAAAGATCATCCGGTGCTTCTTAACCGCGCGCCGACACTTCATAAGCTTGGAATCCAAGCGTTTTACCCCGTTCTTATTGAAGGATCTGCAATTAGACTTCATCCATGCGTATGTAAAGGTTATAATGCAGACTTTGACGGTGACCAGATGGCAGTGCATATTCCGCTCTCCGTCAACGCTCAGAAAGAAGCGATAGAGCTGATGATGCCGAGAATGAATCTTCTGAAACCTGCTGATGGAAGCCCTATTACACTTCCCGATAAGGAGATGGCGGTCGGAGTTTTTTACTTAACAACTTTTGAAGAAGGACACGAGGTCTCATCTGAAGAGCAGGTTGCATTTTTAAGTTCGGAAGAAGTATTTCTTGTATTTAGCCTGGGAAAAATAAGGTTAAGACAAAGAATTAAAGTAAAAGTTGACGGAGAAATAGTTGAAACATCTGTTGGACGTTTGATGTTTAATAAGACTTTACCTGCCGAACTCGGATTTATAAATACCCCTATAAAAGCATCGGGGATAAGAAATGTTATAACAAATGCTATGGAAAAGGTAGACCAGCGTGAAGTTGAAGAGCTTATTGACAGAATAAAAGAATTAGGATTTTATGGTGCAACAGTTTCAGGAATTTCAGTATCTGTTTTTGATACAGCACTCATTTCTGAAAAGCAGAAAATCATAGATGAAGCTGAGAAAAAAATATCTGAAATTGACGATGAGTTTCAGCAGGGCCTTATTACAAATGATGAGAGAAAGCGTTTGGCAAATGATGTATGGCTTGATACAACAGACAGAATTGCTGACATGACATGGGATCTTCTGACACCTGGTAATGTAATTAGAACTATTATTGATTCAGAAGGAGCAAGAGCGGGAAAAGAACAACTCAAACAGCTATCCGCTATGAGAGGTCTTATTTTAGATCCTTTGGGGAAAATAGTTGAACTTCCAATTAAATCAAACTTCAGAGAAGGTCTATCAATCTTTGAGTATGTTGCATCAGCCAGAGGTTCCCGAAAAGGACTCACTGACTCTGCGCTTAAGACTGCAAATGCAGGATATTTAACGCGCCGTCTGGTGGATGTTGCGCACGATGTAATAACAAGAGAGAAAGACTGTGGTGCTAAAGCTGGAATTAAGATTTTGGCAAACGACCCAGATAGAACATCATCCTTTAAAGACAGAATTTTGGGAAGAGTTGCAGCCGATAACATAGTTTCTCCTAAATCTAAAAAAATATTAGTCAAGGCAGGAGACGAGATAGATGAAGATAAAGCAGCGCAGATTGTAACAAATGATGTCGAAGAAACAGTCGTTAGATCTCCCATTACATGTGCGCTTAAATACGGGATTTGTCAAACGTGTTATGGCTGGGATTTCTCAGACAAAAAACTCGTTGCCTTAGGTGTTCCAACAGGTGTTATTGCAGCGCAGAGCATAGGT
>MFOV01000015.1:50295-51072 GCA_001782515.1 Candidatus Levybacteria bacterium RIFCSPLOWO2_01_FULL_39_10 | reverse complement strand
GCTTACCATGAGAGTTAGGCACTTTGGAGGAGTTGTAATGAGTGACGTTACCCAAGGACTGCCGAGAGTTGAGGAACTTTTTGAAATGAGGACTCCTAAAGCTCTATCTCCAATTTCTGAGATCTCAGGAAAAGTAAATATTGAAAGAAAAGAAGACGGATATATGATTAAAGTGGTGTCAAAAGGAAAGCCTGTGGAGGAGCGGGAATACTTTATTCCCCTAGCATCTGAGCTTTGGGTAAAAGACGGCGATGAAATCTCAGCCGGCACCCAGTTTGCACAAGGTTATAAAGATGCCAAAGAAATTCTTAAAATATCAGGTTTAACTTCGGCACAACAATATATCATAAATGATGCGCAAAAAGTTTACGAGTCCCAAGGAATTTCAATTAATGACAAGCATTTCGAAGTAATCCTTAGGAAAATGTCTGACAAGGTCATTATTGAAACAGTAGGAGACACAAGTCTAATCCCAGGTGACTTTATAACCAAAACCAGATTTGAAGAGATTAATGCGGAGATTATCTCACAAGGCGGAGAGCCTGCGACGGCAAGACAAACAATATTAGGTATTACAAAATCATCTCTCTTCTCAGATTCATGGCTTTCTGCTGCATCATTTCAAGAGACCACGAAAGTACTGACAGAAGCCTCACTCGAAGGACAGGAAGACAAATTGATTGGTCTTAAAGAAAACGTAATTATAGGACGCCTTATCCCTGTTGAAGGACTAAGTATCTTGGAAGAAACTGATGAGGAAGCGTCTCAGACAGTTGA
>MFOV01000015.1:32174-50284 GCA_001782515.1 Candidatus Levybacteria bacterium RIFCSPLOWO2_01_FULL_39_10 | reverse complement strand
AAAATTAGAAAGTGAAAATTTATAAATATGCCGACAATATCACAGTTAACAAAAAAAGGAAGAAAGAAAAAGATAGGAAAGACAAGATCTCTTGCGCTGCGCCGTTCTTTTAATTCAAAAAAAAGAACATATAAGTCTTATTCAGCGCCCCAAAAAAGAGGTGTTGTAACCTTGGTTAAAACTATGACTCCCAGAAAACCAAATTCAGCCCTTCGAAAAGTAGCCAGAGTAAAACTTTCAAACAGAATGGAAGTAACAGCATATATCCAGGGAGAAGGACACGCACTTGCAGAGCACGGAATTGTTCTTGTTAGGGGTGGCCGTGTTAAGGACTTGGCAGGCGTAAAATACCATATAGTGAGGGGAAAATTTGATTTGGCAGGAGTTGCGGGCAGGCAGACTTCAAGAAGCAAATACGGCACAAAAAGAGGAGGAGGCGGAGCAGCACCACGAGTAGTGACTGAAACGGAAACAGTTAAAGTTTCGGAGAACGCAAACGTAGCAACAGAACCTACTCCTGCAGGATAATTTTAAATTTGAAATTTTAAATTTAAAATGAAATCTAAATGTTTAAAAATTAAAATATTGAAAATTCAATGAAAATTGAGAAATAAAAATTGAAAATTAATATATGAGAGGTAATAAGTTTATCAAGAAAAGAAAAGTCGAAGAAGATCCTGTATACGGAAGCATTCTTGTTGCCAAACTTATAAACAACATTATGAGAGACGGTAAAAAAACCGTTGCCCAAAATGTAGTTTATGATGCTTTCAAAAGGTTATCTGAAAAAGATGGTTCGACAAGTCATTCGACTCTGAGGGATGAGCCCTCAGGCTCAGACTCGAAGAGTTCACCACAAGAGTCTGCTCTCGCACTTTTTGAAAAAGCAGTCCAAAATGTTGGTCCAAGAACAGAAATTAAAGCCCGCCGTGTTGGGGGCGCGTCTTACCAAATTCCAATTGAAGTTCGTGGCGACAGAAGAACTGCACTGGCACTCAGATGGATAATTGAGGCTGCAAGGGCAAGATCAAATAAAGATTTTCATACATTTTCAGAAAAGCTTGAAGCAGAAATAATTGCCGCAGCAGCAGGCGAAGGAGAAGCAATCAGAAAAAGAGACAACACCCACAGAATGGCTGAAGCCAACAAAGCGTTTTCGCATTTTAGAATCTAATAATGAAATAAGTCCGCCTAGAATCGCTCTTTGAGCCGTGTTTGAATAGAACTGAAAAGGCGAAAAGTAAGATTAGGAGGACATTCTCCCACTTCAGACTATAACCCCTGTTTGACAATCTAGCCAAATAGATATATATTCTCCTCATGGAAGAAGAAGGATAGAATTACGATATGCCTGATGCTATAGAAAGTCCGGAGAGAAGACCCACTGCCGCAGAATTCGGAAATCAATTCAGAGGAATTGTCGATCCCCAAACTCCTGAGGAAAGAGCTTCCACAAGGTAGATCAGAAGAAGTTTTGAAGACTAGAGTTGGACCAGGTCCATCCGGAGAAGTTCTTATGACACGAGTTGGCCCTAATTGTGCAGATAACTTTTTTGCACATAGGGATGTGGATAATCCAGACGATACTCTACCACAATTTCGTTTTATTCACGATTTTCCTCTAAGCGAGGATCCTCAAACTTTGGATGAAAGTTAATGAAAACTTTTCATGCTCCGGGTAGGAAAACCGCAAAATCGGCACCCAACTTTAGTTTGACAAATAAGGATTTATAAGCTAGTATCGCAGCTATGGTTGAACAAGAGATGCCACCAAGGCTTGAAGATCCAGAGGTAGATAGGATCTGGAATGATTTCGTATCCGTAGAAAGAGAAAGAAGTGATGATTTTGAAGCTTTACTTAAAGATCCCCAGGTAAGACCAGAATTTCAAGAAAGAGCCATTGATGTGTTATTGACTCCAAGGTTTGATCATCTTCCTTTTAAGGTAAACGCCCATCATGTCAGTAGTGAATATGATTCTTTTCTTCTTCTTGGCTATGGAAGGAATAAATATGAATTTACCTCAGAGCAGGCGTCTTACGCTGCAAAAAGAATCCCACAATTTATGGAACAAGCATGGAGGATATATAGAAGAAAAAATGAGGGTGATAAAGGGCAAGGCGACAGGAATAGTGAAGCAAAAAATGCAATTAGCGCACTGAGGAGTCTTAATACAACGATACCTCGTTTAATTCCTTTAATTTCACGAGAAGAAGCAGAAGAACTACTCGAAAGTTTTAACCCATATGATATAGGAATTGGTCCTGGGTCTTCTACACACCTTGGCCCAATTCATATGGTATTTAATAATGATCAAATTGATGATTCTTTAAAGATAAGAGCTAGGCAAAGGGCGATTGCAGAAGGTAATAGACTATTTCGAGAAATAACTCAAAGCGGAAGAAGTCCTGACTTTCTGAGTGGAGCTCTAATTTCAGTTATAGATCTCAGGACAGAAGGTGATGATTCTGAAGCACTACCCCAAGAGTTAACTGACGAAATAAATTTTATGCTAGAATCCAATACAGAATATCAGTTAATGTTGGATACGGAGAGCGCATATGAAGACTTAGAAGATATGGATACTAGACATAAATTAATAAGACATCAGGTTTTTGGAGAAGAACCTTATCCATGGGGTGATACATTTAGTGAATATTCAGATGAAGATACTGCATTTTTTAGACAAGTTATTAGAGACTTCCCAGAAGATACAGAACTAACAATTGAACTACAAGAAAGAATAAACGCTTATGAAGAATGGGCTAAAAAAACAAGAAGGATAAATGAAGAAAGGGATACTCAATGGCAGCATGAATTACAAAGAGAACAGCAAGCACTATCAGAGATGAAAAAACCTTCTGCCGGTGTTCCTCAAGAAACAGTCCCTCAATAACTAAAACTCGCAAAATCGGCACGATCCTTCCATAAATTCCACTGTGGCAAGGAGAAGTCACCCGAGGGGTGGATTAGCTTCGCACAGTGGAAAATAGAAATCTTTAAAATCTATAGATTCCAGACAAATTTTGTGGTATACTCATTTAGCTTCCGAGTTCGGCCCGCCTAAGCTTACTTTAAAGCTTTTCAGTTCTATTCGAACACGCTTTAAAGAGCGCTTTAGCGGCGGACAAGGGAGTTTTTTTAAGTTTGAATTTCGTTTAAACTAATAACTAGTATCTATTAACTATTAACTAAAGTATGGCAGATATAAAGGACAGACATTTTGAGCAGGACAAAGTTCGCAATATTGGAATAATTGCGCATATTGATGCCGGCAAAACCACAACTACCGAGCGCATCCTTTACTACACAGGACGTACCCACAAAATTGGGGACATTGATGAGGGTACAACAGTTATGGACTGGATGAAGGAGGAGCGGGAAAGGGGTATTACAATAGTTTCCGCTGCAACAACTACTTTCTGGACCCCAACTGAAGGACTTCTCAAGGGAATTGAGCACAGAATAAATATAATTGATACTCCCGGACACGTTGATTTTACGGCAGAAGTTGAGCGCTCTTTAAGAGTTTTGGACGGAGGAATAACTGTTCTTGATGCAGAAGAAGGAGTTCAGTCTCAATCAGAAACAGTCTGGCGCCAAGCTGATAAATATAAAGTCCCAAGAATTTGTTTTGTAAATAAAATGGACAAGTTGGGTGCTGATTTTTTTGCAACAGTAAAATCAATAGAGGACAGGCTGGGAGCAAATCCGGCAATTATGGTCTTACCAATAGGATCCGAGCAGACTTATATAGGAAACGTTGATCTTCTTACTCGCAAAGCATATCGCTGGGGATCAGATGAGCTTGGTGCGAAGTTCGACGTTGCCGATGATATTCCGGCGGAGATGCGCGACCAGGTAGAAGAATTTAGACATAAGCTTGTTGAAAAAATCTCAGAAACTGACGACAGCCTTATTGAAAAATATTTAAAAAGTGAGGAACCAACAGTTGAAGAGCTAAGACGCGCACTTAGACGAGCTGTTATTAGCTATAAACTCGTTCCGATTTATGCAGGATCATCTCTTAGAAATAAAGGAGTCCAGCCTTTACTTGACGCCGTTGTTGAATATTTGCCGTCTCCTGCCGATCTGGGAGAGGTTCACGGTCATCATCCAAAAACAGAAGCCCAAGAAGTGCGAAAACTCAAAGAGGATGAGGCACTCTCTGGCCTTGCTTTTAAAATCCAGAACGATCCGCATGTTGGAAAACTTACATATTTTAGAGTCTATTCAGGAAAACTTGAGTCAGGATCCTATGTTTATAACGCAACAAAAGATATTAAGGAAAGAGTCGGCCGTTTATTATTAATGCATTCCAATCAAAGGGAGGAAATTAAAGAAGCATATGCCGGTGAAATTATTGCAGTGGTTGGGCTTAAAGACACAGGGACAGGAGACACTCTTTCTGATGAGGCACACCCAATAGTTTTGGAGAAGATTACTTTTCCTGAACCTGTCATATCTTTGGCGATTGAGCCAAAGACAAAATCGGATCAGGAAAAATTAGGTATGGCGCTCAAACGCCTTATGGATGAGGACCCAACTTTTCAGGTCAAAGCCAATCATGAGACTGGGCAAACCATCATTTCAGGGGTGGGAGAGCTTCAATTGGAAGTAAAAGTGCACACAATGAAAGAGGATTTTGGAGTGGAAGCAAATGTCGGAGCGCCACAAGTCGCCTATAAAGAAACCATCAAAAGGCAAGCTTCAGGAGAAGGAAAGTATATCCGCCAATCAGGAGGGCGAGGTCAGTACGGCCACTGTTTCCTTCGCGTTACTCCAAAACCAAGGGGTGAGGGATATGAGTTTAAAGACGAAATAAAAGGAGGAGCAATACCATCTGAGTTTATTATTTCCATAAGAAAAGGCATCGCGGAAACTATGGAAAACGGAATTTATCTGGGATACCCGATGGTGGATATGGATGTTGCCGTATACGACGGATCATTTCATGAAGTCGACTCATCAGATATTGCATTTAAAATTGCCGCATCAAAAGCGCTTCAGGTTGCCTGTAAAGCGGCAGACCTTACTCTTCTTGAGCCAATTATGAAAGTCGAGGTTACAACCCCATCTGAGTTTATGGGAGATGTGATAGGGGATCTTAGCGCAAAAAGAGCCCAAATAATTGGGACGCAGGAACATGGAAAAGCAACAATAATTTTAGCAATGGCTCCTCTTGCTGAGCTATCAGATTATGCAACAACCTTGCGGTCTATGACACAGGGACGTGCATCTTATTACATGGAGCCATCCCATTATGATGAGGTTCCAGTTAATATCCAGGAACAGATGAAAGCCGCCTCCACGTTTACAGGAAGAGTAGAGTAATTAATACCTAATTCTCAGCCTTACTTAAACCAAGGGAATCTTGCGTTTGGATTTGAAAACATCCAAGCAGCAGCAAGTGCAATCACAAAAGATCCAACAAGAAAACTAAGCGAATAATTGTCAAATGATAAAACACTTGTTAGACTTCTTCCAGAAAGGCTGAATATCCAAGCACCAATTAATAAAAGCACATATGCAATTCCGACATTTACAATTGCGCTTGAATTTTTTCCCAGAGGAGTCATATGTGTTTTACCCTGCATGCCTGCTACTAGATACGGAATAGAGCTTGTCAAAAACGCTCCGGCAAGAAAAGGAAGCACCAGATCCATTTTATTCACCTCCTTTCGAACATTTAAATAGTAGTCACAGAAAGACGATCTGTCAATAAAACAATAAACATCAAATAGAAACAAACATAACATGAAGAGTAGAGTAGAAATTAAGAGCTTGTTGGAAGCGGCTCAAGGTCTTCGGGTCCGCAGATATATCCTGCTACTGCGCTCGCAGCAGCAACCGCAGGTGATGAAAGATAAGTCTCTCCTTTTCCTGTTCGCCCTGGAAAATTTCTATTTGTTGCAAAAAGGCCGATTTCTCCTTCTTCTGTTGATCCCGGTCCCGCACTAATACATGCTCCGCAACCAATTGGAAGAAGTTCTGCCCCAGCTTCAACATGATCTTTTATAAGTCCTTCCTCTTCAGCTCTTTGCTGATTTTCCCATGAACTTGCTTGAACATAAAGCTTCATACCGTCAGCAATTTTTCTCCCTCTAAGCACTTTTGCCGAGTGACGCAAATCTTCAACCGTTCCGTGGGTGCATGATCCAATATAAACTTTATCAATTATTACTCTTTGTGCTTTTATTTCAGATAAAGGTTTTCCATTTTGCGTATCTCCGGGCGTTGCAACAGTTGGTTCAATACTTGACAGATCGATATCAAATGTATGTGAATACTGAGCTCCTTCATCACTTGAAACTAGTAGTTCCTGCACTTCTTCTTTACTTATGCCCCTTCGCTCTTTTAAGAATTTAATAATTTACTGATTAGGCTCAATCACACCAGTAAAACCCAGAAGTTCAATAGACATATTTGTTAATTTTATTTGCTCGTCAAATGGAATTTCGTCGAGCGCTTGTCCTCCAAATTCAAACACTCTTCCGCTCCCAACCCTGCCTTGTTTAAGCTGTGGCATTGCACCAAACTGTAACATAAAATCTTTCATGCTTACTCCATCAGGAAGTTTGCCTGTTAGGTTAATTCTAATCGTCTCAGGTACGGCCAAAACCATTTTGTCATAGGCAAGTGCCCCGGCTAAATCCAGAGCTCCTTTTCCGACTGCAAGAGTATTTAGTGCCCCAACCGTACAAGTATGTGAATCATTTCCAAGAACAAGCTGTCCGGGAAGAGCATGGTTTTCTACCATATCAGTGTGACAAATGGCAGGTGCTCCGCGCACAGGATCAATTTCATATACTGTTATTCCAAGAGGTTTTGCAAAACCTGCCTGTTCACGTCTCAGTGTTGCCATCCGCTCATCCTTCAGAAGTGCAGTATGGTCTTCATAAAAAAAAGCCTTATTCGGATCACGTACTTCAATCTCTTCACCAAACTCTTCTCTTAAAACCTTTACTGTTGCGTTGGTTTGAAGTTCATATCCATAATATATATTTGGAGTTGCAACGACCTCATCTCCTGGCTTAACTGTGCCAATTCCCATATTGCCTTCAGAATTTAAAGAATTTCTAGCAATTATTTTTTCGGCAATTGTCATCGGTCTTTGGGTCGTTGAAAGCTCAGGCACACTAACTCTTCCTTCCTCGATACCCTTTAAGTATCTAAGTAGATTTCCACTTCTCATTATTTCAGCTGATTGACTTGATAATAATGAAAAAAGTTCTTCTTCATGTACACTCTTTCCCTCAAGAAGTCTCTTAGCTTGTTCAGACTCAAAATCAACTAAGTGAATTCTTAAATTTACACAGTTTTCAGCAAAAATTCTCTCGCCCTGGGCAATTATTAATTTTATTCCGGCATCTTGAAGCGCTAGGGGAGCATGAATTCTTGAAGAACCTCTTGCAAACGATTTTCCTGCAACGAGCGTGTCAAATCCGCCTTCCATAATATCTCCCGGAGCAATAGTTCCTCCTGCCAAGCTTGTCAGTGCATATTTTCCCAAATGACCTTTTTCTTTTCCGGTCCAGGTTAGAATTGAATGATTTGGGCTGATAACGTCTGTTGAAATGTTATCTATGAGCTGATCTGGGGCAACAGCGGATAATTGTTCGCCGTCAATCTGCCTTCTTATTAGCTCTGGGTCTTTTGTCAGATATAAAATTCTTTGGGCGCGAACCAATTTTTCTTCGTTTGGTTGCGCTTCAATTTCACGTTCGCGCGGATTCATGGGCTATATTATACTTTAAATCTTGAATTATTCAACTAAGCCAACTAAATCTCACCGAAGAGAAGTGGATTAAATAAATATTCTTTGTTTAATTTCTACTTAAACCAAGGAAATCTTGCGTTTGGATTTGAAAACATCCAAGCAGCAGCAAGTGCTACTGCAAATGATCCCAAAAGAAAAGCTATAGAATAATTATCAAACGATAATACACTGGTTAAACTTCTATCTGCCAAGCTAAAAATAAAGGCGCCGACTAGTAAGTTAACATAACCCCAACCCACGTTTACAAGTGCACTTGAGTCTTTTGCTAAAGGAGTCATGTGTTTATTACCCATCATACCTGAAACCAAATGAGGTACTGAATTTGTAAGAAACGCGCCTGCAAGAAATGCATAAACTAATTCCATATTTACTCACCCCCTCTCAGCTTATAGATTTAACTTTATATTAGTTGAAAGAATCTAACGTGTCAATTGTATTAAGTTTGTGAAATGTTTATAATTTATTTGCTAAAATGGCAATTGCAGAAAAGGAAATAAGACCGGGTGTTGAATACAAGCAGAGAGAATCAATCTCCTTTCCTGAACTTGGAGTTGAAATTCCCGTTTATGATATAAGAAATCTTTTTGACCATATAACTATTGCACAGGAAATTGCAAAAGGAAGGCAAATGGCAATGTTTGGCGGAGTCTGGGGCGGATTCCAAGGCGTGAGAGGCAGGGAAGAAAGCGGAAACGGATATTTGAAATGGGCAAAGAAAGACCGTCCCAAAGAAGCAAAATACGCAGTTATGATTCCTCCCGCAAAATCTCATGAAATAATTGACTGGTCTTTGGTGCATGAAGACTTGAGATTTTTAGAAGACCCTGATTCATTTAAAAGCTTGTGGGGAACACACGGAGCTTACCTCCATGTTATAGCGCCTGTTAGAAGTGATGCGCAGTTTCCTGACGTTTTTGTAACAAGTCCAGATGAATACGCGAAAAGATATCCTGATCACCCTCGTATTTCATCATCAACAGCAGCATTTCTGTGGAGAGCAGATCCATACTATGAAAGATTTGCTGATCTTGTCGATAGATTTTCAAATTCAACTACACATATAGGTGTTACAAGTCTTAATAAACATGGGGAAAAGCCTCCTTATACGTTTGAAGAGTTTGTCGCTCACTTAAGAGATGGTAAGGCAGATCCGAGAGAGGTACATCTGGTAGTAAGAGACAGTATTTATGAGAAGTCGGAAGCTTTAGGATCTCATACCCAAATAAAACTGCCTCTAGTTGACGAGGAAGGTGTTGTTAAAATCTTAAGGGTGGGAACGCTTTCTCCTCAAGGGCTTGAGAGGAGTACTGGAATTACCACAAGGCAAATGCCGGATGCTAAAGATGTTAGAAAAGTCCCGGGAGTTGATATTGATACACATATAAGAGCAATGAATCAACAAATTCAGGAAAGATGGGAAAGTGAGCGCCAAGTGGTTTCAGGACAAATAATATGAGCGAGCGAGAAGTAATAATATATGACTGGAATCATGAAGGTTCGGAAAGATTAAGAAATTCAAATTTCAGACTTCTTGATACAACGTTAAGAGATGGTGTTCAGACTCCAGGCATTAGACAACCGAGTCTTGAAGAAAAACTGCGAATAATTGATTTTGATGCACAAGTTGGCATAGAGGCAATTGATATATGTCTTCCCGCGGATCGGAAAACAAGATATTTTCAAGAAGGCGTTGAATGTGCAAGATATATAAATGAAAAATACCCTGGAATTGATATAGTTGTTCTTACCCCAACAAGTGATTCTTATGTAGAATCAACACTCGAATTCGCAAAGATGGCTGGAATAAGATTATCCCCCATTCTATTTAGAGGTAGCAGTGATTTAAGACTCCTTGCAGAAGATTGGCGTGAAGAAGAAGTAATTGGTGATATGTTTAGATTTTCGAAGCAACTAACAGATGAAGGGCACAGTGTTATAGCAGCGACAGAAGATACTACAAGATCAAGACCCGAATTTTTAAGAGAAATTTTTCGAGCCGGAAAAGCCGGAGGTGCCAAAGAATTTTGCATAGCAGACACGGTGGGATATGCAGATCCAGTAGGAGTTTCCAACCTAGTGACATGGGTAAGGGAGGAAGTAGTTGAGGGTGACGGACTTCAGATACAATTCCATGGACATGATGATACAAGGAATGCAGTTTCAAACTCAATAAGCGCTTTGGTTGCAGGAGCCGATACCATTCACGTGACTTGGCTTGGAGTAGGAGAGCGCGCAGGAAACACCCCAATAGAAGGAGTATTAAGCGATCTTTATAGAAGAGGTATTAGTAGATATGATTTATCCCATATATTGAAGGGCTCTAATCACGTTGCAAGAGCATATGAAGTAACCATACCAAGAAACCTTCCACTTGTTGGTGATATTGTATTTAAATCAGAGTCTGGTATACATGTTGCTGCAATGCACAAAGCAAAAGTTAAAAATTTAGATGGAATTGGGGGAATTGTATACAGCGCTGTGGATCCAAGGTCGGTAGGAAGAGCGCATGAAGTTTTTATTGGCCCTCAGGGTGGTGCTCACAGTGTACAGTGGGTTTTAGAAGAGCTTGGTATTGAATATTCGGATAAACTTAGAGATGAGCTTCTTACACACGCTAGAGCGGCAAACAGAACCTTAACAAAAGAGGAAATAACAGGATTTATACGGGAAATGAGATACAAAGAGAATCATAATAATAACTAGGCCTCATCAGGCATTATAAAAATTAGTGTAGTACAATAAGTTTTGATGGACTACAATACAACTCCCCAGACAAAACAGACTATCCAAGCTCTGTGGCGGCTTGAAAAAATAATTCTTGAAAGTCTTGATTTCAACACAGTTGTTCAAAAGATTGTTGATAGTGTTCTTTTAGAGCTTGGTTATTTAAACCTTGGTTATAGAATTGTTGTTTTAGCACTGATTGATGAAAAGAGTCAAAAATTAAAAAGAATCTCAATTTCAAAAACTCCGGAAGCTGAAAAAGCCCTCAAAGTTACTCCAATTCCATTTCACGAAATTGATATTCCCCTATCAGCAACCAATAATATTTCCGTTAAAGCAGTACTAGAGAATAGGAACTATACAACTAATGACTGGAGACAAATGTTATGTCCTCCATATAGACCCGAGGAAGCAGTTGCGGTACAAAATGCAGTTGGAATTAAAAACAGCATGGTGTTTCCTGTTATTTCAAAAAATAAGGCAATCGGAATCATCATTTTCAGTATGATTAAGGAGGCTGATAAAGTAAGTGAGGACGAGATGGATCTTATTAAAGGATTTACAGACGTAGTTGGTCTTGCAGTACAAAACGCTACACTTTATTCAAGACTTGAGAAAACCTCAAAAGATCTTCAATTTGCTAACTTTAGACTAAAGCAGCTGGATAGACTTAAAGATGAATTTGTGTCTTTGGCATCGCATGAGCTGAGAACTCCTATGACAATAATTAAATCCTATCTCTGGCTGTTTTTAAGCAAGAAAAGAGACCAGTTAACAGACAAAGAGAAAATGTATATTGAGAGGGCTTATGAATCAACAGAGCGGCTTATAAATTTGGTAAATGATATGTTAAATGTTTCAAGAATTGAGTCGGGAAGGCTTAAGCTTGAGATTAAAAATATCCAAACTGATGTTTTACTTGCCCAACTAGTAAACGAGCTTGTGCCGCGGGCTAAACAATTAGGACTAAATCTTGCTTTTTCAAATCCGGGAAATGTGCCGCGTATTATGGCTGATCCTGAAAGAGTAGAGCAGGTTTTAATTAACCTTGTTGGAAATTCCATGAAATTTACTCCAACTGGCGGAACAATTGCAGTAAGACTTATTCCGGACAAAGATCACGTATTAATACAAGTCGCTGATAACGGAAAAGGAATGACGAATATGGAAATGCAGAGGCTTTTTCAGAAATTTTCAACAACCGGCGGGAATTATCTTCACAAGCAGGAGGCTCAGTCAACGGGACTTGGACTTTATTTATCAAAATCACTGATAGAGCTTATGAATGGTAAAATCTGGGCGGAGTCCTCAGGACCAAACAAAGGGTCAGTTTTTAGTTTTACTCTTCCTTTGGCAAATTCTTAATATCAATTTTTTGCTTGATTGCCAAGATATTCATGTATTTTATCAACAAGACTTTTAGGGGTAACCGTGCTTTTTATAATATATCCATCTCCTAATTTTTGCGCCTCATCCATCTCCTTATCTTTATCTAGATTTGTCAGAAAAACAACTTTATTATTGGGAGCAAGAGGCGGATTCGCCTTAAGTACACGCATAATTTCTATTCCGTCCATTCCCGGAAGAATAATGTCCAAAAGCACCAAGTCCCAGCCACCCTTTTTCATCTTCAACATTCCTTCATTTCCGTCCTTGGCAACTTCAACAATATAACCTTGATCTTCTAATATTTCTTTGTATAGATCACAAAGATA
Organism: Candidatus Levybacteria bacterium RIFCSPLOWO2_01_FULL_39_10; assembly: GCA_001782515.1. Lineage (GTDB taxonomy): Bacteria > Patescibacteriota > Microgenomatia > Levybacterales > UBA12049 > 2-01-FULL-39-10-A. The sequence continues at coordinate 38,066 of MFOV01000015.1, read as the reverse complement.
ATTCTCATCCTCAACAACTAATATCTTCTTGGGATTCATACCTAAATCTTAACTCTGCAAGAGTAATAAGTCAATTTAGTGGTTCTTGGGAGTTTTCCGGTTTTTGAGGAAGATTGGGTTTTGTTTGACTCTGATTTTGAAGGGGTGTTTGGGGAGATTGAGTTGTTTGACCCGGTGCTGATAAATATGTCCTTATTTTCCCCATCAGAACATCAGGAGTAATCTGGCTTTTAATAATATATCCATCTCCTAAGGACAAAGCTTGGCCCATTTCCTTGTCTTTATCCAAATTTGTCAGGAATATTATTTTTTTATTAGGTTTTTCGGGAGGTTCATTTGTTTTAACGCGTCTAATAATCTCAATCCCGTCAATATTGGGCAAGATTACATCCATTAGAATTAGGTCCCAGCCGCCTTGTCTTACTTTCAAAAGTCCCTCATTTCCCTCCTGTGCAGTTTCAACATAGAAGCCCTCCTCAGATAGTATTTCATAATAAATATCTCTAAGATATTCTTCATCTTCAACTATTAATACTCGCGTCTCATTCATTCACAAATCGTACCAAACTAATTATTATAAATCAAATTGATTGAATTAATTCTTCTACGTCTCTTCGGGCTGTAGAGACTAAGTATTTTGAAGCTTTAAGTTGTGGGTCTATGCTTAATGCATCCAAATTAAGTCCTGCCGTAGCCCGTTCAAGAAGCGCGAGTTTTAAAAGCTTTCTCTCATATCCGTTTTTTGGAAGCATATTAATTTTTTCCAGCCATAACCGTCTTTGTTCATCAATTTGAGTAGGCATAATGTTTGGTAAATCAGAAAGTCCGTAAGAAAACCAGTGATATGCAAAAATTCCGTCACGAAATGGATTTCTGTATGACCAATAAAGATTTGATAATAAAACTATATCGCCCCCCACTTTATAAAGATCTGTTGCCGAGAAATGTCCGTGCATAAATTCAAGTTCAACATTTTGATAATTTTTAATCAAAACCTCAACAGCCTTATCTATTAGTTTTTGATCGTCTTCTTCTCTCAGCGAATGTTTTGGATAAAGCTTATAAGATGCTATCTTCCAATTTTCAAAACTTGTTTTTATCATTTCGCTTATTCCCTCGTCCGGCTTTTCAATCCAAGGGTCACTTAGACAATTCTTCCTATACTCATAATAGAGATTGTAAAATTCATCAACCTCTTTCTGATTTGTTGGAGAATTTATAACAGTTGTATTTCCAGTATCCTCCAAAACTAATGCTTCATATCTTTTTTTATCATCCCATTTAAGATATGTATATAGATATGGGGGGCGAATAATTTTGCTTTTGTTAGCTTTCTTAAAAGATTGGATCATATAAATTTCAGATATTTCAGGTTTCACTCCCTGGATTTTCATAATTGCATTTTTGTTTTTATATTTTCCCAAATAGTGAAAAGCTCCTATTTGTTTTGAAGTCCACCACGAAGAGCGGCTAAGAAGTTTTTGAGGCTTAAAACCTGTTCGAATTGCTGCGTCTTTTAAAACTTCTTGCTCTCGAAGATTCAGATCCGAACCTTTTAAAAAACTTTGGGAGATTTCATTTTGTCTTGGTTTTATTTTCATGAAACAATTTTATCACCAAGAATAGCTTTTCCTATTATACTTCTTTCCCCCAACACTTTTGGATTATTTTTGCTTCCCCAAAGTTCTCCGATATAGCGCTGGATAAGAACAGGTTTTAGCTCTTCCCAGAAAGTTTCCTGATCCTCCCTTGATAATAAGTTTTTAAAATCTATAAGAAATTGTTTTGCTAAATCCCTTCCGTTATGATCTATCCTTAGTCTTAGATAAAACCAGGCAGCATCATAGTAAAGAGGACCTTTATATCCTGCGTGTTCACCGTCAATTACTCCTATTTTTCCGTTAACATCAAAAAGCTGACGGGGCACAAAATCACCATGAGCAATGCCTGTCCGAAGATTATTTTTATTCTTATCAATAATATTCAAAAAGTTATCAAGATTGATTGGGACTTGAGACGCCCACTCCAATGTGGAATTTAAAAGCCTTTCACCAATAGATTTTTTATTGTTTGATTTTGATTTTGCAAATTCTGAGTTTTTATGTATTGGTAATTTTATAATTTCTGAAACTGCCTTTGCAATTTGTTCGATTTTTGGAGAAATCTTTGATAAATCATTTGAATTTCTATTAATCAGGCTGCCTCCTTCAAAAAATTGTTCGATAAAATAAAATAGCTTTCCGTAATTCCCTTTTGAATAGTTTGCAGGAACTATAAAATTCGGGTGTTCATATTCTGGAACACTACAGACAGCATCATTCCACTTATATTCATTTTGAGTGTATTTTGATGTTTTTTGGGTGGAGGCCAATTTAAAAACAGATGCTTTTCCTTGATATTTTCCAAATGCTAGAAGATGTCTCCATTCCTGAAAAATTTTATTTGGTTCAAAATCAATTGTTTTAAAAAAAAGTTTTATTTCTTCCTGATTTATTTCTTTTTTTCTTGGTTTTGGAAATCTTCTTTTGACCACAAATGGATTATATCATCTGCTATAATGCTTTCTATGGCAAAAAGGAAAATTGCGCCTTTTGGATACTATTTTAAATATTTGGATGATATAGATAAAGGAGCAAGGGATTCAAAAGAATTCGGTTCGATCCTCATTTTATCGCTTGTTGAGGAGGTTGGGGAGATGTCAAGAGCCTACCTTGCAGAGCATGGCAGAAAGCCAAGCAATCTTGCGGCGCAGGCTGATGAAACATACAAGCAGGAGCTGGGAGACATATTATTATCCATCATGAGGCTTGCAAGAATTAAACACATAAACCTTCATGATTCAATTATGTATTCTTTAAGGAAAATTGAAAGAAGAAAACTAAATCCAAAAAAATAATATGAGGCAAGAGATCGAGTTTGGGATTTGGATTGCAAAAACAGTTATTCGTAGTAATCTTCCACAAGTGATTCGTGAAGAAACACCTGCGGAAGTAGCAAAAAGAGTGTTGGGGAACCGCGATAATTTAAAAAAAATCGAACAAGTTTCAAAAGGAACTACAACATTTGATCCATACAACCTTCCTTCTAGTCATGAACTAAGTCCAAGAAGGTTTTTAAAGCTATCAGTACAGATTCCAATTCCTAGGATTAGGTTTCATAGAAAAGATTCTATACGACCATCAGAATCAAAAACGAAAGGGAAAGTATTATTTGTTGGTGATATGTTTAGATAGGATAGTAAAAACTTAAAAATTATTTTAGATTGAAATCCAATTCAATATTTCCATCGGCAACATGAACCCTATCCGATTTCCAAGCCTCACTTAAAGCATTAAGGAATTTTTTAATGTTCATATTAAAATCAAGTATTTCATAATCTGGAAGTCGTCCTTTTGGCAATTTAACTTCTGGTCCGCGAGTTTTATTGCGTTTTACTCTGACACTTTTGCCCCTGTTTACAATTGTAAGATCTAATAAAACACCAGATTCCAGCTCCAGCCCCTTTATTCGGATAACAGTAGGTCTTTTAGGATTAATAATTATTTCCCCTGTCCCCTTTTTTATTGATATTTTTGCGGCTGTTCCAATAAACTCATCTACAAACTGACGCGGACTGATAATAAGCTCTTTCTTACTATATTCTTCAGTTTCACCCGATAAAACACTTTTAAAATCTTCAATAAAATTCTCAGATTCTTTTAAATCAACCTCTTTCACTTTTATAACTTCCGGCTCTGCGGCTTCAGGTTCCGGGGTTTCGTCACCAGCTCCAACTGGTGCGCCGGTTGGCTCAGTCCCTTCTGGTTCTGCGCCTGTTTCGGAATTTAGCTTTAGAACAACAGCAGTTATATCATCCGATTTTGATCTATCATTTCTATGAACATAATCCTCTCCTCTATGTCTTGCTAGCAATGCCAGATTATATGCTCCTTCCTCAGCATTTGGATTCGATGCAAAGATAGATGCCATTTCATCTGTTGTTAAGTTGTCATGGACACCATCTGATGTAATCAAAATATACTTTAAGTCTGGACTTACCACTCTTGTAAGTATTGTTGGTTCCTCGGGTCCACGCGCTTCAAGAGCAGCAGCCATTACGTGTCTATCATAGAAATAAGGTTTAGTTATATCATCAAAAGAATTCTCGTCTGTAAAAGTATCAAGCTGGGTGTTTATTTTTGTTGCTTCTTCGGCTGTTATTTTGTTTTGCGCACGATCACGATTAACAAGTGAGTAATCTACTGAGATCTGACGAAAATTATTGTTGTTATCTACTGTATATGTTCGTGAGTCTCCCATCTGTAGAATAGTCAGATTGAGCTGTCCACCTTGTTCATGCAAAACAGCAACGCTTGCAGTTGTTCCCATGCCTCTTTTTGTAGCATCTTCTGTCTCTTTTTTTGTAATTTCCTGCTTGGCATTTTTGTAACCCACTTTTAACGCTTGTTCTACCTCCTCTGTTGTAGGATTACTTGGTAATAGCTGTAGTGCGCTTGCTATAGAATCTCTTGCTATTTGACTTGCCTCATCGCCATTCCCAGGACCCCCCATTCCGTCATATACCGCAATAGCTTTTTGATCAACGCTCAGATAATACGAATCCTCGCCTTTAGCCTGAATATTGCTTGCTCCTGCTTCCAAAATAATTTTTTTACCACCAACCTCAATTTCAATGGGTTTAAGTAATTCTTCTTCGATCAATGTAAAATTACCTTTTCTGACTTCTGTTGTGAATTCATTTTCGGTAAGTTCTTTGAAATCCTCATCGCTTTTTAGAACGACTTGATTCACAGAACTTCCAGATCCATATCTTTCCTGGTGATTATAAAGATTAACAATTGTATATTCTTTTCCCGTTCCCTCATCAATCACTCTCATTCCATACTTTAAGGCTGGTGGAGTATACGGTTCTGGTTCAGGCGGTTGTGCAGCTTTTATTTTTGCTTTTTCCTCAGGAGAAAGCTGATCATAACCAGCTTTTAATTTACTTAATAATTCTACTTCATCCGGCAATGGATCATTAATTCTTTTAAATTTAACTTTTCTATCTTGCTCACTAATTCCGAATAGTAATTCAAAAGTTGCTAATTCTCCAGTATTTTCAATGCTTTTTTCCAGTTCCATAATCTTGGTAACTACTTCTGCAGAGTCACTGCCAAATAATTTTTTTGCTAACCACTTAACATCTTCTTCACTTACGTTTGGAATCTTTAAAGCTTCTATTACAAATTCTGTTACATCCGAAGTTCCATTGCAGTATATATCGTATAATGTGGTTCTAATTTCTTCTGGGGAGTGTCCCGACTCTTTTCCTGTGTAATGCTTTATCAAATCTTTTCGACTTTGAATTTGTGTTAAGTTAATAGAACTTCTTACTTGTGCACTCCATTCATCCATTGCATATTCAAATCCATGTGCTTGTATTACACTATCCCATGCTGCTTTTCTCTCCATCTTAGATAAACCCCATACTGCATTGTTGTACCTCTGAGGTTCAGATATAAATTTTTCTGTAGGTGGTTTTAGAGTAAAAGGAATGTCTCTGTTTTTAGGATCGAGAACAACCTCTATTGTATCAAGATGATCATCTGTTGCAGCAATATAAAGTCTGCCGTGTACTGCACGGAAATTTGGATTTAAAATCGTTTCAGGGTTTGGCTGTCCTGCATCTGGTTTTGGTTGTTGTTCTGTCCCCGACATAATTAAGCCCTATAGTATAGCATATCTAGGCTTATAATTAAATACTACTTGATTAATTTTGTTTATTCAATAAAATAACCCTTGACCCGTTCGATCCATTCGATTGAACTCAGGATCTTCGACTTTGCTCAGGGTCGCGAGTCAAAATCTGAAGTTGACTCTTGATTTTTTGGGAATTTTGATGTATATTCT
>MFOV01000015.1:8521-32139 GCA_001782515.1 Candidatus Levybacteria bacterium RIFCSPLOWO2_01_FULL_39_10 | reverse complement strand
AATTTGAAAGAACAAAACCACACGTAAATATAGGAACCATTGGTCACGTTGACCATGGTAAAACAACCCTTACTGCGGCTATTGCTACAGTTCTTGCAAAGAGTGGTAAGTCTGAGGCAAAGAAGTATGAGGATATTGATAATGCCCCTGAAGAGAAGGCACGAGGAGTCACAATCAACATTTCCCACATAGAATACGAAACAGAAAAACGCCACTATGCACACATTGACGCACCAGGACACGCAGATTACATCAAAAACATGATAACTGGCGCCGCTCAAATGGACGGAGCAATTCTTGTTGTTTCAGCGCCGGACGGACCAATGCCCCAAACCCGAGAACATATACTTTTAGCCCGCCAGGTGGGTGTTCCCGCAATTGTTGTTTTTCTTAATAAAACCGACATGGTGCAGGATGCAGAACTTCTGGATCTTGTTGAGATGGAAGTTCGAGAGCTTCTAACCAAATATGAGTATCCGGGAGACAAAACTACAATCGTTCGCGGCTCGGCTCTTAAAGCACTTGAGGGCGATGCAGAGCAGGAGAAACAGATCCAGGCTTTAATGGATGCGGTTGACGCAGACATTCCAACGCCTGAAAGAGATACGGCAAAGCCGTTTTTAATGCCGGTTGAGGATGTTTTCTCAATTAAAGGAAGAGGTACTGTTGTTACCGGAAGAATTGAGCGCGGGATTGTAAAGATAAATGATACGGTTGAAATTATCGGAATCCGCGACACCAAATCAACTGTTGTAACTGGCGTTGAAATGTTTCGAAAACAACTTGATGAGGGACAGGCTGGAGACAACGTTGGAGTTTTACTCCGCGGTATTGAAAAAGATGATGTAGAACGCGGCCAAGTTCTTGCAAAACCGGGCTCAATTACACCCCACAAAGAATTTGAAGCAGAAGTCTATATTCTTACAAAAGAAGAAGGAGGACGCCACACACCGTTCTTTACAGGTTACCGTCCCCAGTTTTATATAAGAACAACTGATGTAACAGCTGAGGTTACGCTTCCACAGGGAGTTGAGATGGTAATGCCCGGAGATTCAACAAAAATGACAGTAAAACTCATTGTTCCAATTGCAATGGAAGAAGGAGTTAGATTTGCTGTAAGAGAAGGCGGAAAAACAGTTGGAGCAGGAGTTATTACCAAAATAATTGCCTAAAGTTCGCACATTTCATACCAAAGGATGATTGTCCTTTGGACAAGATTTTTTAGTATGCCTAAAGGAAGAATTCGAGTTAGACTCAAAAGCTATGATGCGCGGGTTATTGACGCATCATGTCAGCAGATTTTAGATACGGCGATAAGAACCGGCGCTAAAGTTGTGGGACCAATTCCTTTGCCTACTAGAAGATCAGTCTACGTAGTCACCAAATCCCCATTTATAGATAAAGATTCCCGCGACCATTTTGAAATAAAAGTCCACAAGCGTTTGATCGATATTGTCAGCCCAACTGAAAAAACTATGGACAGTCTTGGACACCTCGAACTCCCCGCAGGAGTTAATATTGAGATAAAGATGTAAAGCCTTTCAGGCAATTTACAATTTCTAATTCCTAATTTCTAAACAAATCCCAAATTCTAAGCTCGAAAACTGTTATAATTGCTGTGAGTGAAAAGACCTCTGGTATTTGGCTTACTGACTTTTATATTTACAGTCGTTTGCTTTATAGCATTAATTTATTTTGTTCTCACATTTAGAGCGGAAATTACTAATTTTGCCTTAACATACCCATTCCTAATTCCATTATTCATTGTAATTTGGAGAGCAATATCTATCATTATCCCACCTCTTCCCGGTGGAATTCTGTCTTTTGCATTTATCCCAATTCTTGGTTGGTTTTGGGCATGGTTATACGGAAGCATAGGAGTAATAATCGGTGCGTCAATAGCTTTTTATATTGCAAGAAAATTTAGAGAGCCTGCTGTGGTGCGCTTTATTCCGCTGAAAAAAATGCATGTTTGGGAAGATAAACTGTCCAAAAGGACTGAATTTTTGGCATTTCTGGGAATAAGAATAACAACAGGCCCAATAATGGATTTTATTAGTTACATTGCAGGACTTAGCAAAATTAGCTACAAAAAATTCATTTTAGCAACACTTATCGCTCAAATCCCTGAAGCTATTTGGTACTTCTTTGGTGGTACCGTATATCAAAAATTGTTAAGCACAGAAAGTCTTTTAAGCGGAATGGTTTTGATTGCGATTCTTGTAATCGGCTTTTTTATCATCCGGAATCACGGAATTTTTAGAAACAAACAAATTTAGATGCATTAACTTCACTCCTTCCAGTTTGATGATTCGAATATTTCCCCTGCTATAATTGCCCCGAAATCAATTGAAAAGTGAAAATTGTGAATTGAAAATTATCGTAGTTCCCCTTGCAATCAAGCTCAAATTTGGCTATAATTACTCCTACGAAATGGCTAGGAAAACACGGGCCGCCAGTCCAAGAGGGCCTCTGGCCAGGGGGAAGGTGATACCTACATAGTCAGAGTTTGAGTTTGAACTTATTTCAGGTCAAGCGACTATGTGGTCGCTTTTTTTGTGCCTAAGCCAGCAGTTTGACGGTAGAAGATAGGAAAAAGAAGATAGAAGATGGAAAATAGAATTAATTCATATCAACCATCTAACATCTAACTTCAAAATCCTATATTCAACATTCTATCATCTTCGTCAACATAAATTAACTTATTATGCAGACTTTACTTGGATTTAAAAAAGAACAATCACAAAGATTCCTACAGAACGGAAAAAGAATTCCGGTTACATTTATTGATGTTAAGGGAAATATGGTTATTTCCAAAAAGACACAAGAAAAGGACCAATACTCGGCAATTCAGCTTGGAATTGGCACAAGAAAGAGCGCAGGAAAAGCACTCACAGGACACATTAAAGGGGCTAAGAAAGAAGGGGCCCCTAAATTTTTGCGCGAGGTCCGAGTCTTTGATAATACACCACCTCCCGAAGTAGGTACAGTTCTTAACCCCTCAGAAGTATTTCAGCCGGGAGACATAGTTAATGTTACAGGCACGTCAAAAGGAAAAGGATTCGCAGGTGTTGTTAAAAGACATGGTTTCCATGGCGGTCCCAAAACCCACGGACAGTCGGATAGACATAGGGCACCCGGCGCAATCGGACAAGGAACAACACCGGGAAGAGTTTACAAGGGTAAAAGAATGGCAGGAAGAATGGGTAGTGACAGAGTAACTATCCAAAATCTTGAAATAGTTGATATTACAAATGATGGGGTACTTGTTGTTAAAGGTTTAATCCCCGGAATTACAAACGGTTTGATAATTGTCAAAAAAACAGGAGAAGACAAGAAATTTGTACCGCTTTATAAAGAGCCATCAAAAGTATCAGAGAAAGACAATGAGGTCGCCGGAAGTTCATCCGTTTCGGGTGACGTTCAGTCCGTTTTGGAAGAAAAACCAACTGATGAGCAGACTTCACTAAGCGAGAGTCAATCTACAGACCCAGGTGAAAGTTTGAAAAAAGATGTTGGATCGACTCTCGATTCACCCGAGAACGGACAAACTTCCACCGTCCAAAAAGCATCTAATTCACCGAAGGTAAGTTCACCCACTGTTGTTTCCGAAAACACCGAGGAAACCGAAGAGCCAGAGGTAAGTAGACAGAAGCAGGAAGTAAAAACTAAGGAGGCCCATCCTTCGCCAGAGGCTACGGAGGGTAAATAAAAAATGCCAAGTAAAAAAATAATAAATAAAAAATCATCCGTTCGACAGGCTCAGGACAAGAATCTCAAATCTGAGAAATCGACAGTTCGAAAGACAGTCGTTCATGCAACAGCAAAACCAACAAACTCAGTCCGTGGTTCGTTATCTGCGCCTGTTTATGACACAAAAGGAACAAGACACGGAAGCTTTGCACTGCCAAAAGAAATATTCGGAGCAAAGATAAACGGAGATCTTATGGCTCAAGCTGTAAGAGTATATCTTGCTAACCAGAGGCAGGGAAACGCAAATACTAAAGGGAGAAGCGATGTGTCCAAAACTTCGGCCAAGTGGTACAGGCAGAAAGGAACAGGAAGAGCAAGGCACGGCGCAAAATCCGCACCTATTTTTGTTGGCGGAGGAGTTGCTCATGGCCCGAAGGCGCGGGATTTTTCACTAGAACTTCCCAAAAAGATGAAAAAAAGCGCAATCTTATCAGCACTTTCGATGAAAGCTTTAGCGGGGGAGATAAAAGTTTTATCGGGATTTGCCAAAATTGAAGCAAAAACAAAAGTAATGGATCAAGCAATTAAAAAAATTAATGATGATAAAAAGGGAAAATCAACTTCCCTTCTTGTAATTCCCGCAAAACCAAAAGACGCTGAAAATGTTTACAGAGCCGGAAGAAATATTGAAAACCTTAAGATATCAAGCGCAAATCTTTTAAATACATATGAGATTTTAAAATATAAGAACCTGCTTTTTATGAAAGAGTCAATAGATGCACTAACGGAATTGAGAGGTTCTTCAAAGAAGAATTAAAATTATGGACATTATCATATCACCAATTATCACTGAAAAATCAATGAAAGATGCAGGAGCGGGAAAATTCACATTTAAAGTTTCCAAATCGGCAAACAAAACCCAAATTAAAACCGCTGTTGAGAAAAATTTCAAAGTTAATGTAGTTCACGTTTCAACCATTACTTTGAAAGGTAAAACAAAAAGAACAGGGACAAGACGTATGGAAAAGGCTGTTGCGGGATACAAAAAAGCAATAGTGAAGGTAAGGCAAGGACAAAAAATCGGCCTTTTTGAACTCGGAGAAGAATCTAAATAATAAATTATAAGCAGTATTTAATATCTCATGAAAAAATTAGTGTCAATTAAAAAAAGTAAATCTGGAAGAAGCCATGGTAAGGTAGTCGTAAGACACCAGGGAGGATATCATAAAAGATATATAAGATACGTTGATTTCAAAAGACGAGATAATGAGGAAGGTAAAGTCATTTCTTTGGAGTATGATCCTGGACGAAGCGCTGATATTGCCCTTATTCAGTATGCAGATGGCGGAAGAAGCTATATAATCGCTCCCCACGGACTCAAAACCGGTCAAAAAATTGAGTCTGGGAAGAAAGTATCAGTTAAGAACGGTAATGCAATGCTTTTGTCCGCTATTCCTGTTGGAACAGTTATTCACAATGTTGAGATTACACCGGGCAGAGGCGGGCAGATTGCAAGAGGAGCAGGGGTTGGTGCAATAGTTGCGGCAAAAGAAGGAGATTTTGCACATCTTAAGCTTCCGTCAGGAGAAATTAGAAAAATAAGACTTACCTGTATGGCAACAGTTGGAACTGCATCAAATATTGATCACAAGAATGAAGTTATTGGAAAAGCTGGAAGGGCGCGAAACATGGGAATTCGTCCAACTGTCAGAGGTGTTGCTCAAAACCCAAGATCTCATGCACACGGAGGAGGAGAAGGAAGGTCTGGAATCGGTCTTAAAATACCAAAGACCTATGCAGGAAGACCTGCATATGGGAAAACCAGAAGAAAAAAGAAATATTCAAATAAATATATAATTCAAACAAGAAATTAAAAATTAAAAATGAAAAGTTCAAAACTACAATTCAAAATTAAAAATTTAAACGCGATTATCCAAAAATCGAAGATTTTTGAAAGGAGAAACCGACTTTAAGTAGCTAAAGTCCGAGGCAAAGCCTAGGACGAGGCGCAAAAGTCGAGTTTGGACGCATGTCACGATCTAGTAAAAAAGGTCCATACATAGACCAAAAACTTTTGAAAAAAGTTATGGCTCAGAAAAATACGGGAGATAAAAACCCTATTAAAACTTGGGCACGCTCATCTCAGATTCCGCCTGAGTTTGTGGGGCACACTTTTTCAGTTCATAACGGGAAAGCATTTATTGATGTTTATATTTCAGAGCCTATGGTGGGTCACAGGCTCGGTGAGTTCTCACCTACAAGAACATTTAGAAGTCACGGACGGGTAGTTGCAAGAGAAATAAGTAAAACCTAATTATGAATAAGTATTTGAATAAAATAGTCTATAAATTAAGCGCTGAGGTCGCCAGTAAATTTTCTTGCTCCGCAGTTCGCGGTTTGTTACCTTATATCAGGCTTAGTCAATTGTTTGTCAAATCTTACTTGATGATAGTTCCACTGAGCTTAAGCTCAGAATGCGAGCAGCGAAAATTCACCGACTCCCCGCGCTTCATTGGAAATCGGTATTTATTGGTAGTATTACGAACGGAGTGAGTCTATGCAAACGATAACACGATTTAACAATATAAGGGTGAGCACAAGAAAGGTAAGATTGGTTTCTGATTCAATTTCAGGACTATCAATTAACGAAGCACTTGATGCGCTCTCTATTATCCACAACAGGGGAACATATGCACTTGAAAAAGCGATTAGAGCTGCTGTTTCAAATGCAGTAAACAACTCAGGACTTGATAAAAGGAACCTTGTTATAAAAACAATTGATGTCAATGAGGGGCAGTCTTTAAAAAGATACAGACCCTCAACAAGAGGACGAGTCCATCCCTATGAGAGAAAAGGAACAAATTTAAGAGTTGTTCTTGAAGACAAAGTTCCCGATCAAAGTTTGAAAGAAGAAAAAAAGAAATCCTCTTTCGCTAAAGATACAGAGGGCAAGGAAGGAGAACAAATAGCAAATAGTAAATAGCAAAAATATTTAATATTTACTATTTAATATTTTAAATAATTACCGTGGGACATAAGGTAAATCCAAAATTATTCAGACTTGGTCCCCTTTTTAACTGGGAGAGCCGCTGGTTTGATGAAAAAAACTATAAAAAGACTCTTCTTGAGGATTTTAGACTGAGACGTGCAATAAATGAAAAGCTTAAAAACGCAGGAGTTTCATCAATTGAGATTGAAAGATCTATTAACAGTGTAAAAATTACAACTTATGTTTCGAAACCTGGAATTGTTATAGGGCGTGGCGGACAGGGACTTGAAGATCTTAAGAAATTTTTGGTAAAAACATTGATCGAAATAAATAAGGACAGTAAAAATCTTCCCAAGCTTGATATTAGAATTGAGCCAATTAAAGATCCGAATCTTGACGCATATCTTGTTGCAAAAAATATTTCAGATCAGCTTGCAAGAAGGGCATCATACAAAAAGGTAATGGGACAGGCAGTTGATAGGGCAATGACATCAGGCGCTAAAGGAATAAAAGTTGTAATTTCAGGAAGAATTTCAGGCGCTGAAATAGGAAGACGGGAAAAACTTCAGCAAGGAACAGTTCCTCTGTCAACGATAAGAGAAAATGTCAATTTTGCAAGTGTTCCGTCACTTACCAAAAAAGGATACATAGGAGTAAAAGTCTGGATAAATAGGAAAGAGGAATAGTCATGAATAAATGTTTTAACAAAATATTAAAAAGTTTAAGCACTGAGGTCGCCAGTGAAAATTTTCTTGGACACGCAGTTCGCTTGTCGTCCTTCGAAAATTTTACCGGCTCCCCGCGCTTAATTGGAAATTGGAAACGTCCTTGGGGCACCCGAATTGGAAATTCTCGGCTGAAAGGAGAGCCATGCTAGTACCAAAAAAAGCAAAATACAGAAAACAGTTCAGAGGGAAGCTAAAAGGGACATCGTACTTGGGGACAAGAATGTCATTTGGGCAGTATGGTTTGATTTCCGAGGGAACAGGGTGGGTTACGGCAAGGCAAATAGAAGCTGCCAGAAGATCAATTACTCACTATACCCAGCGTGGAGGACGCGTCTGGATCAGAATATTTCCGGATAAGCCGGTCACCAAAAAACCGCCTGAGGTTAGAATGGGCGGAGGAAAAGGCGAGGTCGAAGAATTTGTAGCACCGGTTAAAAGGGGACGTATGCTTTTTGAAATGGCAGGAGTTGAAAAAAACACGGCATATGAAGCGCTCAGGCTTGCATCTCACAAGCTTGGAATAAAAACAAGAATTGTTGAGAGAGAAGATAAATTATGAAAAAAGATTTGAAAGATTTTTCAGCAAAATCAAAAGAAGAGTTAACTGATCTTTTAAAAACAAGGAGAGAAGATCTTTTTAAACTGAGGCTTGATAAAAGTCAGAACAAACTTAAAAATACAAGAGCAGTCTATACGCTGAGGAAAGAAATAGCAAGAATACTGACCCTTATTCGAGAAAAAGAACTTGTCCTTGGGCAAACTCAGGATGAAACACCAAAGGAGGCAGAGGCAAAATAACTATGAAAGTACTAGAAGGAATTATCGTGTCGACAAAAATGGAAAAAACTGCCGTTGTTGAGGTATATTCAAAAACACCCCATCCAATGTACGGGAAACTTATTAAAACAAGCAAGAAACATAAAGCAGATACAACCGGTTTTGAAGCAAAAGTGGGACAAAGAGTGAGAATTGCAGAAACAAGACCTTTGTCATCAGACAAGAAATTTAAAATTATTGAATTAATAGAAGAAGTTGTGGGAACTAAAAAAACTGCAACCACTGAAACACCGAAGTTGGTGGTTGCAAGAAAGACAACAAAGAAAGCCGTTCAAAAATCATCAAACCCCACTTCGCAAAAGCTTCGTGGGGCAAGAAAGGAGAAGAAAAATTGACCTAATTTCTAATTAACCTAAATTTATTATTGGTAAATTGGAATTTGTTTAGATATTAGAAATTAGGATTTAGAAATTTTCAGGATATGGTACAGCACAGAAGTATTTTAAATGTTGCAGATAATTCAGGAGCCAGGCGACTCATGGTGATTCAAGTCATGGGTTCGTCCAGGATAAAATTCGGAAGACTGGGAGATGTCCTAAACTGCGTTGTAAAAGAAGCAACGCCTCAGGGCATGGTTAAGGAAAGCGATATTGTAAAGGTAGTACTTGTCCGAACAAAGAAAGAATTCAGAAGAATGGACGGATCATATATTAAATTTTCAGACAATGCCGGAGTTATTATTGATAATCCCAAAGACAAGAATCCCATTGGAACCAGAATTTTCGGGCCTATTGCAAGAGAGGTTAGAGACCGAGGCTATATGAAGATTTCAAGTATGGCAATTGAGGTGTTATAAATAGCGCTGAGGTCGCCAGTGAAAATTTTCTTGGACACGCAGTTCGCTTGTCGTCCTTCGAAAATTTTACCGGCTCCCCACGCTTGAATAAACAAAACATTAAGGCGTATAATATGAAGCTTAAAAGAGAAGATGAAGTCATTGTTGTAAGAGGAAAAGACAAAGGCAAAAAGGGAAAAATTGAAAAAGTTTATCCCAGGGCTAATTTGGTACTTTTGCCCGGAGCTAATTTATACAAAAGACACTATAAATCACCGGTTCAGAACAGACCGTCTGAAATTATTGAAATTACAAAACCCCTGCCAGCGGGAAATGTTGCACTAATTTGCCCAAAATGCCATAAGAAAACAAGAGTTGGATACAAAATGGACAATAAAGAAAAAGTAAGAATATGCCGTAAATGCAAGAAAAGGATTTAAATTTATGAATACAAAAACAAACAGTCAGGATTTTAAAAATAAGCTTAAAAAAGAGCTGTCACTTACCAACGATATGGCTATTCCAAAGCTTACAAAAATAGTGATAAATGCAGGAATAAAAGACGCTTTGTCTGACAAGAAAAACATTGATAATGCGCTGACTATTTTGACCCAAATCACAGGGCAGAAACCTAAAGTTACTGCTGCAAAAAAATCAATTGCGTCTTTTAAACTGAGAGAAGGAGATAAAATCGGTGCTATGGTAACACTCCGAGGGAAAAGAATGTATGATTTTTTAAATAAACTTATTGCAATTGTATTTCCAAGACTTAGGGATTTCAGAGGAGTTGAGACAAGTAAATTTGACGGACGGGGAAATTATTCAATTGGATTTTCAGAAATTCAGGTATTTCCGGAAATTGATCCTTCAAAGATAGATAAAAACCAAAGTCTCCAGGTAACCATTATTACAACAGCTCAGGATAACAAACAAGGTGAAGCACTTTTGAGGGCCCTTGGAATGCCTTTCGCGAAGCAATAGTAAATATGATAAAGAATTTAAAATTATTCATAAATAAGAGAAAATTATCCAAAAATCGTAGATTTTTGAAAGGAGGAACCGACTCGTAACAGTTAAAGTCTGAGCGTGAGCGAGGACGAAACGCAAGAGTCGAGTTTTGACGCCGTGGCAAAAAAATCAAATATAGCTAAATTTCAGAAAAAACAGAAATACTCTGTAAGACACAAGAATATCTGCAGTATCTGCGGAAGATCGCGCTCTTATATGAGAAGATTCGGGCTTTGCAGAGTATGTTTCAGAGAACTAGCAATGAGAGGAGAGTTGCCCGGAGTGGTTAAATCCAGTTGGTAAATAAGTTAAAAGTTTAAATTTAAAAATTAAAAGTTATGAAAAATATTTATATAAATAAAAACAATAATTTTGAATTTTGCATTTTGAATTTTAAATTGGAGTAAAACGACTATGAATCATCAAATATCTGATTTTCTAATAAGAATAAAAAACTCTGCTATGGCAAGACGCCATATTGTTAACATGCCTTATTCCAATATTACAAAGCAGGTTGGACTCGTTCTTAAAAAAGAAGGATTTATAGAAAATATAAAAGAGAAAAAAGAAGGGGAGCGAAGAACAATTGAGGTGACAATTGCTTATGAAAAAAGAAGGCCAGTGGTCACTGATATAAAAATAGTTTCAAAACCATCTCTTAGGGTCTATAAAGGAACAAAGTCAATCTCGGATCTTGAAAAAAGAGGAAAACATATAGTGGTTCTTACAACAAACCAGGGAGTAATGACAGGAGAAGATGCAAAGAAAAAAGGAATAGGAGGAGAAGTTTTATTTGAGGTTTGGTAGTTTCCCAAGCTCACTATAAATAAAACAAGAGGTAAATATGTCAAAAATAGCAAAAAAACCGGTAATAGTAAAAGAAGGAGTTAAGGTTTTGATAGTTAATGGGCAGGTTAATATTGAAGGACCTAAAGGGCAACTTGTATTCAGGATTCCAAGTGAAGTTACAGTAAATTTAACGGGGGACAAAATAACAATTGAACGGAAAAACGATTCAGATAGTGCAAAAGCTCTGTCCGGTCTTACACGAGCAAATATTGCAAATATGATAAAAGGAGTAACAGATGGATTTGAGAAAAAGCTGGAATTGACCGGTGTTGGTTACAGAGCACAGGCAAACGGAAATAACCTGACTCTCTCGGTTGGTTATTCACACCCGGTTCAGATTACTGCAGACCCACAAGTAACATTTAGTGTTGAGGAAAATGTGATTACAGTTTCAGGCATCAACAAACAGCATGTTGGCGATACTGCTGCAAAGGTAAGAAGCATCCGCCCTCCCGAGCCGTATAAAGGAAAAGGAATTAAATATCAAAATGAATATATCAGACGAAAAGTAGGAAAAGCTGCAAAAGCAATTGGGGCACAAGCCTAAGAGATATGAAAAACAAAAAAGATAAAAAATTAAAAAGAAAATTGCGCATAAGAACAAAAGTTCGTAAATTCAAAAAAGTTCCGAGAGTTTCTGTTTTCAGATCCAATAAATTTATATCAGCACAGCTAATTGATGATTCAAAGAACCTTACTCTTGCCAGCGTAACTGAAAAAGATCTCAAAGGTGTTAGTGGCACCAAAACTGAGAAAGCAAAATCTCTTGGCCTTCTTATGGCAAAAAACATTAAATCTAAAAAAGTAGAAGAGATTGTGTTTGACAGAGGCCCATACGCATACCACGGCAGAGTTAAAAGTTTTGCAGAAGGATTGAGGGAAGGAGGAATCAGTTTCTAATATGGCAGACAATACACGAAGTTTTCCTGAAAACACACAGGAATTTGAAGAAAAAATAGTGCAGGTAAATAGAGTTTCCAAAAAAACAAAAGGCGGAAATAAAATCGGCTTCTCAGTCCTTGCAGTTGTGGGAGACAAAAAAGGAAAAGTTGGAGTTGGGCTTGGTAAAGCGCCGGATGTCTCCTCAGCTATTAAAAAAGGAGTTGCTTTTGCAAAAAAACACCAGATTGAGGTTCCGATCATTAACGGAACAATTCCTTTCGAATACAATATTAAATTAGGAGCCGCAAAAGTTATTCTTAAACCCGCGCCTCCGGGATCAGGTATTATTGCAGGAGGAGCAGTAAGAAGTGTTGTGTCAGCAGCAGGAATCGCAAACATTTCGTCAAAAGTTTTGGGTACCAAAAACCAGGCAAGTAACGTTTATGCAACAATTGAAGCACTGAGACTTTTATCTTTAAGATATAAAAGAGAAATGGCGAGGAAAGAAAAATAATGAGCCTTAGTAGTCTTAAGAAAATCAAATCAAAAAGCAAGAAAAGGCTTGGCCAGGGCCACGGCTCAGGAAGAGTTAAGACCGCAGGTCGGGGTACAAAAGGCCAACTTGCTAGAAATAAAGTTCCTCTTTTATTTGAAGGAGGAGCACTCCCTTTGACAAAAAGACTACCGTACAGACGCGGTAAAGGAAGAAATAAGCCGATAAAAGATAAATTCTTAATAGTAAACGTTAAATATTTAAATACCTTGCCAAAAAACGAGGTTGTTGATATTAACTCTCTTATTAAATACAAGATAGTTAGAGAAATTGATGCTAAGCGATTTGGTGTTAAAATATTAGGGGACGGGGAAATTGAGAAGGCTCTTACTATTAAACTTCCGATTTCAAAAAATGCAGCAAAAAAAATTGAAAAAGCCGGCGGCAAGGTAGAGAACTAATTATATAAATGGGAAATCTTTTAAGACTATTTCAAAACAGTTTCAGAGCAGAGGAAGTTAGAAAAAAGATTCTATTCACAATAGGAATACTTATAATTTTTAGAGTATTTGCTCATATTCCCGTAAGTGGCGTAAATGTAGATTCCTTGCGAACTCTTTTTTCTCAGAATCAGTTTTTAGGGCTTCTGGATATATTCTCAGGAGGAACACTTTCGAATTTCTCGGTGATGGCCTTAGGACTTAATCCATACATTAACGCGTCCATTATCATGCAGATGGCAACTCTTGTTTTTCCCAAACTTGAAGCTCTTCAGAAAGAAGGGGAAGACGGAAGACGCAAAATTAACCAATATACAAGGTATTTAACAGTTCCTCTTGCTGCAATTCAGGCTGTTGGGATGTTTACGTTACTTCGAACGCAGGGAATTGTATCTCTTCAAAGTCCAATTGAGATACTCTCATTTATTCTCACAATGACAGCAGGAACCATGCTTATGGTATGGCTGGGAGAGCTAATTACAGAGCGGGGAATCGGAAACGGAATCTCAATCCTCATTTTCGCTGGAATAGTAGTGAGGGCTCCTGTACTTTTTATCCAGACTGTTTCAACAGCAACAGCCCAGAACCTATCAAATATACTAATTTTCGGACTTTTGGGAATTGTTGTAATTACATCAATTGTAATAGTTAATGAAGCAACCAGACAAATTCCCGTTTACTACGCAAGAAGAGTAAGAGGCAACAGGATTTACGGAAATCAGTCAACGCATCTTCCCTTGCGTCTTAACCAGGCAGGAGTAATTCCGATCATTTTTGCAGTCTCAATTATTCTTCTGCCGTCTCTTATTGCAACATTTTTATCAAGCTCAGGGCGTGAAAACTTAAGTGCAATTGCAACGCAGATTACAATTTGGTTTGATCCAAATGGATTTTTATACAACGCAGTTTACTTTGGACTTGTTGTTCTATTTGCGTTTTTTTACACAGCTGTTGTATTTAATCCGAAAAAAATATCTGAGGAAATCCAAAAATACGGAGGTTTTATTCCAGGCATTAGACCGGGTGCATCAACGGCCAAGTTTTTAAATTATGTTTTGGTGAGAATTACTCTTTGGGGAGCTCTGTTTTTAGGGACAATCGCGATTCTTCCCTCAATTGTACTTCTTTTTACCAATGTCCAGAATCTTATACTTGGAGGAACAGGAATTCTTATTGTAGTGTCAGTTGTTTTGGAAACGATAAAACAGCTTGAGGCTCAGCTTGTTATGAGAAATTACGAAGGATATCAGAGATAATATTAAAGATTAAATATTAAATATTAAATATAAAATATGAAGATAATTTTAATAGGAATCCAAGGCGCAGGTAAATCGACCCAGGGAAATATTCTTTCAAAAAAACTCGGAATTCCCTACCTTTCAACAGGACATATTTTCCGGGATATTGCAAAGGAAAAAACTCCCATAGGAAGATATATCAAAGAAGTTATGGTATCAGGAGCTCTGATTCCTGATGGCAAAACACTTGAGATTGTTTCCGAGTATTTAAAACGCCCTGAATATTCAAAAGGATATGTTATGGATGGATTCCCAAGAACCACAAAACAGGCAGAAGCATTTGAACACGGAATTGATAAAGTAATTTATCTTAAAGTGAGCGATAGGGAGGCTTTGTGGCGGCTTTCATACAGAAAAGATGAAAGAGAAGACGAAACACTTCATGCACTGAGAAAAAGAATAGAACTTTTCCATGAGTTGACAGCACCAGTTATTGAGTATTACAGAAAAAAGCATATTCTTGTTGAGATTAACGGAGAAAAAGAGATTGAAGAAATAAGTAAGGATATTTTAAAAGCGTTAAAGCAGACCTCCTCACATGAGTAAAAAATTCATCTTAGCAATCGACGGACCCGTAGCTTCAGGAAAAGGAACTCTTGCACATCTCTTGGCAGAAAAACTTGATGCATTTTATTTATACACAGGCGCAATGTATAGAGGTCTTGCACTTTACTGTATAGAAAATGGAATTGATGTTGAGAATGAAGAAAATGTTAAAAAAGTGTTTCATAATTTAAATTTTGACTTCAGTGGCAAAAGTATAGTTTTAAACGGAGAAGATGTTACTGAAAAAATAAAGCAACCCGAGGTTGCCAATAAAGGATCAATTGTCGCAGGTTATAAGAGTGTCCGAGAGTTTTTGGTTGAGCTTCAAAAGAAGATAGGATTTGAAGAACTTAACAAAGGGAGAATTATAATTGCTGAGGGAAGAGATATTGGAACAAAAGTATTCCCTGAGGCTCAAGTAAAGATATTTTTAGTGGCAGATCCATCAATTAGAGCTAAGAGAAGGACTGCACAGTACAGAGAAAAAGGGATAGAAAAACCATATGACGATATACTTGCAGAAATAAACAAAAGAGACGAAGCAGATACAAAAAGAAGTATATCGCCTCTTGTTCCCGCAAAAGATTCAATTAAAGTAGATACTACAAATGACAAAATTTCCGACACATATGAAAAAGTTCTTAAAATTTTAAAAGAAAAAGGATTTTATGACTAATATTAAAACTCCGAAGGATTTAGAAGTAATGAAAGCGGGCGGAAAAATTCTATCACAAGTTCTCTGGGAGACAGTCGGTTCTATTAAACCGGGAGTGACAGAGCTTGATATTGAAAATATGGCTGAGAGGTTAATTGAGGAAAAAGGGGGAGAGCCTGCATTTAAAAGAGTAAAAGGATATAAATATGCAACGTGCATATCAACAAATGAGGTAGTTGTTCACGGTATTCCAACGGAAAGGGTTTTAAAAGAAGGAGATGTTGTAGGAATTGACTGCGGAGTCTATTACAAAGGATTTAATACAGATATGGCAGAAACGCTTCGCGTTTCAACAACTAACAAACAACAACTAACAAACAATAAAAAAGATAAAATCGATCAGTTTTTGGAAGTTGGTAAAAAAGCGCTTGAGGAAGCAATTAAAGTTGCGGTAGCGGGAAATCACATAGGACATATTTCAAAAACCATCCAAGATATTGTTGAAAGAAAGAGCGGATACGCTGTTGTTAGGAGTTTAATTGGTCATGGAATAGGCAAGAGTCTTCACGAGTCACCTGAGGTACCTGGATATCTTAATAAAAAAATTGAAAAAACGCCCCGTCTTGTCCCGGGTATGACTATTGCAATCGAAGTAATTTATAACATGGGTAGTTACGATGTGGTTTTAGATAAAGATGGATGGACAATAGCATCAAAAGATGGTTCAATATCAGGTCTTTTTGAGCGAACTGTTGCTATAACAGATAAAGAACCCATGATACTTACAGCATAGTTTATTTTCGGAAAGCTCAGAAAACTCAGCGAGTCGGTGAATCTGAGTATCAGAAAATCAGAAATCTGACGCTCCGAGCCTCTGACCCGTCTGATAATCTGAGTAGTATCTGAGTATTCTGAATCTATTGCCCTTTTGAGGCTGATTTGTTATAATATCGGAGATTTGAAATAGTAAATTTTAAATTGTAAATTGCGACTTCCAAATAGCAAATAGAGAAGAAGTTTACGAGAAATTTTCTATTTGCTTTTTTATATTTAATATTTACTATTTTTTACTATGGTGCACAAAGGGTCGTTTGAAATAGAAGGTGTAGTTTTGGAATCACTCCCAAATACCCTTTTTAGGGTAGAAACACCTGAGGGTAGGATAATAATCTGTCACTTGTCGGGTAAAATGAGAATGAATTTTATAAAAATTTTACCAGGGGATCGGGTAAGAGTAGAAATGACACCTTATGACGAGTCCAAAGGTAGAATTACATATAGGCTAAGATGAAAAATAAAATATCAAATATCAAAAAGATGAATTTAATAAAATCAAGAGAAAATTGTTTTTCTCAAAATTCGAAGAATTTTGAGGAGGAAAGGCCGGCCGGGAAGCTGAAGTTCGATTTGTAATCGAACGAAGGCCCAAGGCCGTGACTTGACGAATGAAAGTTCAGGCAAGCGTATCAAAAAGATGTGCAAAATGTAAAATAATTAAAAGGCGTGGAGTTGTCAGGGTAATCTGCGATAACCCAAGACACAAGCAGCGCCAAGGCTAACCCCGGAATTAAAAAAAATGCAAAATTTAAAATTTCAATTAAAAAATAAAAAGTTTGTAACCAAAAATCGAAGATTTTTGAAAGGAGAAACCGATTCAGAATAGCTGAAGTCCGAGTTTATACGAGGACGATGCGAAAGAATCGAGTTTTGACGCATGAGAATTTCAGGAATAACTATACCAGATGAAAAAAGAATTGAGATAGCACTGGGCTATATTTATGGAATTGGAAGGAATAACGCATATGATATCTTGGAAAAAGCAAAGGTAGATGGAGGAAAAAGAGTACATGCTCTCACTGAGGATGAGCAGAAAAGAATTCAAAAAGTTCTTGAAGGATACAGAATTGAAGGAGACTTAAGAACTGAGATCAATAACAATATAAAAAGATTAAGAGATATAGGTTCATACAAAGGTCACAGGCATGCTCGAAACTTACCTGTTCGAGGACAAAGAACAAGATCAAATGCAAGAACAAAAAGAGGAAAAAGAGTAACAATTGGTGCAATCAAAAAAGAAGTTGCAGTAAAAATGGGACTAACTGAAGAATAATTTTAAAATATGGCAACAAAAAAAATCAAAACAAAAAAGAAAACCGCAAAAACCGTTGAGAACGGACGAATTTATATTACATCAACATTCAATAATACACTCGTAACAATTACAGATATTAAAGGGGATGTGGTTGCATGGAGTTCGTCAGGTGCATCAGGTTACAAGGGGACTAGAAAATCTACACCATATGCTGCAACTCAGGCAGTTGAAAACGTAATTAAAAAAGCACAGGAAAAAGGACTTAAAAACGTTGAAGTATACATAAAAGGACCAGGATCTGGGCGTGACAGCGCTCTCCGTGCTATAAAAAGCACAGGACTTTCAATAACACAAATTGCTGATATAACGCCAATTCCGCATAACGGACCAAGAGCAAGCAAAAAGAGGAGAATATAATAGATGGCAAGACAAACTGGACCAAAACACAAGATAGCAAGAAGGGAAGGAGTTAATGTTCTTGATAAATCCTCGGCAAGTCTTACAAGAAGACTTAACATTCCTCCTGGACAGCACGGAAGAAAGAGGAAAAAAAGACTTTCAGAGTACGGAACACAGCTTAGGGAAAAACAAAAAGCAAAAGCAACATACGGACTTTTGGAAAAACAGTTTAAAAAAATTTTTAAATACGTTGAGTCCCAAAAAGCAGAAACAGGAGAACTTCTTATTGCGCTTCTTGAAACAAGACTTGATAACTTGGTTTACAGAATCGGATTTTCGCAGTCCCGGGCAGGTGCAAGACAGCTTGTTTCCCACGGACATGTAAAAGTAAACGGACAAAAAGTAAACATCCCCTCATATCAGGTAAAGGTAAATGATGTTATAACAATTGATGATAAAACCCAAAAAAATCCATTAGTACTACAGGCTATGAATGACAGAAAAGATGTGCTTGGGTTTATTGAGCGTGAGGGAGCTTCGGGGAAACTCGTGAGATTTCCCAAAAAAGACGATCTAGAGGTCCCTTTTGATACCCAACCGATAATTGAATATTATTCAAGATAATGATAGAATAACTACTTATGATAGAACCTAAATTTAAAGTTAAAGACGAAGAAGTAAATGACACATTCGGTAGATTTGTAATTGAACCTCTTGACCCAGGCTACGGTCACACTCTTGGAAATGCTTTGCGTAGAATTCTTCTCATATCTATTCCGGGATCAGCTGTAACATATGTAAAAATTACTGGTGCAAAACACAAATTCTCAACAATTCCCGGAATCAAAGAAAATGTAATCGATCTTCTCTTAAACATTAAAGGACTAAATTTTAAGGTTCTTGATTCAAAAGACCAGACAATAGTTAAGCTTTCTGTTACTGGACAAAAAGAAGTAAGAGGAAAAGATCTAGAGCTTCCCGAAGACGTTGAGATTGTAAACCCCGACCAATATATTGCGACTCTTGCAGACAAAAAATCAAAGATTGATATGGAGCTTACTGTTGAGAGAGGATACGGATATTCTCTTGCCGAGGATAGAAAAACCTCATCTTTGGGAGTTATTCCGACTGATGCAATTTTTACACCAATAAGAAGCGTTAATTATTCTGTTTCTGCAACAAGGGTCGGAAGGCAAACTAACCTTGATAAGCTGATTCTTGAAATTATAACAAACGGAATAGTTAATCCTAAAGATGCTCTTGATCAAGCTGCCAAAACTCTATCCTCATATTTCCATCAGGTTTATGATCCTAAGGATTTTGAAGAAGAAGAAGAAAGTTCAGCAAAAAATGACGCAATGGATGAGATGATGAAACAGACAATTGACGAGCTTGATCTTCCCACAAGAATATATAATTCATTAAGAAATGGCGGAATAGAAACAATAGGACAGCTTATTCAGACACCAAGAAAAGAACTAAACACAATGAGAAATATGGGCGGGAAGTCTATATCAATAATTGAAGAAAAACTAAAAGATAAAAATATAGAACTGTCTGCATAGTAAATCCGAATATTGAATTTCGAAACTCGAAACAATTTTCAAAACTCAAAAACTTTTAAATATTCAGAGTTTAGGAAATTAGAATTTGTTTCGCATTTCGGGTTTCGAACTTCGGTTTTTTTTAAAATCATGAGAAAAAAAGTATTTGGAAGACAATTTAAAAGAGATAAGGGAGAGAGAAAAGCCCTTTTTTCAGGATTAATATCTCAACTGATAGTAAAGGGAAGAATTGAAACAACCGAGGCAAAAGCAAAGTCTGTAAAGGGGCAAATTGAGAAATTGGTAACCGCTGCTAAAAACTGAAAGAAAAAAGTGCTTGAGAAAAACTTAAAACCATTTGAGGCAAAGCGTATGATTGAGGTCATAGCACCTGTTTTTAAAGAAAGACAGGGCGGATATACAAGACTTATAAAAACCGGCAATAGATTTTCAGACAATGCGTCACTAGCAATTTTGGAATGGACGGAAAAAGTTGAATACGTTGCACCTGTTGCAAAAAAGAGCGATAAACCAAAATCAGCAAAAGGAAGCATAAAAACAAGTTCGAAAACAAGAAAGGAAAAGCCTTCTTTGCGAAAAGCTTCGAAAGGTAAAAAATAAATGAAATCAACAAAAGCATCAGATATAAAAAGAGAGTGGCATCTGGTAGACATTGACAATAAAGTTTTGGGAAGAGTATCAACTGAAATTGCCTCACTTCTTATGGGTAAAAATAAGCCTTATTTTGTAAGGAATCTTGACTGCGGCGATTTTGTAGTTGTTATTAATTCTAAAAGTGTTTTGGTAACAGGTGGAAAAGAAGAGGGGAAGGTATACTATAGACATAGTGGTTATCCCGGAGGCCTTAAAAAAGAGACTGTTGGGGAACTTAGGCGCAGAAACCCGAACGAAATTATTCGACACAGTGTAAAAGGAATGCTTCCTCAGAATAAACTTAGAGACAGTATGCTAAAAAGATTAAAAGTATTCGAAGGACCCGAGCATGATTATGTCGATAAAATCAAAAATACAAATTAAATATATTTATATTTTAAATTTTCTATGCATATTTACTATTTAATTTTTAAAATTTAATATCAATATATGGACAATAATACTCAAGTAAACAAAAAAAATATTGGGGTAGCAAAAATATACAAAGACTACACTTTTGCAGTGGGGCGAAGAAGGTCATCTGTTGCAAGGGTAAGAGTTTATTCCAAAGCTCCAAGTACATTAAAATTCGGTGACCATTCTCCTAAAAAAGGAGAAATCATTATAAATGAAAGACCCATTGAAAATTATTTTTCAGGGGGCGCATCAAAAGTATATTATGAAAAACCTCTTAAGCTAACAAACACTCCTAATAAATATATTATAACTGCAAAAATTGCGGGAGGAGGACTTAACTCTCAGCTGGGAGCATTTATCCTCGGTTTATCGCGAGCGTTGGCGTCGATGGATGAGAAAAACAAGCAGATACTCAGAAAAAATGGACTTTTAACGCGTGACGCCCGGGTAAGAGAGCGAAGAAAAGTCGGCATGGGCGGAAAAGCCAGGAGGAAAAAGCAGAGCCCGAAGAGGTAACTCTCCGACGAAGTCCCTCCAAAATCGCTCCTCGAGCCGTATTCGAATAGAACTGAAAAGGCGAAAGGAAAGATGTGTGGGACAAGACGCAAAAAACAGTCTCCAAAGAGATAGGCTAAAATAATCCTTTTTCGATTGCTACTTTAGACCACGGAGCAAGATTTTTATAGATTAAAGATTTTTTGTTTGTTAAAGTTTTTTTATCTACTAAAGAAAATCCATAAGCAAAATCATAATTTGGTGTTGGTATTTTTTTAAGTTTGACAGTTAGCATGTCACACATTTCATGCTCTGTATAAATACTATTTGGATCTTTTGCCTTGTAATAAATTGTTCCGTCAATTTTGGGTAATTTTACAAAATCATTCTTTTGAAGACCCCACTCGCGCTTGAGAGAAAGAAGCGTTGCATCAACTGTGTCTTGAAGCTCACCGTTGATATATATTTGGTGGGTAGATGACGTAAGATCAAATACGCCATCAAACGCGATGTGTTTGCGGTGTTGAAGAATATAAAAATCTTTATAAGTAAGAATTACGCTTAGGGCCTTGTGAAGAATTCCTTTTTTGTGAGCTTCCCATTTTTCTATTTTTCCAATAATCTCGCCTTTTTTATTAACCCTTGCAATATATTGTTTTTGATTATAATAATTCATAATTTTATTAGTTGACTGCAAACCTTTGTCTTAATGCATCTAATTGAGCGTTTGGTTGCCTAAACATTCTATAGTTTTCTTCTACAGCTTTTGGAAG
This sequence comes from Candidatus Levybacteria bacterium RIFCSPLOWO2_01_FULL_39_10, assembly GCA_001782515.1. Taxonomy (GTDB): domain Bacteria; phylum Patescibacteriota; class Microgenomatia; order Levybacterales; family UBA12049; genus 2-01-FULL-39-10-A. The sequence continues at coordinate 10,512 of MFOV01000015.1, read as the reverse complement.
TTCTATCACTGGTATACCTAAATCTCTAAAAGGTTGTAACACCCTTTGAGTAAATCGCTCAGGAACTGAAGCTCCTGATGATACACCTAGTCTTCTAATGCCTTCACCAAACCATGACCAGTCGATCTCTTCGGGACCAGTAATTAAGGCTGCAGGCTTAGAATGCTCTTCGCCAATATCCCTTAATTTTCCTGAATTATGACTTGATTCGTCTCCAACCACAAGCCAAAAATCTACATCTCCTATCATTTGCCTTCCAGCAAATTGTCTGTGTGATACGGCATAACATGAATGAGCTCTTGATGCATCTACGGTGGGATTAATAGTTTTTATTCTTTCTATAGTTTTTTCTATAAAGCTAGGTGCGTATGTAGTTTTTGCAATAATCAAACTATTATCAGGTATGTTTACATCTTGGATATCTATATAATCTTTATCGCCCTCTTCTTTCTCTGGATCAATTACAGTAATAGCCCTTTCATCTACTTGCCCTTTTACACCAATAGTTTCTGGGTGAGAACCTTTTCCTATAAAAACAACATGTCCAATATTAGGATCTGCTGCAGCATTTCTAACTTTTTGCTGTTCATCTAATACAATTGGACAAGTTGTATCAATAATAATAATTCCACGTTTTTTTGCGTCATCATATGTGCTTGGTGGTACCCCATGAGCAGATACAATAAACACCGAATCATCAGGGACTAAAGAAATATCTCCTTTTACATTTTTTAATCTTTCTCCGAAATGTGAAAAGGCATCTGGAAAATTAACAGGGGCATTATTTGTATAAACCGTGACATTTTCTGGAACAATTTCCATTACCCGATCAACAACAGCAAGAGTCATTTCTACCCCTCCGCATGTACCTCGATTTCCAGCCAGCCAAACCTCTTCTATTTCCAAATTTCTACGCTCTAATCTTGTTCTTTGTCCTGGAGTGATTTCTCTTTCTTTGCTCATAGTTAGCGCTTTATTTTATCAAATTTTTTAATTAATTACCCCTATTTTCGATTTGGAAAATTAATTTTAGAAATAATTTTTTATATTCTTCATTAATCTTTTGTTTCTCAAGTAGATTTTTCGCCTCCGATAAATTATCAGCAATTATTTTTTTTCCATATTCAACTGCGCCGGATTCATAAAAAATATTTCTTAATTTCAGCCGGTCTTTTTTATCCAGTTTTTTACCAAATAAATTTTTCAGCGTATTAATTTGCTCCTTTGTACCTTTTTCAAAAATATAGTTGGTAAATAATGTATGCTGGTGCTGTTCTATATCATTGAGGGATGATTTCTTTATTTGTTTCTCATCAAATACCAGATCCATTAAATCATCCTGAATCTGGAACGCAAGGCCTAAAGATATACCAAAATCCTCATAAAATTTTTCATTTTTTACTTCTCCTACAAGCGCTGCTCCAATCATCATGGGCCCAACAAATGAATACTTGGCTGTTTTTAAAAGGTATTTTTGCAAAATTTCCTCGTCTGTAACTTTGTCTTTTGATGTAATTGTTAAATCTATCATTTGTCCCAAAAACACGTCGTTTATCATTTGTTTATATACCCCATAAACCCTACTGACACTTTCTTTATCAAAGTCCTTGTTTGTAAGTAGCACCTCATTTGCCCATGTAAATAAAAAGTCCCCTAAAAGAATCGCGTTTGAGTTACCGAAATGAGTGGGATCAACAAAGCGGTTCCCAAGATATTTATCGGAAATAAATTTATGAATTGTTTTTACACCGTGTCTTTTATAAGATTTGTCCATTACGTCATCATGAACAAGACAAAAAGCGTGAAAAACTTCCAAAAATACTAAAAGTTTTATAGCTTTGTCATCGTGTTTGCCACCATTTGATTTGTAAGAAAGATAGGAAATATAGGGCCTAATTCTTTTTCCCTCGACAAGGAAGGTTTTTAAATATGAAAGATATGTTTTTATATCACCAGGGGCGTCAGGAAGATTTCTTAGTTTTTGATCAAGA
>MFOV01000015.1:1404-8512 GCA_001782515.1 Candidatus Levybacteria bacterium RIFCSPLOWO2_01_FULL_39_10 | reverse complement strand
AAGAAAGCCGAGCAGTATTTTATCAAAAGAGTCTTTAAAGGTAGCAAGATTCACTATTTAATTCTTCCCCCAAACCTTCTTTCTCTTTTTGTGTAGTCAAGAAGCGCCAAAACAAAATCATTTGGACTTGTCTCAGGAAGAAGCTTTTTTATGGAGTAAAACTCAGAATTTTGAGACAGCCATCCAAGATCTGATGTTCTTTGTTCGCCCGATGTTCTTATAATAAGATCAGCTGGTGTTATTAGGTTGTATCCGTCTCTTAGATTTTTAATAAGATCAATACCCACTTCTGTATTTTTTGGAAGTTTGAGAACTTTTTCCATCATTCTTATTTCCTGATCAAGACCTGAGAAATCAATTGCGGTACAAAATATTTTAGGACCATTATTTTTTGTTCTTTCCTCAGCATTTTCTATAGTTTTTTTAAGACTTTTAGGAATCCTATCTCTTCTTCCAAGACAAATAAATCTGACGTTTTTTTCAATAAGTTCCGGTAATGCCTCTTTAATTCCTGCTTCTAAAATTTTCATCAGACCGCTTACCTCGCCATCTGATCTTTTCCAGTTGTCTGCAGAAAACCCCCATACAGTTAAGGTGTTAATTGGTAAATCCTGCAGTTTTCTGATGATTTTCTGAAGAACAATATATCCTTTCTTATGTCCAAATGTGGGTAGTTTATTGAGTTTTCTAGCCCATCTACCGTCTCCATCGGGAATTATTAGAACGTGCTTGGGAAATTTTTCAACAGGAATTTCTTTTAATTTTGAAATGCCGTTGGGTTTATGTGTATTTTTTCTCAACATAAGGCAATATTATATAGGATTTGAGGCCATGAAACAATATTTTTGTGGTAAAATGAAAAATATCGGGGTGTAGTTTAGTGGCAGAATGCGCGGCTGGGGGCCGTGTGGACTGGGTTCGATTCCCAGCACCCCGACTCTAGGTTGAAAAAAGGATATTTTTATTTTAGAATAGCAACATGGATACGAGAGTTCATAGCTATCGAGTAATTATTGAGAAAGAATCCCAAAAAAAGGGATTTGTTTATGTGGCTTATGCGCCAACCTTGGGCATATCAGACTTTGGAAAAACCATTGATGAAGCCGTAAAAAATATAGAAAAGGCTATAAAACTTTTTTTAGAAACCCTAATTGAGTTAAAAAAACCAATACCTGATCCTGACTCGGATGAATATTTTGTCACTACAAGTAAGGTGAAAATTTTGTCTTCAGCTGTCTAGAAATATTACTCAAAATGACGAAATTTCCTTCTCTCAAACCCCGAGAAGTAGAAAAAATTCTTTTGCAAAATGGATTTAGTCTTAAAAGACAATCTGGAAGTCATAGGATATTTTATAACTCAGAATTGAATGCCGTTGTAGTTCTTCCAGTGCATTCCCGAGAAATTCCAACGGGAACTTTAAGAAGTATCGTCAAACAATCAAGGCTTTCCGATGACAAATTTCTTAAGAAAAGATAGTGGTTGGAATCCGATTCCCAGCACCCCGACTCGTCGAATCGGCTTCTCCTCTTCAAATTCTTTCAGAATTTGAAAGAACATTTTTTGTTGCAGATTCAGCTATTGCATTATAACAAAAAGTTGTTACAATAAAACGCAAATGAGAACAGCAAAAAAATCTTCTCCTAACGGTCCGTCTGAATCTTCAGCAAAAATGGATGCAGTCCGCTTAGCCATGGATCAGATTGAAAAACAATACGGCAGAGGTTCAATCATGAGAATGGGGGAGGCAGCCCAAAAACTTGATGTATCGGTTATCTCAACAGGATGCCTACCGCTTGATCTGGCGCTGGGTGTCGGAGGGTTGCCTCGCGGCAGAATAGTTGAAATTTACGGGCCTGAAGCATCTGGAAAAACAACAATTGGCCTCTCAGTAATCGCAGAAGCACAAAAAGCAGGAGGAGTTGCAGCATTTATAGACGCAGAGCATGCGCTGGATCCACTTTGGGCTCAGAAAATTGGAGTAAAACTTGATGATCTTCTGATATCCCAGCCCGACACGGGTGAGCAGGCCTTAGAGATTGCGGAAAGTTTAATTCGCTCCGGCGGAATAGATGTATTGGTAATTGACTCTGTTGCAGCGCTTGTTCCTCGTGCGGAAATTGAGGGCGAGATGGGAGATTCTATGATGGGACTTCAGGCAAGACTTATGTCCCAAGCTCTTCGAAAACTAACAGGTGTTATTTCAAAATCAAGAACAGTTGTAATTTTTACAAATCAACTTAGGCAGAAGATCGGCATTATGTTCGGGAATCCCGAGACAACAACTGGAGGACTTGCACTCAAATTTTATTCATCAGTCCGGCTTGATTCAAGAAAAATAGAAACATTAAAAGATGGCGACAAGCCGATAGGATCCCGCCACAGGGTCAAAATTGTAAAAAATAAAGTAGCCAGCCCTTTTAAAATCGCAGAATTTGATGTAACAAGCGATGGAATTTCAAAAGAAGGAGCGCTTATTGATGTGGGAGTTGAAATGGGAGTAATTCAAAAATCCGGCGCATTTTTTAGATATGGAGAAACTATGCTGGGGCAGGGAAAAGAAGCGTCAAAAATGTTTTTAGCGGAAAACAAAACAATAGCAGGCAAAATAAAAGAAGATATTATTAAAAGAAATAAATCTGAAGGAACTCCGGTTGAGGTAGGCATTGAAGATCAGGAAGAAGCGTCTTTAAATGGATGAAACTGAAGAATTTAGCAAATACTACAACCTAACTCTTAGATATTTATCTTACAGATCCCGTTCGGAAAAAGAAATTAAAGATTATCTTGTCAAAAAAAAGCTGGATGAGGGGACAATAGAATCGATTATCATAAAACTTAAGGAATACAAATTCTTAGACGATACTAAATTCGCAAAAACCTGGATCAGCTCAAGGTTAAGATATAAAAATAAGCCTGTCTGGATAATTGAGAAAGAACTATCTGACAAAGGCATAAAAAAAGAATTAATTCAGGAGCTTGTGTCAGATCTTGATTCCAAAAAGGAAACTGATGAAAAAAGCGCAAAAGAGTTGGCTCAAAAAAAACTGGATTTTTATAGAAATTTATCCCCACAAAAACGAAGAGAAAAGACTGCCTCATATCTTCTCCGCAAAGGTTTTTCCTGGGATGTGGTTAAAAAAGTACTGCAAAGTAATTGAGTTTTTAAAAAATAAGAGTTATAATGCATACCAGACAAGAAGAATTTGTCAAAACAGTAGGTATGAAATCTATTTTTAACCTCAATTTGATAAGAGCTTAATACTTCCGCCGAAGCGCGGTTTCTTCTTTGTTTAAAAATTATGGTAGCATCAGATACAGATTTGATAGGTCTTGAGAAAAAGTTACTTGAAAGACAGGAAAAACTTGACGAAGCTCGGGAAGAGCTAGAGCGCGAAAGAAAAAATCTTGATAAAACAAAAGAAGAGTACAGAGAAAAGCTCCAGAAAGCATCGGGCTTGACTACGGATCAAGCAAAAGAAGAACTTCTAAAACAAGTTGAAGAAAAAGAAGCTGAAACCCTTGCAAAAATTATAAGAGAGCGGGAGGACGGGGCAAAAAGAACATCTGACAAAAAAGCCCAGGAAATAGTAGTTGAGGCAATGAGGCATGGCGCTGTTTCATACATTCCCGAATACACGGTATCAATTGTCAAGATAACAGACGAGGAAGTAAAAGGAAGAATTATAGGAAAAGAGGGAAGAAACATAAGGGCTTTTGAACAGGCAACAGGCGTTGATGTTGATTTGGACGAGGAGGGAGTGATAAGGCTTTCATCATTTGATCAGATAAGGCGCGAAATCGCCAGAAGGTCTTTGGAAAAACTTATAAAAGACTCAAGAATCCAGCCTTTTAGAATTGAGGAAATTGTCACAGAAACAAAAAAAGAGCTTGAGCGGATAATGTACCAGGAAGGAGAAAAGCTCGCACACGATGTCGGAGTATTTAAACTTCCGACTGATCTAATTGCAGTTCTGGGGCGCTGCAAATTCAGAACTTCATTCGGACAGAACCTGACACTTCACCTTTTGGAAACAACAAAAATAGGAACTCATTTAGCTGAGGAGGTGGGAGCTGACGTTAATATTGTTCGAATAGGCTGCCTTCTTCACGACATTGGAAAAGTTGTAGAAGGTGAGGGAAGCCATGTAAAGCTCGGCGTAGATCTTCTCAAAAAGTACAACATACCGGAAGCAATTATTAATTGTATTGCGGAACACCATGAGGATAAACCGTTCTCATCGGTTGAGTCGGTAATTGTTCATGTTGCGGACCAAATATCAGGAGCCCGGCCTGGCGCAAGATATGAAGATGTTGAAGAATACGGAAAAAGACTAACTGAGATGGAAGAGATTGCGAAAAAATATGATGGAGTTGAAGACGCATATGCATTTGAAGCAGGAAGAGAAATAAGAGTAATAATTAGCCCTGACAAGCTTGGGGATGCCGAGACTACTCTAATCGCTGATAAGATACGTGAGGAAATAAGTAAAGCCCTTGTTATTCCAGGCGAGGTCAAAGTAACAGCAATAAGGGAATTCAGAGCGGTATCAGGAAATGAGTAGTTGTTTAAAAGGCGCTGAGGTCGCTCACAAAATTTTCTTGATCCGCAGTTCGCGGCTTGGTTTGGAAAAAAATCTCAGTGCTTGTTCGACTAATACATTTTTAATAATAACAATTTTCTCCTGAGCTCAAAATGCGATCTTCGAAAATTTACTAGCTCCCCCGCACTTGCGTATCAACTGAACAATTTTTGTGGACTTGACCCAGCCTTTTCTTACTGTTCGGCTTTTCAGAATTATTCATTCACGCCTCACAGAGCGATTAACGGCGGGTCGCGTTCTATTTTTGAACACAATTATGGGACTTGACAATTTCTTCGATTACACTGTATTGTAAATCTAATCAGATATTTTTTATAGTTTTAGCCTGATTTGACAATATAAAGCTAAAAGGCCGCAGGCCCAGTGGCCTCTGGCCCGGAGGAGGTGATATCTTTGACAAAAAAAGATCTTATAGGACACGTTGCTAAAAAAGCAAATCTTACAAACAAAGCAGCATCTGACGCTGTTAATGCAATGCTTAGTGGTATCAGAGACTCTCTGAAAAAGAATGAAAAGGTAGTAATAACTGGATTTGGAACTTTTTCAGTGAGAAACAGAAGGGAAAGGCCTGGCAGAAATCCAAAAACAGGAGAAAAAATAACACTTCCTGCAAGAAAAGCCCCAGGTTTTACGCCCGGAAAGACTCTTAAAAAAGCAATTAGGTAAGAAACTTAAGGTATCAAAAGTACCACCTGCCCGCAATGCTAGCGCAAGCGTTGCAGGCGGGCAAGTACCAAGGGTATCACTGGGACAACGAAGCGAACCCTTTGTAATACTATAAGCTGATATGTTATAATACTAGTTGCTGGGAAGAAGGTCTACTACCCTAAAGTAGAGAATCTCACTTTGGGGAGGAAAGTCCAGACAGCATTAGAGAGAGGATTGGGGCGTAAGCCCCGGCTAGAAATAGCTGGTGTTCAAATTCTTAAGACTACTAAACGGAATTTGAAACAGGTTTTGAATTAACAAAACCTGAGAGCAACAGAAACGAGTAGTTTTGAAACGGGCAATCCTACCTGCTGCAACCTTCGATCGATGCGCTTAAGTCATCTCTAGACAAGCATCAAAGAAGGGCATCCGCCAAACGGCGGGAGGTGTGATAAAGCATCACAACTAGAAAGATTGTAGACTAAACAGAATCTGGCTTACTCTCTTCCCAGCACAATTTTAGTTTAATTAATCTCGCAGTAAGTTAACTAATTGTATTGCAAAGCATTTTATATTCGCAGTTCTCGCAGATTATATTTCTGCTGCACTTAAATTTACTTTTTTCAATCTCTTCTACCTTGTTCATTAGATCTTTCTCAAGAACAGATAAGTCTTCTTTTGTAAAGCTCATCGACTTGCTTTTATTTCCGTCCAAAAAGTATATAGAAAGTTTAATATCATCGGGTGATTTATTAAGTACAGGATCATTTACTTTTGTTGCAGCAAGAGCGTACATTGAAAGCTGAAGTTTATGCGCGGCATCAGCTTTAGGATTATCTGCTCCTGTTTTATAATCTATAATTTCAATACCCTCCGGGCCAGAGGCCCTTCTCTCCGAGTCAGAGACCTCTCCGAGTCGGTGACCGGGCCGGTGACCGATTCCATCAACTCTGTCGATTTTACCGAATACTTTTACACCGTTTTCCAAAATAAAAGTAAAAGGCATCTCCAACATAAGCGGTTTTTTAAAAGGTTTTTCAAGATTGTAAAACATTCTGAGGTTTTGTTTTGCAGCATCAAACCTTTCCCGCTCGTGCGCCTTGTTCTGATAGCCTTCATTTATCCACTCGCTTTCAAGAAGTTTGATAAGAGCATTGAAGGTGGGATTTTTATTTTCCTGAATTAACCTAAAAAATCTATAAAGTGCGTTATGAACCGATATCCCAAAACTCTGTACAGATGATGTGGGAGTAGGAATGTTGTAAATTACTTTTGCTTTGTAATGAAGAGGGCATATATCAAACATCTGAAGATTTGAATAAGTCAAATATCTTACTTTATAAGGTGTTGCAGCCTTTTCTTCCTCATCCTTTTCCTCATAAGTTAAAAGAGCCTTAGAAAGAGAAAGCTGCTGGGATTTTTCAGATATTTCTTCTTTGATTTTAATCTCTGGTAGCGCTTCATATATAAAAGGAGACAACTTTTTCTTTCTTTTTCCTCCTGCATAAAAATCAGAAGCAGTGAAATAAAGCCTTTCTCGGGCTCGTGTCATTCCAACATAAAAAAGTCTTCTTTCTTCTTCGAGATTATAGTCCGAGTCCTTGGAAATATTTTCTTTAATAAGCGCATCTGGGATTGGTATCGTATCTTTTCTTGCCCGTGTCGGAAATCTGTCACTGACTAGGTTAACCAGAAATACTACTTTAAACTCCAAGCCTTTACTAGCATGTACACTTAAAATATTAACTGCATTCTGATCCTGAAGATCAATGTCAGAGGCAAGAGGACTGTCTCCCATTTTAAGCATAAGGTTCAGCCATTTTGCTGTGGAATACACATTTGCATCAGAATTTTCA
>MFOV01000015.1:0-1384 GCA_001782515.1 Candidatus Levybacteria bacterium RIFCSPLOWO2_01_FULL_39_10 | reverse complement strand
ATTCAAAGTTTTTAATTCTGTCAAAAAACTTTGCAATATTTTGGATTTTTCTCTCGTTTTTCAAAGACTCATTTTTTTCAAAATATCTAAGAAGCCCTGAATCAATTAAGAAATAGTATAAAATCTGACCTGCTTTTTCTTTTTTTGTACTTTCTATGTGATGTTTTAACATTTCCCTGATGTTTTCAAGTTTTTCCCGGGATTTGGGGTTAAGTCTTATATCACCAAGTACAAAAAGCGATTCAAAAAGAGTTATATTTTTTTTCTTTGAGAAATTAAGAAGATAATTGAGAGTGAGCGCTAAGATGCCGAATGTTTCAATTGATAGGATTCTAAAAAGTGAAACCGAATCCGAAAGGTCAGAGAGGAAAAGTATGTATGCAATTAAATCTTTTATTTCCTCCTGGGCAAATAAATATCCCGGACCTAAAAACTGGTAGGGGATTTTTCTTCTTGCTAAGGCTGACGAGAAAGTCTGCGAGTGGTTGTTTGCGCGGACCAATATTGCAAAATCCCGATATTCATATGTTTTGGAAAGATTAGTTATTACATTTGCAACCTCATCTGCTTCGTCCTCTGCACGGTTTTTATGAATCAGCTCAATTTTAAAATTCTTGTTTTTAATACTGCTTTTAAGTCTTTTGTCTATTTTTTCAATTACTTCAAGGCGCCTTGGATTATTATTCTGAATAAGAGTGTATGCGCTATCCAGAATTTCCTGGGTAGATCGGAAGTTTTGTGTAAGCGTTATTATCTTTGCATTTTTGAAATTTTTCTTAAACTGCAGAACATTTGAAACAGCAGCCCCTCTAAACCTATATATTGACTGATCATCATCTGCCACAACCGTTATATTTTTGCCCCTTCCGGATAAAAGTATTGCCAGTTCATTTTGAGCAAAATTTGTATCCTGAAACTCATCAACCAGAATGTATTTGAATTGTTGCTGGTATTTCCTTAAAATATCCGGCCTTTTTCTGAATAGGGCGAGAGTATTTGAAATAAGGTCTGAGAAATCCATCAAAGAGTTTTTAATTTTTAACTCTTCATACTTCTTGTAAGCGTTTGCTAATTCTTTTGTTTGTGCGATTTCCTCTGGGGTAATTTCGAATTTCGAATTTCGAATTTCGAATTTCCGAGAATACTTCAAGTATTCTTCGGGAGATATATCCTCATCTTTAAGTCTTGAAAAGTGAGTTAAGAGTGCGTCCATAAATTTGAGAGGATTCCCCAATGGCTTATAAACCTTAAGTCCTAGATCAAATATATTATCTATTAAAAAAAGGACAGACTCAGATTCGGAAAGAAGCCTGTATGACGGATCAAGTCCAATGTTATGAGCTTCTTCTCGCAGGATTGCCTCACAGAAAGAATGAAAAGTATT
>MFOV01000014.1:64753-64918 GCA_001782515.1 Candidatus Levybacteria bacterium RIFCSPLOWO2_01_FULL_39_10 | reverse complement strand
ATAGCTAACGCATCCAACGTGGTCCCATGAAGTGCTCCATAGGAGCTACTTCATAGGAAGGAGGTGATTTATAGAAATGGGATTAAAAACAAAAATCGGAGCAGCAATTGCAACATCGGTGCTTCTGGCAACAACTTTTGTGCCTGTTGCATTTGCAGCAGATAT
>MFOV01000014.1:43398-64741 GCA_001782515.1 Candidatus Levybacteria bacterium RIFCSPLOWO2_01_FULL_39_10 | reverse complement strand
CAACGGATTCGGGTCTACAAATAATGCAGCAGAAGTTAAGGTAAAAAAATCAAAAGTCAAACAAAAAAATAGAACTATTGCTGCTACTCATACTAATACAGCATCTGATACAGGTGGAAATACGGCAAACAAAAATACTGGAGGAAGTGAAACAGTAACAACAGGAACTGCCAGTACGCCAACAACTGTAACTGTAGCAGGCGGAACAAATGACAACTCTGCTGTTAATTGTTGTTGTGGTGAGGAGAACGGAAATACTATTACAATAACAGACAATGGTGCTTTTTCTAAAAACAACGCATTAATAGTGGATGTTTGCAAAAATAAAGTAAAACAATCCAATACTACTGTTGTTTGGACTAACATAACAGCTAATTCAAATACAGGCAATAATAGCGCAGATCAGAATACCGGAAGTTCTGTATTAGTTGATACAGGAAACGCAACAACTACAACAAATGTTAATGTGACCGGTTCGTCAAATACTAATACAACGCCCTAAGCGTTTGTTAATTGATAGTTTTAAAAAACCCTCTACATATGTAGGGGGTTTTGGTTTCTTGATTAAACAGGAGACGCAAAGACCAACAAACGCTTAAATGAGGTTCCAATAGGCCAGCAGGTTTGGACAATTATCCCGTCAGTCTCTGATTTCATTAGATACTCAGTTTCTGTGGGATTTACTATTTTTGTTTGAGTTACAGCGTATTTATAGATTTTATTGTCCCTTTTTATTTCTATGTCATCCCCTATTTTAAGCTCCCCAAGCTTTAGAAATACAGTATTGTAGCGGGTAATCTCAAATGGATTTCCAGAAGAGTGGGCAAATATAAAACTTCGGCCAGACTCTCCCGGAAGTGCAGTGCCTTTTGCATGTGCAACTCCTTTTTTAAGCTCTTCCTGATAGACTGCCTCGTTCCACGGATCAACGTTAAATATAAGAGGTGCCTGAGCTTTGATTTTTGGAATTGTTATGTAGTCCCCTTTCAGCTCATTTGCGGGTTTAATTTGTTGAGGAAATAAATAAGCGCTTATTACAGGGTAAAAAACAATAAATGAGGTAAGAAGAGAAAGAACAATAAGTAAATTTCCGATATGAAATAAAATCCCCCGCCTTCCCGTAGATTCACCTTTTAGCTTTCCACCCTTGGGGTGGACGGGTATTCTATTTTTTGGTTTAGCGGGGTTTTTTATGCGCTTTTGTTTGGTTTTGGTTGCCATGACATGCGATTATATCAAGGAGATTAGGTAAGCGCAATATTCGGGGAGTTGCCGGATTTTAGCCGCAGGTACCAACCCATAAAGAACATAATTATGTTTATTAGCCCAAGAAGTATTAGATTCGATGGTCCTGTTATAGGAAGAACATCTTCTCCTCCGCCACCCTCATCTTCATCATTATCATTTCCGTTACCGCTTGATGAGCTGCCGTTTCCTCCTCCGTTTGCCGGCGGACTCGGGTCAACCGGTTTTCCGGGATCATCCGTTTCATCCTCACTACAGCAGTCCACATCCACCCAGCCGTAGTTAACCGGCCCGTTTGTAATGTTTGATTCATAATAGATGTCGCCTGTTGCGATTTTTATGTCACCATTATTGCCGTTTGCCTCATTTCCGCCAGTATTTAAGTCCCAATGGGTGTTATTTACAATGTTTGCATTGTTCTCAATACTTATATCCAGATCATTGTCGTTGATTATGACAACTGAATTGTCTGATCCGTCACCATTGTCTTCAATTTTGATATTTATGCTTCCGCCGTCTTGTTTTGCTTTGATCTGATAAACATTTATATCTTTGTTTGAAATATTGTCAGACGCCCAGATATTTCCGGTGACTATTGTTACGCTTCCGACATTTTCATTTGCGCTGTTATATCCGGTGTTAGCGTTTCCGGTTATAGTATTTGTAATATTTGCGTTATTGGTAATTGAAACATTTGTAGCACTTGTATTTGCATATACAATCATGTTGTTCGAATCAGATCCATTTCCAGTTATTGCGAACGAACTGTCAGCAGAGCAGCAGCCTGTCTCAACATAACTTTGATTGACGTTTTCATTAGAAATACCAACGCTTGCATTGATGTCTCCAGTCTCAATATTTACATCTCCTGTGTTTTCATTTGCACTGTTGCCTCCGGTATTTGCATTAACATCAACGTTATTTTCAATTTGAGCTTCATTGTTCTGCTGCGTAGTAGTTGTTTGCTCAACACTTAAATTTACATTATTTGTTGATCCCTCGCCGTTTCCAGAAACAGTGATCTCATCAGCAAAGACTTGAGACAGAGGGTTTAAAACTATAACTGTTGACAGTACTCCAAATATTAATTTTTTCATATTCTAACGAGCAGAAATATCAGGGGCAGTTCTATATTGATTTAATTAAATATCTTTTCCTAAGTTTATTTCCAATAATAAGCGCTGATCCTACGAGTGGTAGGACTACAAAAGCCCATGCAAGATTTAGATTTACTTTTTCATCTGTTGCTCCTTGTGTGAGAAGTCCCAGGTCTCCTGTATTTATACTTGCAACTTTTATTCCAACTGAGGTTCCACCTTCGCTATTTGAAGATGATCCTCCAAAGAATCCTGCTGCGGCAATTAAATTATTTAAAGGATTTGATGAGCCTTGGCTCTCAGATCCTGATGATCCCGAACTAGATCCATTTGGCCCGCCCGAATTATTGTTTGGACTTGCGTTGTTTTGATTTGATGCGCTACCTTGTGCCAAAACACTTGATGTTTCCTTGTGAGAACCCGGAGTCAGGAAATCGCCAGTCCATGAGCCAAATACATTTACAAAAGTGACAAGAAGTTTTCCGCCTACTATATTGTTGTTAACATAATTTACTATATTTGCCAAAACCTTTGCGTCTCCAGTTAGAATGCTAACATTTCCTCCTGTATTTTTACTTGCATCATTTTCACCTGTATTTGCTACCAAATTTAGATTATTTTCAATATTTGCTATATTTGATTGGTTTATATTATTGTTTGTTGACGTATTTACAACACCGTTATTTGTTGAATCAGCGCCGTTTCCAGAATTTGTTACGTTTATAATTCCATTTGGATCAATTGAGAAAAGTGCATTGCCAGAGCTTGCAAGTTTTCCAAACTGATCTGAACCGTAGAGTTTGCCAACCCAATTTCCTGCTTCATTTATGATCACAAGCCACATATTTCCCCCTACTAAATTCATATTTGCGATATTTAATATGCTTGCGTCAAGTGTTGAATTGCCGGTTGTTATTCCCACATTTCCGCCAGTATTTCCTGATGCGCTGTTATCCCCTGTTTCTGCTTCCAAATAGAGGTTATTTGCAATATTTGCGTCGTTTGCTTGGTTTATATTATTTATGTTTGAAGAGTTAACTAAAGAGTTATTATCAGAACCTGTGCCATTGCCCGAATTCAAAATATTAATATCTTGTCCACAAAGTCCGCATGCAATTTGATCAAAAGCGCTGTCCGGAAGAATAATATCTCCAATCAGATTTCCGAATATGTTGACAACTCCAAACATCACTCCTCCTGCAATATTGTTATTAAGAAAAGTGAGAAGATTTGCCGCAACATTGGCATCTCCAGTAGTAATTGAAACATCTCCTCCTGTATTTTTGTTTGCGTCATTGTGTCCTGTATCCGCATAAAGATCAAGATTGTTTGTAAGTGTTCCGTAATTTGCCTGGTCAATGTTATTGTTGTTTTCAAGATAAACTTCTCCGAGATTATCCGAATTTGCACCATTTCCGGTATTTGCAATTGCTATGTCTCCTCCGTCACAACCAGAAATACAACCCGTTGCAAAATCTAAAATATAATCCCCCACATGATCGTCTAAAATATTAAATTCAGAAACTGAAACTCCCGCTACATTTGTATTAGCTGCAGTTAGAGAAGTAGCAGAAACATTAGCATCCCCAGTTACAATTGCAACACTTCCTACGTTTTTATTTGCGTCATTATTCCCTGAGACGGCAGTCTGATTGAATGTGTTTACAACTGTTGCTGAGTTTTCTTGATCAGTGTTATTATTGTTTACTACAGTTGCAGAACCAGTGTTTTGTGAGTCTGAGCCGTTATCTGAATTTGTAACGCTAACACCTATGCCATTACCAGAATCAGAATCTGAACCTTCAGTTGCGGCGTTTGTGTTTCCAAGGTTATAAACCTCACCTGTTGAATTTGCATCTCCTGTTTGAAGAGAGGTATCGCCTACGTTTCCAGATGAATTTCCGTCCCCTGATTCTTCTATTGATTGGACTGTTGGTTCAACAGTTTGCTCACTCGTTGGTTCTTCTACCGGTGTTGCCTCTTGGGCATCTTGCGCTTCAGTTACTGCATCCGGCGGTTTATCCTCTTTTGGAGGTTTAGCTTCTTCTGCTTCATTAGCTTCTTGGCCGCCCGCAGCTTCTTCAGCGAACACATAAATACTGCTTTGGCTCAAAACCAGAAATAAAGTAAGTGTTATTAGTAATATTTTTTTTAATATTAGATTCATATTTAATCTAAAATCTGAAATCAATTTTTAATTTCAAGTTTTAAATTTTATTTCTGGTGTAGGATTCTTCCGAAGTGCTGGAAGAACCCTACATCCAAAAATATTTTTAAAGACCTAATGCGTCCAGAAGGTCACCAAGGTCAAAACTTATTGAAATACTAAGTCCGCCTAAGTCCCAATCCGGCCATTCCCAATCAGGTCCTTCACCGCCAATTCCGTTCATGTTGGCGCTGTTTGATACATCAACTGTTACGTCTGCGTCCCCTGTGTCAACGGATGGGTCTCCGCCTTCACCTGTGTTTTCGTCTGCATCGTTGTTGCCAGTTTCTGCATCTAATTTCTTGACATCATTGTCAAAGTCTGCACTATTGTGCTGGTCTGCATCTTGATCAGAATCAAGATCGACGTTTACTGTGTTGTCGGAATTGTGTCCGTTTCCATCAACTTTTACAGTTAGATCATCCAGTAAACAGCCACAGTTAAGATCTGCCCAGTTGAAGTTGGCCATATTATCTACGGTTACATCAACTGTTGCATCACCTGTTGTTACCTCAACGTCTCCGCCTGTGTTTTCGTTAGCGTCGTTGTCTCCGGTATTTGCATCAGCATCAACGTCGTTGTCAAAATGAGCTCTATTTCCCTGATGAACATCAACGTCTGATTCCAAATCGACTACTATGTCATTATCAGAATCTGCTCCGTTATCAAGAATCCAAAGACTCAAAGTTGATCCGCCGTCACCATTGCCGACTCTTGCAGAATTTGCATTTGCCCAGTTGGTTACAGCAACTGTTACTGATGCGTCACCTGTGTCAATTTCTACATTGCCACCTGTGTTTTCGTTAGCATCATTGTTGCCGGTTTTTGCGTCCAAATATTTGATGTCGTTATCAAAATATGCGTAGTTGTGTTGATCGATATTTATGTCGTTTCCTTCTCTCCCTGCATTATCGTAGTTTACGGTGTTATCTGAGTCTGCTCCGTTTCCTGATATTTTGATTTCTAAGTTATTATTTGAGCAACAATCTACTTCTGCCCAGTTTTGATTAGCTGAGTTATTAACCGTTGCATTTACTGTTGCATCTCCGGTTTTAACTGATACGTCGCCTCCTGTATTTTCGTTAGCGTCGTTGTCTCCGGTATTTGCGTCTCCGTCAATGTTGTTATCAAAATTTGCAGTATTTGATTGAGTAACGTTTGTATCGTTTTCAACCTCAACTACCGCATCATTATTTGAATCTGCACCATTTCCGGAAATTGTAATTTCTGTACCTGCATATGCCATAGGAACTAGGGCATTTGCTAAAATTGCTCCGGTTGCGATTGCTGTTGCGATTTTTCTTTTTAAATCCATTTAATTCTTCACCTCCTTTCGATTTGTGATTGTCCCCCTTCACCGATCCTTCGCCAAAGCTAAGGACGGCTTCGGAAGGACGCACCTCATATTCCGTTATCCTCTTAAAACGAAAACGGAGGCCTTCCCACCTCGATCTTCTCGAGATGAAAAAGCCTCCGTTTGCGGTCAGCTCGTTTCTTTAGTTGTAAGTTAACGTTATAACACTAAATATAAGTTTGTCAATACTTAAAATTTAAATTTATCCCCGTTTTGTCGCTTTTTTTGATGTTTTTGGCCGATTTTTGGTCTGTCTGACTTGTTGTTTTTTTGATAATTCTGGTAGAAATTTGAGTAACCTGTCCGTCCTGCACTATCACTTCAACACTTCCCCATTTAAGGCTTATGATTGCTTCCTTTATCTCATCAAACACATTTGATGCCATATTTATTGGAAATTAAGTTTTACTTCTTTTTTTGGTCCTCTAAGTTCTCCGACATAAATTACAAGGTTTTGGTCGGTTTCATTTATAGGAACACCAATTCTTGTGAATTTTGTGGAGTTTGCCTGGATTGCAACAGGATCGTTATGAATTTCTGGTGCCAAAAGTTCTTTCTCGTTGTTTCTTCTAATTCTAATGTAGTCAATTGTATTTATTTCAATCCCTCTTATATATGGATTGGTAATCTTAAGATCAAAGACGAGAAAAGTCCTTCCCTTAACAGATTTTGCAAGTTTTCCCTGATAAATAAATGCGTCCTGAAGACTTGCGCGCTCAATTTCATACTTAACATCTGCTACAACATTGCCTTCATTGTCTCTTATTGGAAATTCAAATACTGTGTTTAAAGTTTGCTGTGCTTTTGCTTTAGGAGGTGAAATCCTATCATCGCCGAATAGATTCCCTGCAATTGTTCGCGCCATGAGTATTGATGCAACAAAAACAACAAGAAGTGCAATTCCCAAAATTATTGCCGGATTTCTTCTTGAATATCTTGCTTTGTATTTTAATGAATTAAAAAAACTTCTAGATTTAAAACTTAAGCTCTGTGAGGGGATATTAATATCGTTCTCTTTTTTTGAGAATCTCAGGTTTAACTGACTTAAATATAGTTTAAATTTGTTAACCATTTTTAAAAAATAAAAGACTGCTTGACATGGCAGTCTTTGTGTCCAGCAATATTATCAAAATATTTCAAACCTTGTCAAGGAGTATAAATTTGATATTGACTTAAGATTAGGAAAGTGCCATTCTGATATTAGATAGAAATTTTGCTGGCAAATACTTGTTTAAGATAGATTTACGGCTGTTTAAAAACGGTTTATAAAATCGTGAAAAACAATAATAAAAATATTCTTCTTAGCGTATCCTCGATTGAAGGAAGAGTTTATCACCTCAAAAAAAGCGATGGAAAGATTGTACTCTTTGAACAGGACGAAAAAGAAAAATTAATTAAAACAAAAAAAGAACTTAAAGTTGATAATTGCATAAATTTTAGAGAGTCTGAAGACCAGCTAAGCTATTTTTCGATATCCAAAGAAGAGTCGGGTTATTTGGGGATTTTGGGATTTGGAACAAATTTTTATACAGGTGGCTCCCATGACGGCTTCAATTGGCATCTTGATGTAAAGCTTGAAAAATTTGTAAGAAGCGCATATATAGTCCCTAATTACACATATGATGACAAAAATGTTCTTTACTGGTCAGATGAGGATATTCATATAGGAGTGAAAGAAAGTGATAAATGGGTCTTATATGATGATCCAATTTACTCACCTCTAGTCAGGGCAAACTCTATCTATATCTTGAATGTGTTTTCAGGACGAGATGAAATTTATGTTCCGTATACAGTAGAAACACAAATTGAAGAAATTAAATTTTTCTCTCTTTCTCTTGCCATATTTGATAAAAACGATCCTAAGAAAATAAAATGGCGAATCAACTACCCACTTTTTAATATTCCCCTTGAGTTCTCAGATAGTATTCTCTCACCAATCTCAGTAGTTGAGAAGGATGGGAAAATTTATTCTTTCTGGCAAGGAGAAGGAAAAGTTTATAAATTTCATCATCCACTTTTGGAACAGATAATATTTGAGTCTCCTAAAAAATCGCCGACTCTTAAAAAGGCCGATCAAAACCCAATTCTCTCACCTGACCCCGGGAGCGACTGGGAATCTGTTGGTGTATTTAACCCTGCAGCGCTTTACGATCCTGACGAGCGAAAACTGCATATCATGTATAGAGCTGTTGGGAACAGCTGGCGCTCAGTCATGGGATATGCGAATAGCACAGACGGCGTGACAATTGATACAAAGGGAGATTATCCCTGCTACGTCCCAAGAGCTCCTTTTGAAGGACAGCATCTGCCCTACAACCCATTCTCTCCATATACATCAGGTCCAGGTGCCGGAGGATGTGAGGATCCGCGCCTTACAAGAATTAAAGATAAAGTTTATTTGACATATGTTGCTTATGACGGCTGGTCCAGTCCCAGAGCTGCACTTTCGCATATCTCATACGATGATTTCAAAAACAATAACTGGAATTGGAGTTATCCTGTGATTATTTCAAAACCCGGAGTTATTGATAAAAACGCCGTAATATTTCCTGAAAAAGTAAACGGAAAATATGTCATTATGCACCGGATTTTCCCAGATATACTCATAGATTATGTTGATACACTTGATTTTGACGGAGAGACATTTCTTGAAGGAAAATACAAGATTCCGCCCAGGCTGAATTCATGGGATTCAAGAAAGGTAGGTGCAGGTCCGCCTCCAATAAAAACAAAGCATGGATGGCTTCTTATTTACCACGCAGTTGACGAAAAGCGTGGACACCAGTACCAGATGGGCGCAATGCTACTTAACCTTTCTGACCCGACAAAAGTAATTTCGAGAACGTCACAGCCTATTGCAAGTCCGACTCACTGGTACGAAAACGAAGGATTCAAATCAGGCGTTGTATACCCTTGTGGAGCAGCAGTAATTGATGAGAACCTTCATGTTTATTATGGAGGAGCAGATACCTATGTTTGTGTTGCAACAACACCATATAGAAAGTTTTTAGATCACTTACTTATGGAAAAAGAAACCAAATTTAACTATTACAGACTCAACTGATGATTTCCGTCAAACGTTACCCAAATCCGGTTCTTATTCCCGCTGATATAAACGAGTGGGAAGAACACGCAACTTTTAATCCGACACTTGTCAAAAAAGACGGAGTCTATCATATGCTCTATAGAGCGATTTCAAAAACAAAGTCCTGGCAAAGTGAGTATATGAGAGTTTCATCAATCGGCTATGCGAACTCAAATGATGGTTTGGAATTTGCCAAAAGGCGTCAGTTTATAACCCCAGAATATGACTGGGAACGCTTTGGGGTTGAGGATCCAAGGACAACTTTTATTGACGGAAAATTTGTTACATTTTATACTGCTGTTTCAACAAATCCTCCTGAGCCACAAGGCATTAGAATAGGTGTCGCAATTTCCTCGGATTTTTCAAAAACCCAAGAAAAACACCTGGTGACTCCTTTTAATGCAAAAGCAATGACGCTTTTTCCCGAGAAAATAAACGGAAAATATACAGGAGTTCTTACAGTTGACACTGACAAGCCGCCAGCCAAAATTGCAATTGTTCAGTTTGAAAGTCTTTCTGACATTTGGGAAAAATCATTTTGGCAGTCTTGGTACGGAAATGTTTCACGATATACTCTTGCCTTGCAGCGTCGTTCGCAGGATCAAGTTGAAGTTGGTCTTAATCCGATAAAAACAGAGAAAGGATGGCTTATGGTTTATTCCTACATTCAAAATTATTACACACAAAACAAAATTTTCGGAATTGAGGCTGTGCTTTTGGCTCTTGAAAATCCTCTTCTTGTTGTTGGAAAAACACTCGGGCCTTTTATGACACCCTCAACTTATTATGAAAAACACGGAACGATCTCAAATATAGTTTTTCCGTCTGGTGGAGTTGTTGACGGTGATAATCTTAGTATTTATTACGGAGCCTCAGATACAACTGTTTGTCAAGCTGTTGTTTCAATTTCAGAAATTATTGATCAGATGGAGAAGGAAGAAGAGCAAATTCCCCTTGAATCTGTTCACTCGGCACTCCACCTTGTAAGGTTTGACGGAAACCCAATACTTGAGCCTATTCCCGATCATGCGTGGGAGGAAAAGGCTGTTTTTAATACAGGAGTTCTTAAAAATAACGACAAAATTTACCTTTTCTATAGAGGGATGGACAAACATAACTTCTCCTCAATTGGTCTTGCCGTAACTTCTGACGGATACCACATAACAGAAAGACTTGATGAGCCGATTTACGTCTCCCGCGCATTTTTTGAGAAGAATGATAAAGGAGCTGGAGGATGTGAGGATCCAAGAATTACACAAATTGATGACACTATATATATGTTTTATGTTGCTTATGACGGTAAGATCCCAAAAGTTGCGCTAACAAGTATAAGTGAGTCAAATTTTCTTAAAAGAAAATGGGAATGGAGAGCGCCGATTCTTATTTCAAATCCCAATGTAATGGATAAAAACTCGGCACTTTTTCCTGAAAAAGTAAAGGGGAAATATGCAATTCTTCACAGACTCGACGTAAGAATATGGATTGATTTTGAGCGTGATCTTAGTGAATTTTCAGGACAGAAATATTTATCAGGTAAGGCAATTGCGGAGCCCAGGGAAGGCATGTGGGATAGTGAGAAAATAGGAACAGGAGGACCTCCTCTAAAAACAGACATAGGCTGGCTTCTTATCTATCACTCGCTGTCTTCTGGGGATAAAAAGTACAGGCTTGGAATTATGGTTTTGGATGGAAATGACCCGACAAAAGTGATTTTAAGACTTAACGAACCCATACTTGAGCCAAAACTTCACTATGAGCAATCAGGAGTAAGACCTGGTACTGTTTTTTCCTGCGGAAGCGCAGTATTAAACGACGATCTTTTTGTTTACTACGGCGCAGGAGATACTACAGTAGGAGTTGCAAAAATCAGATTTACAAAGCTAATTGATGAGCTTAAAAGTCATATTAAAAAATAGCTTCTTTACGGGGTAATTAAATCAGAAGTTCCTGTTGGGGTTGGTTCTTCTGTAACATCAGGTTCTTCAGTTGGAGTTGCGGTTGGTTCCTCGGTTGGTTCTGGTTCCTCAGTTGGAGTAGGAGTACTTGTTGGCGCAAATGTTGGCGCAGGAGTTGCAGTAGGAGCAGGTTTTATGATAAGTGCTCTTATGGGATTGCTTACTGCATTATTTGTTCCGAAAACAAAAGCAAGGACTGCAACTATTATAATAATAAGAGCAATAAACGTTATCCAAATATATTTCTTTGTGTTCTTGCTTTTTTCTTCTTCTGTCGTTTGATTGTCCTCGTCTGCCATAATCGATAATTAAACTACCACATAAGTCAAATCGTTGCAATAGGGAAAAATCTCAACTTTTTATCTGATATACTTTTTAAGTGAAACAAAGCATTAATTCTGAAATTTTTAAAATTGCAATAATCGCATTTGGCCTCACCTTTTTTTACTTGCTTTTATATAAGATTTATATTCCTCACACGAATTCATTCGGATGTTTTGATGATTGTATGAATATAAGTGCAGGATACTTTTTGCAGTACGGCAGGACTCTTTATTCAGAGATTTTTTTTAACCACCAGCCAATACTTGCATACCTTAGTTTTTTTGTACAAACTGCAACTAATCCTCAAAACTTGTACGAGCTCCTTTTAAGACATATACAGACGGTACTTTTGTGGAGTTTTCTTTTTAACATTCTGATTGTCTACAGGTTCAGGTTTGCTGGGATTTTGTTTGTAATTATTTTTGAACTTTCAAAATATTACTTATTCGGATACAAATTCTTAGCTGAGTCTTTCATTGTTTACCCGATGGTCTATATGGCAGGACTTGTTCTTTATAAATACCTAAATAAAAGCATTTACGATATAGAATATTTATTAGGACCAATGTTTACTTGGTTCATAATATTTTCAAGAGAACCATTTATTCCCTCTTCACTTATTATGCTTGCTCTGTTAATAGGAATTCCAAAAACTAAAATTAAAAAAATTTCGGTTTTGACTCTTATTGTAATCTCATCTATCTCTTTGCTTTTTCTTCCTTTTGATGAATATTTATATTCAATTACGTCTCTTAATTATGATGCAATCATTAAAAATGAAGCAGAAGAATCAGGTCTATTAGGAGTTATAACTAGTATCTTTTATCCTATTATTATATTTCTAAAAGGTCAGATAAATGATTTAAGAATTCTTCAAATAGGGATATCTTCTGTTTTTATAATTTCAATATTACTTCTGATAAAGAATAAGAAATATATTATCACATTTTTAATTTTATTAATTTTAGGACTGTCAAACATTAGAGCTGTTGATCCCGGAACACTTTTCTATCAAGCCTTCAGAATGATTCCGTGGTTTGGGATGTTTCTTTTGATTAGTTTAATACTTCTTGGAGAGGTAAAGGTGAAAAATAAGTTTTTAAAACCTATACTTGTTTCAGTTGTTTTTGTATCTCTTATTATTTTTGTTCTTTACCCCGGAAATTATATTACCAAAACGGTTGACCAGCAATTTGAGCTTATTACAAACTTCGGACAGACAATCCAAGTTGGGGAATCAGTAAGGATTCTTTCTAGTCCCGACCATACATTTTTTATCAATCAGAATGACAGCTTAGTTCTTTCTTATTGGCAGTCACAAAGAAATTCTTCATATAAGTACGGAGTTTTTGGCTACGTCCAGCCAGGATTTAAAAAATACCAAAGAGAAAAAGAAAATATGATTTTATACTCCCCTCCCGACTTTTATTTCGGAGACTTAAATATTACTTCTGATAAAGAAAAACAAAATGAAATAAACAATAGCTATAGATTAATTCTTAAAGAATCTGATACTACGGGTTTATTTATTAAAAAATCAATAATAAATTCAATCTCTGATGAAAAATGGCAAAGAGCTGAAGGTTTTGAAGTAGTAAGACCAAATTAATTTGGTGCCCAAAAGTTATTTTATTTCGAACACGCAGATAGTCAATTTGTGGCTGCGATGAAGGAATTATAAGAAATATCTTGGAATTTTAATTTTGTTAACTAGGCGTTATTATATCGAGGTTTCAGAAAACTACCTATCGACATCTAACCCGACAAGATCATTAATGTGACTGATTCCTTCTTGCTGCATGTATTCAACCAGCCCTCTGTTGATTTTAGCGGCAACTGACGGGCCCTCACCTCTAATTGCTGTAACCACTTGTATTGCCCTGGCACCTGCTTTTATTTTTTCAAGCGCAGTGGCAGTGTCCTTAATACCTCCAACCCCAATTATTTCTAAACTATCTCCGGCTACTCTTCTTATGTGGGCTACTTTCGCTGTTGCCATATCTCTATATTCTTGATCGTCTCCTGAAATTCCTCCCATCTCATTTGCACTTCGTCCATATCTTTCTTTAATATCACCACTATTTGTAGTGTTTGTTGCGATAATTCCCGTTAGACCATTATTAAGAACTACATCTATTACGTCATCCACTGATGTTGAGGTTAGGTCCGGTGCTATTTTTACAAATAGAGGTTTCCTACAGCCTTTTACATCCATTACACCATTTACTGCTTGAACTATATCTGTAAGTGGTTCTTTATCTTGCAGTTTCCTTAATCCCGGAGTATTTGGCGATGAAACGTTTATTACAAAATATGCAGCCTGGTCATATAGTTTTTCAGCAACAAGAGCATGTACTCCAGGGGCTTCTATATCTGGGACATCTTTGTTTTTCCCAATACTTATACCAACAGGTATTCCATCTCTTTCATACCTTCTAAGATTCCTTGCAACTACTTCAGCTCCAGGACTATTGAAACCCAGTCTGTTCATAGCAATTCCCGGGGTAAGCATCCATTGTCTCGGTTTAGGATTACCTTCTTGAGGATAGGCAAGAACAGATCCTACCTCTACCCCTGAAAACCCCAATTGGTGTAAACCTCTCACAGCTCTACCCTGCTTGTCCCATCCTGCGCCAACAATTAATGGGTTATCAAATTCCACACCCCCAATTACAACATTCAGTCGTTCATCATAAAATCTCTCGCTTTTATAAGTCGCTATTTTTTCAAGAAGCCACAAGGTTAGGGGATTTGCTTCTGCTAAATGAAGGGCTTCTCTTGCCCTTGTATGCCATGTTTCAGAATCCTGTTTGTAAAGAAATGGACTAACTATGTTTTTGTAAATCTCAGGCATATTCACTCGGCTGAGTAAACAACCTTTCCGTTCGGTAACCCGATAATATTTTCGCCATCAAAAACAGTTTCTCCCCTCAAAACAACTTTAACAACCTTCCCTGTTACACGCCTACCATCAAAAGGTGTCCAGCCACATTTGGTCTTAAGATTGGAAGAACTAATTAGATAGCTTTCTTTCAGATCCACTTCAGTATAGGTCTCAGACTCCATTGATAAATAGAAAATCCTTCGAGGATTCGAAGATGTTAGTTCTACCAGCCGATCCAGAGTTAATTTCCCTTCAGCAACCGCCGTAAGCATAAGGGGCAGGCTTGTTTCGAGTCCAGGAACTCCGAAGGGTGGTTTTTTTGTCGATTTTTCTTCTTTAGTATGGGGGGCATGATCGGTTGCTATCATATCAATAACTCCCATATCCAAACCTTTCCAAAGAGCAAGTCTGTCTCTTTCCGTTTTCAGCGAAGGTTTCATGATCCCAAAAGGTCCCAATTCATCTACGTCAACTTGGGTTAAAAAAAGATGATGCGGAGTTACCTCACAGGTTACGGGCTGTCCTTCTTCCTTTGCCCTTCTTACCATTTCTAAATCTTCCCCAGTTGCCAGATGAGCAACATGCAATCTTCTTTCACTAAGTCTAGTTAAATTAATTGCTGTTTCTAAAGTCTGTCCTTCTGCATGTACTATAATAGGTTTTTCCTTTGGCCAATTTGAAAAAACAGATTGAAGTTCATTGGAGTCTTCCATCAAGAGAGTACCTGTCGTATGATTCATATAAACTTTAAGTCCAAAAACCTGGTCTTTTACTTTTTCAAAATATTCGGTACCCGACGCGGTTGCTCCGAAATGAAAACCAATATCACAATAGATTCTATTTTCTGTAAGCGTAATTTTCTTTTTTAAAGCATCAGGGGAAACAGTGGGTTCGGGGTTATTTGGCATATCAAAAACTGTTGTAAATCCTCCGGCAATCGCAGCCATAGATCCAGTTTCAAAATCTTCCTTTTGTGTTGCTCCGGGTTCACGGAGATGAACGTGGGGATCAACCAAGCCAGGAAGTGCTACCCGTTCAGTACTCATTGTTGTTTAAGTGAAGATAAGAAGATATTTAAATCCGCTAAACCCTTATTAATTTTAGCATGGTCAGCGATGCTTACCTGACCAACTCTTGTGTAGAAGTCCAACATTTGTGGCATTGACATTGCAGAATGTAAAACTAAACCGTTTTCTGCCAGTTGCTCTTTCCCTCCCTGGCCTCGATCCACCAACACCACAACATCTTTTACTACCAAACCGTTTTGAATAAGGACACTTGCCGCTTCTAATTTTGAGTCAGCATTGGTAACTAAATCATCCACAAGTAACACGGTTTTTCCTCTGTCTGATTCTTGCAGACCATCAATTTTTGCTCCGGTCCCATGTCCTTTTGAATCAGTTCTTGGAGTTATCATTCCGACACCCAATCTATCAGACAATGAGGCCACTAATGGAGTCGCAGCGGTTGGAACGTCTGCCAAAAGGTCAAATTTCAAAGGTTCTGTTATTTCCTGATAGGCATCAACTGCGGCAGCCTTGGCTTCCGGAAATCTTCGAAGCACTCTTAAATCTATATAAATAGGTGATAACGGAGCCTCTGGGTGAGCATCGTGAAGATTTAGTTTAAAAGCACCAAATTTAATTGCCCCTATGTCAAAGAGTTGTGACGACAGGACTTCTTGGGTACTGGTTAAACCTTCGGGACGTTCAACATCTTTCAACCTATCTACAACCATAATTAAAATTACCTTATCTGTTTAGTCATTTGTTCTGCTGCTTCATTTATATTAACTGCTTTGTATATTGCACTGCCTACTATGACATGCCATCTGTCTCCTGCTGCTTTTGCAAAGTCTGATATTTCACCACCTTGAGTTATAAAACCGGGTGCGTAAAGGGTAAAATTTCCAGGACCAAGTATATCATCAAATAAGTCAGTATATTTTTGAACGTACTCGAGTTTATTTCCTGGAACGACAAAATCCTTTACACCTTCTTGTGCTGCAATAGTAAATATTTTCTGAGGAGCATCGTCGGCAACAGAGCCACCCTCGCTATGAAAGAATTCAGGTTGTGTCATATGCGCTCCAACAAGCACTCCCAAATCCTGATCTTGGGCGGCATGTATCCAGTCTCTTTCAGTTTTTGCACCGCCAAATGGGAAAAGGATAATTGCATCAACACCCGCCTTCCTACAAATCTTTGCAAATTCAGCCCCCATAGCGGGAATATCATTACCTGCTTTCTGGTGATCGTATATAACAGGCAAATCAGTTTCTTCTTTTACCTGTCCAACAATTCGTGGAAGGCCCTCTTCAAGAGCTAATGCCAAACCAACCTTGTATCCACCAATTCCTTCAACCACACAAGTTTGCCGAACCAAGTCAGAAAGTTTAGAAGCTTCTACATCTGCAGCTACTACAACGCTTCTATCAAGTTGAATTATTTTTTCAGGCACAAATCCTTATTTGTAAAACTATGAGTAGGTTATACATTTCCTCAAAAGTAGTTAATGGCATTTCCAATTTTACGTTGGCAGCTTTCCTAAGACGCCCGCAAGCAAAGTCATTCTTACATAAAGTCCATTTTCCATCTGTCTAAAATAAGCAGCGTTACGCGTATAAGAATCAACAGATTTTGCAATTTCCCCAACCCTAGGTAAGGGATGCATAATCGTGAGAGTTTCTTTTCCTGCCTGCAGTGTTTCGGGCGTAACCACATAAAGTCCTTTTACTGATTCGTAAACAGCAGGGTCATCAAATCTTTCTTTTTGCACTCGTGTAACATAAAGAACGTCGGTTTCGGACAACACCTCTGCTAAATCTTCATGCTCTGACTGCGACACCCCTTTGGCTGAAAGCTCATCAATGATTTCTGCAGGCATTCTCAAAATTTCAGGCGAAACAAAATTTAACTTAACATCGTACGAAGATAAAAGCCTTGCTAACGAATGGACTGTCCGCCCGTTCTTCATATCACCAAGCATAGTAACTGTGAGTCCGTCTACCCTCCCTTGTTCTTTTCTTACTGTTACGTAATCAAGAAGTGCCTGGGTTGGATGTTCCCCTACGCCGTCTCCAGCATTTATTAGAGGTACTGAAGCCGCTTCTGCTGCAACTTTTGCAGAACCCATTTCGGGATGACGTAAAACTATAACATCTGCATATTGTTCTAGAGTGCGCACCGTATCCTCCAAATCTTCTCCCTTTGCCACAGATGAATATACAACTTCATTTATTGGAATAACACTTCCTCCTAACCTTTCCATTGCTGCAGTAAATGATGAGGAAGTTCTTGTTGAAGGTTCATAAAACAAATTGGCAAGTATTTTACGGCTAAGTACATCCGCTCTGTAACCCTTTTCAGCAATTTCTGCCATTTCCTGACTCCAGGAATAAATACAATCAAGTGTTGTTGTATCAAATTGTCTAACAGAGAGAATGTCCTTCCCTTTCAAATTCCCATTAAGATGTTCTGCGGAATGATTTAGCGAATCTTTAGATCTATCTAATCCTTGTTGGTATTCCTGAAGTCCCATTTTTGGTTAAAAAAATAAGCCTTTCGGCTCATTAATAATTTTGATAATAAAATTCAAATTTACCCATAATTCTCTATTTCAGAATAGAATATACTTTACAAAAGCGCTTGTCAAGAGCGCAAACAGCGGAAAAATACCGTTAGGTAAGGTTGTAGGAAAGTTGAAGTTCCGTCCGGCTTATTGGAATCTGACGGCGATAATGTCGAAGAGATAGTTACCTTTTTTAACAGCCTTCCCCAAGACAAGCGAGATGAAATTTAAAGCGAATTTGGATTTTGCCTTTGCAGCACTTGCTGCCCCCACCTCCAACTCGATTTCATTTTTGGTGAGCCGTGAGGGATTCGAACCCACGACCAAGAGCTTAAAAGGCTCCTGCTCTACCACTGAGCTAACGGCCCATCGTCGAACCTCAATTTCGCGTTTTTATTCCGATTAAATCGGAATTCCAACCTTTTATTGGGTTCTCCTCTTCAAAATTGTAAACAATTTTGAGAAGCGCATTTTGTTATTGAATTATATCAACCAGAGCTTCGCTTGACAAGCTAAGTGATAGGAAATATAGTTTAAGTAAAGGAGCCACCGGTCGATGAAGGCCTCTGGCCCGGAGGGAGGTGATACATGTTAGAACAAGTAAGAGAAAGTCTTTTAGGAGCTATTAATTCAATAGTTGAGGCAATAGTTTTATATGTTCCAAAATTTATTGCAGGGCTAATTATTCTTTTAATAGGTATTATTATTGCATCAATTGTAAAAACAATAATTCTAAGTGTTGCCAAAACTCTTAAATTTGAAACATTCCTCAAAAGATATGGAGTACCTGAGCTTAGACAGGATTACAATTGGAGTAACCTTATTGCCGAGATTTCACGTTGGTTTGTAATAATAATATTTTTAATTCCAACAGCTGACGTTTGGGGACTTCCGAGAATAGGAACGCTTCTTAACGAAGTTTTGCTTTACCTGCCAAACGTATTTGTTGCAGTTGTAATTGCTCTTGTTGGTTTTGTTCTGGCTAGCCTTGCCCACGATGTAATTTTGGCATCTCTTAAAGGTGTTTCCCAAGAGTCAGCAAAAATGATTGCAACAGGAACTCAGTGGGCAATCAGCATTTTTGTAATTTTGGCGGTTTTAAATCAGCTTGGAGTTGCGTCAGATCTGATAAGGATCTTATTTACTGGAATCGTTGCAATGATAGCAATTGCTGGCGGAATCGCATTTGGTCTAGGCGGACAGGATAGCGCAAGACAAGTTCTTGAGGAATTTAAAAAAAGGATTAAATAACCACGCCCGACACGCAACCTGCCCGCCAGTGCCAGTCGTGGCAGGCGGGGATAAGCTTGCGAAGTCGTTGCGGGCTGGTTGAATGTTTTAAGAAATATAATGTATAATTGTAGTCCAAAACGCGCCGCGTTCGTCTAGTGGTCCAGGACATCTGGTTTTCAGCCAGGGAATCAGGGGTTCGACTCCCCTACGCGGTACTGTAAAGTACAACGAAGTAGACTTTACAGTCGTGAAGCGAATTTTATTCTGCTTCATGACAAATAATGTTTCTTTAGAAACAAATAAATGTCTAAATTAACCCACTGTGTTTATGTACTCCTAAGTTTAAAAGATGATAAATTATATATAGGATCTACATCAAATTTAAAACAAAGGTTAACTGATCACTTTCACGGAAACTCCAAAAGTACAGCACCAAGACGTCCATTTAAGTTAGTTTTTTGTGAATATTTTGTTTCAAAAAAAGATGCATTGCGAAGAGAGAAATATTTTAAAACAACAGTAGGAAAGAGATCACTAAAACTAATTTTAAGAGAATCCTTAAAATCTATATGAGCGAAGTGTATCCCCTACGCGGTACACATTTTATGTTCCCTATTTGATCTTCGGTGATATAATTTTCTGCGTGAAAGAAAGAGGACCGAATAGACTGAAAATAATTGGTAGCGTTGGACTTGCTACCGCCATTGGAATTGGATCAATTTCACAACGTAACACCGGTGATCCTCTCACTTATTTTCAAAAAATTGGAAATTATACAGCGGTTGTTCTGGAAGTTTCAAATGCAGTTGCGATTGGATTAAGATCCTATCCAAACCTCGACCCTCTGCAATTGGCAGACGTAACCGCAGACTATTTAGAAGTAGTACCACAACTAGTTACCAACTACTTAAATGATAAGCAATGTAATTCCTCTCAGCTGATTCTAAGACCTCAATTGCATACTGCAAATGTTTCCATAAACAGATCAGAAGCTGAACAAATTTCTTTCGCTGAACGAGATGAAAAAGATAAATTTCATGGTCTCGCAAAAGATTCAGCAGAAAGGAACGGACTAACATTAATTAATGAAAAACAATACCTGGAACAGATTGACAATGCAACTACAATTGATGAGATATTGAAAGCTGTAAATTCATATACAAGAAATTATTCACTAAAAATTTCAGCACCTGATGCGGATGAGATAGAGGACTTACCAATTAAGTTTTTTGGAATAAGTAAGAATAAATTTGATCTTAACAAATTTAAATCAATCTCCAAAGATTTTATTAAATCCCTATATTATATTCCTACAGAAGTTGCAATATCGGCAAATGTTCGTGAAATAAAAATTGTTGATTCAACATATCATATTATGCTAAAACATTTGTTAGGTAACAGCGCATTTTACAAAGACTTAAGAGCGGAAAAATATGGCAGTCTTCACCCCGGCGGTATTTACCACCCCGTAAACAGAATTATCTATGTTGGTCTAAATGAATTAGAAAGCTATAAGTTTTCCGGAAAGATCCTTCATGAGCTATCGCACGCCATTTTATTTAAATTCTGCGGAATTTTTGGCTCATTAAATGATAAAGAATTTGCCGAACTTAATCCTGAAGGTTTTTCATATGCAAGCAGAAAGTCGAAAGAAAAATACCAAGGTATTACAAGTACAGTATTTGGTTATAATAATGTGTATGAAGACGCAGCTTACATAATGGGCGATTTCATACTTGGATTTTCACCAGAGAGAAAATATTCTGTTTCACCAACATTAGTAAGTAAGATCAGGCTGTTGCTTGCAAGAACTGAAACAGTTACCCCAGGATATACAAATTACTTCATAGATTTAGTAAATAACTCTAATCAGTCTTCTTAATCTTAGAAATTTAGTTTACCCACTCTTGTCCTTGGGGATTAACTGGCGGAAGTTCGTACCAATTATCAGGCACCATGACTGTTTCTTTCGTTCTTCCTTTTATTTCGTCTTTTTTTCTACCTTGTCCATCAAATAGCGTAAGGCGGACTTTTCTACCCTCTCTCCCGTCCTTCATAGCACCTCTTATTTGATCACCATTTAATTCTCTTCTTATCGCTGCCTCCTTTGCTACTT
This sequence comes from Candidatus Levybacteria bacterium RIFCSPLOWO2_01_FULL_39_10, assembly GCA_001782515.1. Lineage (GTDB taxonomy): Bacteria > Patescibacteriota > Microgenomatia > Levybacterales > UBA12049 > 2-01-FULL-39-10-A. Next base: position 43,672 of record MFOV01000014.1, on the reverse strand, counting down.
CATTAATTTCATCCTGTAAACGGACCTTTTCTTTATTAGCTAAAACAGCAGCTGCGGACGGCTCCATACCAAGACTCATTACAACCAGTCTGTCATGCGCATCACCATCACCTATATGTGTTGCTGCTGCTATTACATTTGGTTCTGATAATTCAGCTTGCCCTTCTTCCTCAGAGATTATTTCCAACCTTTTAGCTCTAACTCCTAAACTTTCACCAACGACAACATGTTCTGCTTCATATCTTGCTACTTTTCCAACATGCACGGTGTCTCT
>MFOV01000014.1:14844-43377 GCA_001782515.1 Candidatus Levybacteria bacterium RIFCSPLOWO2_01_FULL_39_10 | reverse complement strand
GTAAACAACATCTATAGTAAATCCGTTTGGTAAATAGGTTGTTTCTCCTATTCCAATCTCCCGTTCTAACATGTTTACATTCTAATATTTTTTATTTCAAAAATCAAAAAGTATTGACAAGTTAGATTATCGGTATTAATATTCTCGGGTGGGAAATGAAACAATAAAACCTCATATTGAGATGGATGTTGAACTCTTGGATCCAGATCCTTCCGCAACACCGGTGGATGACAGAACTCATGAGGATGCAATCGCTCTAAGACAAGAACTTGGCTATCCTGAAGATCCGGATTTGGATGACGTTGATATGAACATACAAACTCCTCTCAACGAGCCTTTCTAAATATTGTTATAATTTGATATAGAAAAAGTCTATTGACAGAGGATTTAAGTAGGTGTATATTTGTTTTTACTTTATAACTTCGGTTATAGAGGATGAAAATCCCGCAAGGGAGGATCGCGAAAAGACTCCAGCAATGGAGCCTTTTTGTTTGTAGAAACTGTAATTATTTTCGCTTTTAGTATAATATACTCTCCTAAATTATGATGGTAGTAAAGGTCGTATTTAGCATACTTCTTCTGATAATCGCTATATATAGTGTTTTAGGCGGAGCCTATGCCGTATATGATCCTCTAACTTTACCAAACAATAAGTTTGGCATACATATTCTTTTTCCAAGCGAACTTGAAAAAGCCGGAGAGCTTGTCAATTCAAACGGCGGGCAGTGGGGTTATGTAACCATACCAATACAAGTAGCAGACAAAGACCTTGTTAAATGGCAAAAGTTCTTTGACGAGGCAAAAAGACTCAAGATCATTCCCATTATAAGACTCGCAACTGAGTCAAACTATCACGATACTAAATCTTGGAAAAAGCCGTCTGAAGAAGACATTTTGGACTTTGCCAATTTTTTCGATTCTTTAGTCTGGCCGACCAAAAATAGATATATTGTTGTATTTAATGAGGTAAATAGAGTTGATGAATGGGAAGGTTTATCAAACCCTTATGAGTATTCAACAATTCTTGATTTTGCAATTTCAACATTTAAATCTAAAAGTGATGATTATTTTATAATCTCAGCAGGACTTGACAACGCTGCAGAAACCGATGGACTGAGTTTCAACGAGTATGATTTTATAAGGCTTGTTAATCAGGAAAACCCCGGAATATTTTCGAGGGTTGACGGAGTCGCAAGTCACTCTTATCCTAATCCTGCATTTTCCCAGCCGCCAGACGTTGTTACTGAAAAAAGTGTCGGAAGTTTTATTTATGAGTCGCTTCTTATTGAGAGGCTTACCGAAAAAAGCCTTCCTATATTTATAACAGAAACAGGATGGGACCAACAATTATATAAAGATAGCGAGGTCGGAATATTTTTCAGACAAGCGTTTGAAAGTATCTGGAATGATCCAAAGATTGTTGCAGTCACCCCCTTTCTCTTATCATCCCAGGAAGGGCCTTTTGAAAAATTTTCTTTTATAAAAAAAGACGGGACAGAATCTGACATATTCAAGGCGTTTCAAAACATTGAAAAAACAAAAGGCGAGCCAATTATTAACGGAAGCGTCAAAAACGAATCTTCTGAAAGAATATCAAATTTACCTGTTATAGGATTTTCCAAAGAATCAGAGGATAGTGAAAATCGCCTTAAATCGATCATAAAATTTATATTTCTAGGAATATGATGTGATATAATTACTTTCTCAAGTTCTTATTAATTTATATGAATAGTTTGAATATTGACGGCATCAAATTTGAAAGTATTACTTACGGCTCTTTGAAAAGCTATGAGGTAATTGAAATAATAAAAGACTTTCTGGAAAAAGATCCTATAAGAGAATACAGTCTTGTTATTGGTACTGATTCACACGAAAAAACAGGTTCAACAAAATCAAGCAGAAATTTAAATTTGGTAACGGCGGTTCTTGTACATAGGCGCGGCTTTGGTGGAAAATATTTTTGGGTCAGAAAATATGTTACAAATATTCATTCACTTCGCGAAAAAATATATGCAGAGACTCTTCAGTCTTTGGAATTTGCGTCAGTATTTATCCCCAGCCTTCGATTAAAGCTAAACGGCAAAACACCAAAATACAATCTTGAAATTCACATTGACGTTGGTGAACACGGAGACTCAAGGGACATGATTAAAGAAGTAGTGGGTATGGTAACGGGCAACGGATACGTTGCCAAGACAAAGCCTGAGGCATACGGCGCAACCTATGTTGCAGACAAGCACGCATAATTAAACTAAAAACTTAAAACGAAAAATTAAAAGCAAATGAGGAAAACATCTCTTGAGTGGACTGAAGCTAAGGACGTTAAAAGAGAAATAAATAAAATAGTTAAAACACTTGAGCTCTCCCACATAAAAACTTCAAGGATTTATTGCTACAGAACATCTGGAAGCCGCGCCAGAGCATACGCAAGAACATGGATGATGCCCAAAATTTTTCAAAAAGCACTTGAGATTGCGCCAGCATATGTAATTGAAGTTTTGTCAAAATATTATGACGGGCTCTCAGAAGATGATAAATCAAAAGTTTTAATTCATGAGCTTTTGCATATTCCTAAAAACTTTTCAGGAGCGCTTCTTTCACACAGGGGAAGATACAGACATATTGGACGCGACGCAAACACACTTTTTAAAGAATATAAAAAACGTAGCATATGATTACTTTTATTCATGGGGACGATGTTGTTTCATCCCGAAATTATTTTTTGAAACAAAAAAACGATAATTCAATTACTTTTGACGCAGAAAATTTAAGCATAATTGAACTATTGCAGTCGCTTCAGGGCGAAGGGCTATTCGGGAATTCAAAAAGCATTTTTATCGATAATTTGTTTACACAAAAGGGAGTTAAAAATCTAAACGAGATTACCCAGGTTTTAAAAGAAAAAAACAACGCTGATGTCTATATTTGGTCGAACAAAATCCTAGGAGCAAAAGTATTGTCTGAATTTCCAAGATGTGATAGCAAACTTTTTAAAATTCCCCAAAATATTTGGGCTTTTCTTGATGGAATCAGGCCGAGTGATAGTAGAAATGTAATTTTATTTCATAAAGCCTTAAATGAAACAGATCCTGAAATTGTATTTGCAATGATCATCAGGCAATTTAGGCTCATGATTGGGCTTTTAGATGACTCGGGAAAAAGTATTGATGAGGTGAAAAGACTCGCTCCGTGGCAGAAAAGCAAGTTTATAAAACAAGCTGGACTTTTTGGAACAAATAAACTTAAGGCTGTTTACAAAAAGCTCTATGAGATTGACAAATCTTCAAAAACAGGAACAACAGGACTTACTCTCTCTCAAAATATTGACAATCTTTTACTTGAAATATAATATAAACTAACTCATGACAATCAATCCCTCAATCTTTAAATCATACGACATAAGAGCTATCTACCCCACTCAAATTAATGAAGAAAACATTGAGATAATAGCCCAAAGCATATATAAGGTAATCTCTAAAAAAATAAATAAAGAAAAGTTCAGTTTTGCAATTGGTAGAGACATGAGACTATCCGGCCCTTCTTTATATGAACATCTTAAAAAAGCACTTCTTTCTTGCGGTTTGGAAATAATTGACTTTGGACTTATCTCAACTCCTACATTTTATTACGGAGTTTATGCAAACAAATATGACGCAGGGGTTCAGCTTAGTGCTTCACATAATCCCAAAAACCACAATGGTTTAAAAATTGTTGTTAACTCCCCCGCTGGGCTTATTAAAATAGGCAAAAACACCGGGATGGATGAAATTAAAAATGATGCGCTAGGTTTTGGTTCATTTTTGAATGTTAGCGGAGGAAAGATATCCGAAAAGAAAGATATTTTAGAAAATGAAGTTAAAAATGCACTAAAACTAGCAAAAAATCCTAAATTAAATCAGTTTAGAGTAGTCGCTGATGCAGCCAATGCTATGGGCGCATTATACATTGACGAGTTATTTAAATATATTCCAGGCGAGTTAATTAGGATGAACTTTGAGCTGGATGGAACATTTCCCGTGCATCAGCCGGATCCTTTGAATTTTGAAACACTCATTGATCTTCAAAAAAAAGTTCTGGAAGAAAAAGCAGATATTGGTTTTGCGCCAGATGGCGATGGAGACAGATTCTTTTTCATTGATGAAAAAGGTCAAATAGTTACTCCTTCAATAATAACGTCCTTAGTTGCTAGAGAAATCCTTAAAACGCATCCCGGCGCCATGATACTTTTTGATATTAGATACATACTTGGTCCATCAAAAATCATTCAGGAAAACAGCGGAAAGTTTGCAATCACAAAAGTTGGTCATGCTTTTATAACTGAAGCGATGCACGAAACAGGGGCAATTTTTGCGGGTGAATCCTCGTCCCATTTTTTCTTTAAAGAAACTGGAAACGGAGAGGCTCCTATCCCTGTAATCTTAACAGTTCTTGCTGTAATGACACGGGAAAATAAGAAACTCTCAGAGATTGTTCAGGAGCTTAGAAGAAGCTGGGAATCCGGCGAATTTAATTTTGAGGTTATAAATGCGGCGGAAATTATTGAGAGTCTAAAACAAAAATACTCTGACGGAAAACTGGACGAGATGGATGGAATTGCAATAACATACCCCAACTGGCGATTTTCCCTAAGATCATCCAATACAGAACCTCTTTTAAGATTGAATGTTGAAGCGTATGATAAAAGTGTGATGGAAGAAAAAAGAGACGAGCTAAAGTCCGAAATAGAAAAACTAAAAGCATAGTATGGTAGATTTAAACGATCCCAAAACATTTAAAGATTTGGATCCAAAGGATGTATATTCTTCAACCAAACTTTTTTCCGACCAATGCACTCAAATGCTCGATGAATACTTTGATGTTCCCTTTTTTGAGGAATCAAACTCACATTTTAAAAAAATAAAAAATATAGTTATCTGCGGAATGGGCGGTTCTGCATATGGCGGACACGTTCTCCTTTCATTATTTCATGATGAAATCAAAGTGCCAATAGTTGTTAATTCAGATTACAAACTCCCGGGATTTGTCGATAAAGAAACTCTTGTTTTGCCAATAAGCTACTCAGGCTCAACTGAGGAAGTTTTATCTTGCGTTGAAGAAGCAAAAGAAAAAGGCGCTAAAATAGCAGGATTTTCAAGTGGTGGTAAACTCGGCGAAATTCTCAAAGAAAATTATCCCGGATTTACATTTAATCCCAAGAATAACCCCTCAGGACAGCCAAGACTTGGAACAGGATATATTGTCATGGGCACTCTTATTCTTTTAAACAGCCTTGGTGTTATAAAAATTGACAAAAGCCAGTTCGTACTGGCAATCAACGAATCGGAAAAAAATACCGATGAAACTGATAAAACTGCACGGAATTTTGCAAAAGAACTAAAAGATTCAATCCCAATAATTATAGCAGCCGAACATCTGGTCGGAAATGCCCACATCATACGAAATCAACTTAATGAAACGTCAAAAAGCACGTCAATGTTTGAAGACATACCAGAACTCAACCATCATCTTATGGAAGGATTGAAAAACCCCCATGATGGCAAACTTAAAATTTTATTTTTAGATTCAAATCTTTATTCCGAAATTCATAAAAGAAGACTTTTTCTTACCCAAGATGTTGTAATTAAAAATAACATTGAATATGTAACATATATGGCAAAAGGCTCAACTAGGCTCTCGCAAGTTTTTAACGTATTATCTTTTGGAGGATTTCTTACGCTTTATCTTGGATTTTTATACGGTCAGGACCCGAGTCTTATTCCTTGGGTAGATTACTTTAAAGAACAGCTTCACAAAAAAGATTAATCCTTACTTGCCAAACCGCTTAAAAATTTTCATAATATAGTCAATGCCCAAAAATGTTGTCTGGTTCTCAGAAGTTGATAAAGAGGATATAGCACTAGTCGGCGGAAAAGGAGCAAACCTGGGTGAAATGGCAAAGTCAGGCTTTCCTGTTCCCGATGGCTTTATAGTTACCGCATATGCCTACTTTAACTTCATAAAATCAAACGGAATTGATAAGAAAGTCAGTAACCTCATATCAACAATTAATTTTAATGATTCAAATTCACTAAAACAGGTTTCCGTTCACATTAAAAAAGAGATAATGGATGCCCCCTTTCCCAATGATTTGAAACTTGAAATCTATAATTTTTATAAAAAACTCGGAGGAACTTTCCGAGAACCACTTGTCGCAGTAAGATCATCTGCAACAGCTGAGGATCTTCCGGGAGCATCATTTGCAGGTCAGCAGGAAACTTATCTGAATGTCAAAGGAGATACAAACCTTATTTTGTCTGTTAAGAAGTGCTGGGCGTCACTTTTTGAGGAAAGAGCGATTTTCTACAGACACGAAAATAAATTTGATCATGTAAAGGTAGGAATTGCTGTACCCGTTCAGGAAATGGTTGAGTCAGATAGTTCAGGAGTTATGTTTACAATAGATCCTGTTACAAATGACAAGACTAAGATTGTAATTGAAGCAATCTGGGGACTTGGAGAGCTGATTGTTCAGGGAAAAGTGACGCCTGACCACTTCGAAGTGTCAAAAGATAATGGAAAAATAGAATTCAAACAAATTAATCAACAAAAAATAAAGTTAGTAAAAAAAGGCGGCGAAAATAAAGAAGTAAGCGTTGGGATATTTAAGCAAAAAAATCAAAAAATAACAGATCAGGAAATACTTAAGTTATTCGAAGAAGGCAAAAAGCTTGAAAAACACTATTTTTTCCCACAGGATATTGAATGGGCAATTGAAAAAGGAAAAGTTTACATTATCCAAACCCGCCCCATTACAACAATGGGGGAAAAGGATACTAAATCCCAGAAAATATCAACAAGTAGTCTAGGAACTCCCATTCTCAAAGGAGACGGAGCAAGTTTTGGGATTGTAACAGGTCACGTTAGAATCCTTAAGAGTCCCGGTCAAATCTCAACTCTTGTTAAAGATGAGATTCTTGTTGCTCCGCAAACAAACCCTGATTTTGTGCCCGCAATGAAGATTGCCTCAGCAATTGTAACTGACTTTGGCGGAAGAACCTCACACGCTGCAATTGTATCAAGAGAAATTGGAATTCCCGCAGTTGTCGGGACTGAGAAAGCAACCACAATTCTTAAAAACGGCGATGTAGTAACAGTCAACGGTGAAACAGGAGAAGTGTTTAAAGGAGGAAAAAGTTCGACAAATGAAGCAACAACTTCAGATACAGAATATAACAAAGATTATTTAGAAATAGAAACAGCAACAAAAGTATATGTAAATCTTGCTGAGCCTGAATTTGCTAATAAACAGCCCGGAAGAAGCGCTGATGGTATAGGACTTTTAAGAGCTGAGTTTATGATTGCAGGAATCGGAGTCCATCCAAAGAAAATGATAAGAGACGGAAAAAAACATGAATATATTCAAAAACTTGCTGATAATTTGGAAATTTTCTGCAATGCCTTCAACTCAAAACCGGTTGTTTACCGCGCAACGGATTTTAAAACAAATGAATACAGAAATTTAACGGGTGGCCGCGAATTTGAACCGCAGGAACCAAACCCAATGCTTGGCTTCAGAGGGGCATACAGGTACATAAGCGATAAGGATGTTTTTAAACTTGAACTCTCGGCAATTAAAGAGGTTAGAAATAAAAGAGGATGCGATAATTTATGGCTGATGCTTCCGTTTGTAAGAACTCCCAAAGAACTTGAGCTTGTTAAAAAAATTATTACCGATGAGGGCTTGATAAGATCTCAATCATTCAAACTCTGGATGATGGTTGAAATACCTAGTAATGTTATTCTTCTTGATGACTTTATTGATGTGGGAATTGATGGAGTGTCTATTGGAACCAACGATTTAACAATGCTGATTTTAGGTACAGACAGAGACAACTCTGAGGTCGCAACTGAATTTAATGAGAGGAATAAGGCAGTTCTCTTATCAATTGAAAAAGTTATAAAAACCGCCAAAAAGAGAGGAATTACCTCTTCAATCTGCGGTCAAGCTGCGTCATACTCTGAAATAATGGAGGTTGCGATAAGATGCGGTGTTACTTCCCTATCAGTCTCATCAGATTTGGTGCCAATAACAAGAAAGCATGTATCTGATCTTGAGAAAAAATTGTTTAGTTGATTCTATGCCCAAGATAAAAAATATTTATGCCCGCGAAATTCTAAACTCAAAAGGAATACCAACGGTTGAAGCAACAATACTTCTCGATAATAATATGTCTGCAACTGGTTCCTCTCCAACAGGAACATCTGTTGGCAGATATGAAGCAAAAGATTTAAGAGACGAGGATCAAAAAAGATTTAATAAAAACGGTGTAAGAAATGCTGTTTCATCAGTTTTGAATGTTATATCCCCTGCTCTTGTTGGAATTGATGTGACGTCCCAGCATGAAATCGATAAAAAAATGATTGAAGTTGACGGCACACGTGACAAAAGTAAGCTTGGCGCCAACGCAATTCTTGCAGTCTCTATTGCTTCTGCAAAAGCTGGCGCAATGGCATCGGGCGCTCCTCTTTTTGCATATTTAAGACGCTACACAAGCTTAGGAAATACTCCTTTTAAAATTCCCACTCCCGCATTTAACATCTTAAACGGCGGAAAACACGCAGGAAATAATCTGGATTTTCAGGAGTTTTTGGTTATTCCTGCATCATCAATTCCATATGATGATACACTCAATTTTGCATCAACAATTTATTATTCACTCAAAGAAACTCTAAAGTTTAAAAACGAAGTCACCTTAATAGGAGATGAGGGCGGATTCGCTCCCAGTCTTAAAACAAATAAAGAAGCTCTTTCACTTCTTGCTGAGACAATATCTGAGAGCAGTTATAGGATAAACTATGATGTTTTCCTTGGGATTGATGCTGCGTCAAACAGTTTTTATGAAAAATCGGAGTATAAAATTAAGGACCAGGTCAAAAGTATGAAATCATACGAGCTTATCGAGTTTTATAAAGTACTAAACAAGGATTTTAATTTAATTTATCTTGAAGATCCGTTTGCAGACGATGACTGGGAAGGATGGCAGAATCTGACCAACCAACTATCGCAGGATACTTTAATCGTGGGAGATGATTTGATTTGTACAAATATAGAAAGACTTGAAACGGCAATTCAGAAAAATGCAGTGAACGGAATTATAATAAAGCCGAATCAAATAGGAACCGTCATTGAAGCAATAGCAACTGCAGAAGTTGCAAGACACGCCGGTTTTAAAATTACTGCGTCCCACCGATCAGGCGAAACAAACGATGATTTTATTGCCGATTTTTCAGTTGCAATAGATGCTGACTACGTGAAGTTTGGTGCACCAGCAAGAGGAGAGCGTGTTGCCAAATATAACAGGCTCCTTGCGATCCAACAACAACTTTCCAATTCCCAACCTCAATAAATTTGAGCAAAACTCTAATACTTGGTAGTAAGAAGTATTACAATCTCTCCCTTTGGTTTTCTATTTTCAAATTCAATAATCATATCTTTTATATTTCCCGTCAACCTTTGTTCATGAATTTTGGTCATTTCGCGCATAATAACAATATTAACATCGCCAAAAACTTGACTTAGGTTTTTTAAAGTCTTTATAAGTCTGTGAGGCGCTTCGTAAATAATAACTGTCGCCTCAAGGTTATGATTTGCTGTTTTTAATTCCTCTAATAATCGCATTCTTTTGCCTTCTTTTTTTGGAAGAAATCCTAAAAAAATAAATTTATCCGGAGGAAGTCCTGATGAAACAAGAGCTGAAATACAAGCTGAAGGCCCTGGAACCGAAACTACGTTAATTCCATCTTGAAGGCAGGCGCGAATCAAGCGAAAGCCCGGATCAGAAATAAGAGGAGTTCCCGAATCAGAAACCAGCGCAACATCTTGTCCGTTTTTTAAAATATTTAAAATATTTTCAGTCTTTTTTTCTTCAACCTCTTCGTAAAAAGATATAAGCATTCCATCATTTGCGATATTTAGATTTTTTAATAAAAATCCTGCTTTTCTTGTATCTTCACAAGCAATGTAATCAACTTTTTTAAAAACTTCAATTGCGCGAAGCGTTATATCTTGTAAATTGCCAATTGGAGTTGCTACTATATATAATGTTCCTTTATGCTCCATGAAATAATCCTTACTTTAACGGGTTTTATTATACAATTTATTGAGGCTACAAACTATATTGGAATCTTTATTCTGATGACTTTGGAATCCGCTCTAATTCCTATCCCTTCTGAAATTACAATGCCATTTTCAGGGTATCTTGTGAGTATTGGGGAGCTTAATTTCTGGCTGGTAGTTCTTACCGGCGCTTTTGCAAATTTGGTGGGTTCATGGATAGCTTATTATATAGGTTATTTTCTTGAAGAAACAGTAATTGTCGGCTGGATTAAAAAATATGGAAAATTTTTACTTTTAACAGTTGATGATTATGAAAAGTCTCGTCGTTGGTTTATAAAATATGGATCAAGTATCGTTTTTTTCTCAAGACTTCTTCCTGGTATTAGAACTTTTATATCCCTACCCGCAGGACTTGCGGAAATGAATATCTGGAAATTTTCACTCTATACTTTTCTGGGATCTTTTCTTTGGTGTCTTTTGTTAACTTACATTGGATATTATTTTGGAGAAAATTGGTATGCACTTGAACCGTTGTACAGAAAATTCGAGTATTTGATCATAGCAGCAATAATAATTTTCAGCCTCTGGTTTTTAAATCACAAATTAAAAATTGTAAAACTTCCAAAGATTGGGCATTAAAAACTTTTGAAGCGGCGGACAATTCCAACAGCAATTCCCTGAATCTTTAGAGAATTTGGGTAAATTGGCGACATCTCAGAGTTTGCGGGTTTTAAAACCACCTTGTCCCCTTCTTTGTAAAACTTCTTTAGAGTTGCAAGGCTGTCGTCAACAAGTGCAACAACTATGTCTCCGTTATTTGCTTCTTCTGTTTTTTCAATGACAACATAATCACCATCCAAAATTCCCTCTTCAATCATAGAATCTCCTTTGACCTGAAGGATATATGCTGTTTTTTTGCCCGAGATCATTGATGCTGATATCTGAAATGTGGCATTAGGGTCAGTGTGGGGTTCCAAAGGCTTTCCTGCTGCAATAAAACCCATCAGGGGCAGCTCAATTGAAGGAAGCTGACCAGTGAGACCAGCTGCAGCTTTTTCATCTATGATTTTAAGAACTCTTGTATTTCCGTCCACTTTTTGGACGTAACCTTTTTCAACAAGAGTTCTTATAAGTGTGTGGACTGTTGAATTGCTTTTATGTCCTGTTGCTTGGGAAATTTCAGAAAGAGTCGGGCTGTATCCGTGTGTTTTTTGGAATTGTGCTAGAAATTCCAATACTTCTCTTTCTTTTCTGTAAAGTACTCCTGGCATTCGTCAATTCACTGCTTATTGCCTTTGTCCTCGTTCTCACTCGGACTTCGGCTTTCAGCAGGCCTTTCCTCTCAAAATCCTTCGGATTTTGGTAAAATAATGTATAAGAAAATTATGCGAAAAATATAAGAATAATGCAAGAGGACAAAGAGTATCAAACTATACAAAAATCACCAGATTATTCGCCCTCAGGGGGATTGGGAGGTTGGGGAAACCTTTCAAGGAATCCTTCTGATATCATTCTTACTAACATGCTTGCTAATATTCCAGTTGCTATTATCTTTTCTTTTTGCCACCCTAAACCTGTCTGATTAGCTTCTTTCATACCTTGATCTACTGATAAAGCAGCTACTCTTACAGACTCTTTTGTCTGAAATAACAATTCTTCTTGAGGTATTGGAGTACCTTCAGTCATAATGGCGAATAATAGCATTGCGAAAACCAATAGTCAAGATCTATGTTAAAATAAGGTTCGATCGTACTGAAATGGCTTCATGGCTGGAATAGTCGAAATAGCTATTCCAACTATTATAACTATGTTCAAACTTGTTTCCAATTTTAAACCCTCTGGCGACCAGCCAGAAGCAATTGAAAAGCTCACAAAAAGCATCACAAACAACAATCACCACCAAGTTCTTTTGGGTGTAACAGGAAGCGGAAAAACCTTCACAATGGCAAATGTTATCCAAAATCTCCAGCGTCCGGCTCTTATTATTTCTCATAACAAAACTCTGGCAGCGCAGCTTTATCAAGAATTCAGGGATTTTTTTCCAGACAACGCGGTAAGTTATTTTGTGTCCTACTACGACTATTACCAGCCTGAGGCTTACATTCCCACAACCGATACTTATATAGAAAAAGAGTCTGAAATCAATGAAGAAATTGACAAACTTCGATTATCTGCAACAACAAATCTTCTAACAAGAAAAGACGTTATTGTTGTTGCATCTGTTTCTGCAATTTACAACATTGGATCCCCTATTGAGTACGGAAAATTTGTTATGGAACTGCGATCTGGTATGGATCTTGACCAAAAAAGTACAATACTTCGCCTTACTGACCTTCAGTATGATAGAAATGATTACGCTTTCAAAAGGGGAACCTTTAGAATTCGAGGTGAAGACATTGATCTTTTTCCTGCGTACATGGATTCTGGTTTAAAGCTTGAAATAACAGGCGGAAAACTTAAAAATCTTTCGGAATTTGATCCTCTCACCGGAAAAACATTAAACATACTTAAATCAAATGTAATCTACCCTGCCAAACACTATATGACAGATCCAAGAACTTATAAAAACGTGCTTTCCAAGATTTGGATTGACATGGAAAAAAGAGAAAAAGAGCTGATCAATCAGGACAAGCTTATTGAAGCAAAAAGAATACGCCAAAAAGTAACCTATGATCTTGAGATGATAAGAGAAATTGGATACGTCAATGGAATTGAAAATTATTCTAGGTATTTTGACGGCCGCTCCCCTGGAGAGCCTCCTTATACACTTCTCAATTATTTTGAGGGGTGTTCCAGGAAATTTCTTTGCTTTATTGATGAATCACATATGACTCTTCCCCAAATAAGAGGAATGTACAGGGGTGACCGCGCAAGAAAAGAAGTTTTAATTGATTATGGATTTAGACTTCCCTCTGCGCTTGATAATAGACCGCTTCGATTTGACGAATTTATGGCAAGAACTCATCAAATGACATATGTATCGGCAACTCCAGATGATTATGAAATCTCCCTTGCCAAGGAGGAAAAAGACGCAGTTGTGGAGCAGCTTGTTAGACCAACAGGTCTTATTGATCCTGAGGTTGTGGTCAAACCAACAAAAGAACAAATTGAAGACTTAATTTCCGAAATTGAAAAAAGAGTGGATAAAAAACAAAGAATTTTGGTAACAACTCTAACAAAAAGGATGTCTGAGGACTTGGCTGCATATCTTGCTGAAAAAGGATTAAATGTTTCCTATCTCCATTCAGATATTGAAACACTTGAAAGACAGGATGAGTTAGACAGATTAAGGTCTGGAAAATACGATGTTTTGGTCGGGATAAATTTGCTTCGAGAAGGACTGGATCTTCCCGAAGTGTCCCTTGTTGTAATATTGGACGCTGATAAGGAAGGTTTTTTAAGATCACGAACATCTCTTATTCAGATTATGGGAAGAGCTGCAAGAAATGTTGATTCAGAAGTTATTATGTATGCTGATACAATAACAGGATCGATGAGAGATGCAATAAAAGAGGTTGAGAGAAGACGTAAAGTTCAGATCAAATACAATAAAAAACATAAAATCACACCGCGCTCAATTCAAAAATCCATAAGAGCAAGACTTGTCGAAAAAGAAGAACAAGATACAAAATCTGCACAGTTTTTAATGAAACTTGTAGAAAAAGATGTCTTAATGCCAGATGAAAAAGAAAAACTGGTAAAAGAATTTCGCAAACAGATGATTCAAGCAGCTAAAGAGCTGGATTTCGAATCCGCAGCAATTCTCAGGGATCAGATCAAACTCCTGAGGTAGTAGATCTCCTTTGTAAAAATCTGTACACTCTGTACACACCGGGTGTGGATTTACCTTTACACCCTAGGACTATCGATTCGAAATTCGGCGGAGGGCTTTGTCTTTTTCGATTGGGCCGATTTTTGATTTGCGAACTGCATGCTGAAGTATTCCAATTGTTTGGTCATAAGTTTGGCGATCCACCGGATACGGTGTTGCATCTTTTCCTCCGTGGGCAAATGAATAACGGGCTGGATCCTGGTATGACGGCTCTGCACCGTATATAATTTCTGAAACCAAACTTAAAGCTCTTATTGTTTTTCCCCCAACACCTTTGATTGATAACAAACTTTCAAAATCCTGAGGTGTTTCATATGTAACTCTTTGAAGTATTTTTTCCAAATATTTGCTTTTTGTAAAATCTTCCATTTCAACCTTATGATGTTTAAATTCAACCCCATCAAACTCCGCAAAAACAAATTCCTGTTGTTCGTAGCCTTCCAAGGCCAGGCCTTGCGAAGCTATCGTGCTATGGGATGGTTTTTGTTTGAGAGCAACCATGCGAGATACTGCTCCTGAATGTTTTCGAAGAAGTTCTATATCTCTCATTAAAGTTTTATACCCGGAATCAACAAGTTCAATCGATATATCTTTATTTTTTTTACTTTTTTTAGAAACTAAATTGCGGGTTCGTTTTTTAAATATTTGGGAAGCAATACCTTTATGCGGTTCAACTGTAAAATCAATATCCGAGGGATTCTCCGAGTGCCAATGGTAACGCCTTGCAGTTCCATTCCCCGTATTCATTCCCTGCTGAACAACTGTCCATGCGCCGTTTTTCGAGAAGAAAAAGCTGTGATGATACAAAGTATAATCATCCTGAACAAGAGACGAGTCTACCTTTGCCGACATTTTTGAGGAATAAACTAACCTATCCGTTGTTTTTTGTGGCAAACTTAAAATTCTTCCCCAATTTGTAATTTGATCCGGTGTTTTTCTGGATGTTGCGCCTTTTCCGCCTGCTATAAATACACCAAGCTGGCGCTCCCTCCCTCTTATAGCCTCCTTAAGTGCTGCAGTAAGAATTGTAGTAAGCCCTGATGCATTCCAGTCAAATGCCAAAACAGTTCCAAGACTTTGAAACCAAACAGGATCTGCAATTCTTTTTATGTATTCGTCCGGTCCGTACTCCTCAACAAGGACATCAGTCATACTTCTCCCAAGCTTCACAATTCTTTCAAAAAGCCATGGCGGACATTTGCCTGTGTCAAGTGTAAATGTGGCTATTCCTCTCTTCATAACGTAATATTTTCTATGTGTTGTAAGTCCTTAAGATTCATATTTTCATCAAGAATAACACCAATAGCATCAATTCGCAAAGAACCGGGAAGCTTGGGATTGTTTAATTTGTAAAACTGCGCTGTTCGAACAATTGTGCGAAGTTTATTTGAGGAGATTTGTTCAAATGGAGTTCCGTAAAGCGAACCTCTTCTGGTCTTTACTTCAACAAAAACAAGGGTATTTTTTTTTACGGCAATAATATCTATCTCACCATAACCAAGTCTAAAATTCCGATCAATTATTTTGTAACCTTTTTTCTTGAGGAAATTTGCAGCTAAATCTTCTCCCATTCTGGCAGTGGGATTAGAAATTTTCATGAATTCAAGTTTCTCACCATGATCTCTTCGAGCCTGAGCCTCAGAGCCGATGGCCTGAGCGAGCCGAACGGATCATTATTTAAGCTCTCAAATAGTTGAGTTTTGCTCGTCTTACTTTTTGTTTCATTTTTCCAACAACTTCTACTTTATCTACATTGGGATTTCCGACATGCCAGATTCTTTCTACCTGGACATCTCCTACGTTTTTAAGCACCTTGAAACTTTTATTTTCCCCTCTTCCTTTTATAGAAAGTACTGTTCCCTGAAAAATTTGGGTTCTGGTTTTTTCTCCTTCTCTGATTTTTGTATAAACTTTTACATTGTCACCTGTTCTGAAATCAGTTTGAGTAATCATAAGGCTATTATTATAGTTTAAATCTAAAAATTCTTCAAGCAATCACTGCCTCAAGAAAACCTAAAAATATAGGGTGCGGCCTAAGAGGGCGCGACTTATACTCAGGATGTCCCTGGGTTCCCAGATAAAACGGATGCTCGTTTTCCACAAGTTCAATGATTTCAACGAGTCCTTCCTCAACAGATTTTGCGGCGATAATAAAACCCGCTTTTTCAAACTTCTCTAAATAATCATTGTTAAACTCGTATCTATGCCTGTGGCGTTCTGAAGTCAAGCCTTTTGATTTATCTATAAAATCATTGTACTTTTCATAAAGCTTGTACGCTTTTGTGCCTTTTTTAACAATTGCATCCCATTTTCCCAATCTCATTGTCCCGCCGTAAGCACGTCGTGCCATTATTTCTTTCTGTTTTGGCATAAGATGGATTACTAAATTCTTTCCCTTTTCATCGTTTTCCTCGGTGTTTGCATCCTTTAATCCAACCACGTCCCGAGCATACGAGATAACTGCAAGCTGCATTCCGTAGCAAAGCCCTAAATACGGTATTTTTTTGCTTCTGGCATATCCTGCGGCTTTGATCATTCCTTCGGCTCCCCTAATTCCCCAACCAATCGGGACAATAATTCCGTCAGGACTTCCGATAAGTTTTTCTGTATCGGTTTCATTTTCCGCTTTCTCAGCATCCACCCATCTTGTCTTTACCGCAATTCCTAATTCATAAGAAGCGTGGTCTATTGCATCAAAAAGCGCAGCGTAGCTGTCTCTAAGCTGATAATCACCTGTGCCAAAGTATTTTCCCACAATTGTAATTTCAACGGATTTTTTTTGACTTTTAACTTTTTTTACTTTGTTTACGAATTTTTCCCAATCAGCCAGTTCGGACGCCCGCGGCTTAAGATTAAGTTTCTCAAGAATTTGCGCTCCCAACTTTTGCTTATTTAAAACAATTGGAACCTCATAAACTGATGGCAGATCAGGGGAAGAGATTACTTTTTCAGGACTCACATTGCAAAAAAGTGCCAAACGGTCGCGTCTTCTTTGGTCTAAAAATTTTTCAGACCTGCAGATTATAAAATCGGGCTGAATCCCTAAGGAATTAAGAGTGCGAACAGAGAGTTGGGTGGGTTTGGTTTTTGGCTCACCCAAATGGGCTGGGGTGGGAACATAACTAACATGAACGTGAATTACGTCTCCCGGGTTTTGAAGCGTCATTATGCGGGCAGCCTCGTAATAAAATACGTTTTGATACTCACCTGCTGTTCCCCCAAGCTCAATTATTACAATGTCGGCATTTTTTTTCTCTGCCAAATTTTTAATTCTTCTTGTAATCTCATCTGTTATATGGGGTATTGCCTCAACGTCTTCTCCGTTAAACTCAAATCTTCTTTCGGCATCGATTACCGTGGAATAAATATTGCCCATGGTTACGAAATTATCTTTACCCATATCCTCGTTAAGAAATTTCTCATACGTTCCGATGTCCATATCAGCTTCTGTTCCGTCCTCGCAAAGAAAAGTATCGCCGTGCTCTATGGGATTAATTGTTCCTGCGTCAAGATTTAGATAATTTTCAAATTTTATGGGTGCTACAGTATAACCAGCAGATTTAAGAAGTAGTGAAATAGATGCAGAAGTTACGCCTTTTCCGATTCCTGATATGACTCCACCTGAGACAAATATGTATTTAGCTTTATGATCCTGCATGCCGGCAGGCAAGGTCTTATTATTACTATCGGGCACGATTAATAATATCAAAAATATACATAATTAGTCAAATTACTTGACAAAAAAATAATTCGGTATTAAATTACATGTACAAGGAGGTAGGGTGTGAACTTCCAACGAAACTGGGCAAAAGCCCAGTTTTTTTTGAGCGGGATACGAGAATCGTACTCGCGTCTCTTCCTTGATCCCTTAAGCAACTGAGCAGATGACGGGACTCGAACCCGCGGTTTCCTCCTTGGGAAGGAGGCGTGTTACCGCTACACTACATCTGCTTAAAGGGAGGCCACTGAACTACCACCGCAGATTATTTTGATTATACCACTTGGTGTTTCGTGAAGAAATTACTGAAGGGCTGGGATTATAAGAACTGTTCCTGGTGCGATAAAATCTGGATTGTCTAATTTATTTGCCTTAACCAGTTCTGTCCATTTAAATCCGTCACCGTAAAATTTAACCGCAACGTCCCAAAGGCCTTCGCCTTCCTGAAGAACATATGTTCTTTGGACTGACTCTTCCGAAATATCAATCTGCTCTGTTGGAGGCGGGGTTGAAACCCTATATCGATTTCCTCTTACAAAAGCGGCAATAACTGCTGCTATTGCAATTACAACTATTATTCCCAAGGCAAGGCTTATGTAGGAATCGCCGACTCTTGTTTCTTTGACACCTTGATTTTTTAGATTTGAGGAAGCCACTGCTTCAGTTTCTACTTTTTTAATTTTAGTTCTTCTTCTTGCCATTCTTTATTTCCCTTTTCTGCTAACTCAGCACTTTTTTTGCGGGTCCGACCGGATTCGAACCGGCGATCTCCTCCGTGACAGGGAGGCGTGATAGGCCAGCTTCACTACGAACCCTCAATCATTCTGGACGAGCAATTAATCTCTCTAAACAAACTGCTTGTCCGCCTCTTCCACAGCTACCATCCCATTTGATTTGTAGTAGCTATTTTAAACAAAAATTTTGTTTTGTCAAGCCAATTTATATTTTAAAGCAAAATATAGGCTTTTTCAACATTTTTTGATTACATTGCTCTGCCCCCTTTTTAGTGATATTATCAGCTAAATGACTAACAAAGAAATTTCAAAATTATTTTTGGAAGTTGCTGCATCTTACACAATTAAAAACGAAAAAAAATACCGTTTTCAGATTATAGCCTACCAAAAAGCAGCCGAGGCTATTGAAGGTTCCCCATATCAAGTTATAGATTTATATAAAGAAGGAAAGCTTGATGAAATTCCAGGAGTCGGTCCAACAATTAAGTTGCGTCTAGAGGAACTTATAAAAACAGGTCGAGTTAAACATTTTGATGATGTAAAAAAAGGAATATCGCCAGCAGTTTTCAGGCTTATGGAAATACCAAGTTTTGGTCCTAAAAAGGCGTACAAAATCGCAACAGAGTTTAATCTGAAAAACGAGAAAACGGCTCTCGAAGACGTTCGAAAACTCGCAATTGAGGGAAAAATTGAAAAGATTGAGGGTTTCGGCAAAAAATCAGAAGAAGATCTTCTAACAGCAGTTGAAGAGTTTAAAAAAGGCAAAGGCAAAACCACCAAAATGATACTTCCCTATGCTTTAGAGATTGCAAACGATATAATTGACCACCTTAAAAAACACAAGGCCGTTTTGGACGCAAAACCGTTGGGAAGTTTGAGAAGAATGAAATCAATGGTTGGGGATATTGATATTGCGGTTTCAACAAATAATCCAAAAGAGGTCATTGAACATTTCACAAATTATCCAAGAAGGCAAAGACTTATTGAAAAAGGAGCGATAACCTCTTCTTTTCTTACAACAGGAGGCAATCAGGTGGATCTGATGGTTCTTCCGCCAAGCCAATTTGGATCACTCCTCCAGCATTTTACAGGCTCAAAAGATCATAACGTGTCACTTCGCGAGTTTGCGCTTGGGAAAAATTTATCGCTTAATGAAAAAGGAATTAAAAATTTAAAAACCGGAAAACTGACCAAATATAGTACGGAAGAGGATTTCTACAAAGCATTGGGAATGCAGTGGATTCCTCCGGAACTTCGAGAAAACACAGGAGAAATAGAAGCATCCAAAAATAATAAATTGCCCAACTTGGTAGAAGTAAAAGACATAAAAGGAGATTTTCACCTGCATTCGAGTTTCCCTGTTGAGGAATCTCATGACCCTGGAAAAAGTTCAATAGAAGAACTGGTAAAAAAGGCAAGAGGGCTAAACTACGAATATATTGGCCTTTCTGAGCACAATCCAAGCCAATCAAAGCACACAAATGATCAAATTGTGAGACTGCTTGAAAAAAGAAATAAAGAAGCGGAAAAAGTTGAGAAAAGACTGAATTTCAAAATTTTTAAATTAATGGAAACAGACATATTGCCAAATGGTAAATTGGCTCTTCCCCAAGACGCTCTTAAAATTCTTGACGCAACAATCGTGTCAATTCATAGTGTTTTTATAATGAAAAAAGAAGATATGACAAAAAGAGTAATTGAGGGCTTGTCTCACCCAAAAGCCAAAATTCTTGCGCATCCATCGGGAAGACTTCTTGGAAAGCGTGCGGGATATGAGCTTGACTATGATTTGCTTTTTGATTTTTGCAAGAAAAATAACAAGGCTATTGAAATAAATGCACATCCTAAGAGGCTTGATTTGGATGACTCTTTAGTGAAAATCGCGATTGAGAGAGGAGTCATGCTTGTCATAAATACGGACAGCCATGAAAAAGATCAGATGGATTTGATGTACTACGGCGTTGCAATTGCAAGAAGGGGTTGGGCAGAAAAAGATGACATTATTAATACAATGAGTTATAATGAAGTACTAGACTTTTTCAAAAAATAATATGAACTCATTAACGATAATTATTTTAGCAGTTGTCGGAGGAGTACTTCTTTTTACGCTTTTCATATACAATTCTCTTATTCAGGCAAGGCTTAGAGTCAAGGAGGCATTCTCACAAATTGATGTACAATTGAAGCGAAGAACTGATCTTATTCCAAATCTCATTGAAACAGTAAAAGGATATGCAAAACACGAGAAAGAAACATTCACAAAGGTGACTGAACTTCGAACATCTCTTATTAATGCAAAATCTCCTGAGAAAAAAGCAGAAGTAAACAATATGCTGACAGATGCTCTAAAGTCAATCTTTGCAGTTGCCGAGAATTATCCGCAGTTAAGAGCTTCTGAAAATTTCAAAGCTTTACAGGAAGAACTTGAAGATACCGAAAACAAAATCGCGTACTCAAGACAGTTTTATAATTCCGTAGTTTTGGATTACAATACAAAACTTCAGGTGTTCCCTAATGTTTTATTTGCTCGGCTTCTTAATTTTAAACCCGCAGAATTTTTCGGTGCCACCACCGATGAAAAAAAACCTGTTAAAGTAAGCTTCTAAAATATGAATCTTTATTCTGCAGTTTCTTCGAACAAAAGAAAAACGTGGATTATAATGTTTCTTTTTGTTGTTTTTATAACAACACTAATTTATGTTTTTTCAAAAGCAATGGGACTGGGTCTGGGAGTTGTTGGAATAGCTCTTATTTTCTCGGGAATTGCAAGTATAGGAAGCTACTACTATTCAGACAAACTTGTTCTTGTAACAACAGGCGCTCGAAAAATTGAGAAAAGCGATAACCCAAGATATTTCCGTATAGTTGAAAATCTATGTATTGCGGCAGGCCTTCCAATGCCCAAAGTTTACTTAATCGACGACCCCTCACCAAATGCATTTGCAACCGGACGAGATCCCAAGCACGCTGTGGTTTGTGCAACAACAGGGCTCTTGTCTATGATGACAGATGCAGAACTTGAGGGAGTGATTGCACATGAACTCTCCCACATTAAAAATTTTGATATAAGACTTGCCGGAGTATTGGCAATACTTGTTGGATTTGTGGCAATTGCATCAGATATATTTATTAGAGCAACGTTTTTCTCAAGATCAGACCGTAACAACTCAAACGCAGTTTTTTTTCTTATTGCAATAGCATTTGCAATTCTTTCTCCCATTGCGGCAACTCTTATTCAGCTGGCAGTCTCAAGAAAGCGGGAGTTTCTTGCAGACGCATCAGGAGTTCTTCTTACCCGCTACCCTGACGGGCTTGCTTCAGCCCTTGAGAAACTTAAAAACGATCATACGCCCCCACGCTCAGCAAGCAATGCCACAGCTCATCTTTTTATAGAAAACCCATTTGAGAATAAAAAAGTGAAAAATTTTTTCACCAGCCTTTTTAACACTCACCCTCCGCTTGATGAGAGAATTAAAATCCTCAGGGGAATGTAAACATCTCACTGTTGGCGCTTGACAGGTTACCATCTGGTAACTGTCTTGTCGAGAACGGTCTTCTCGATTCGCCCTGCTCACTCGAAGAATAATCCATGCTAAAATAGCATTATGATCAATGTAATTTCAATAATCCTCGGCAAAGCTATTGCTTATCTTTCAAACGTACTAAACATAGGTTCTGGCTCCACCTGGCCTGGACATATTGCTCTTAAGCTTAATCCTAATTTTATTAAGGGTATATTAAAAAACTCAAAGACAAAAATAATTGTAATAGCAGGAACCAACGGTAAAACTACGACCGGAAGACTCATTACCTCAATAATAAGAGAGAGTGGAAAAACATATCTTCAAAACAAGGCTGGAGCAAATTTGATTAACGGTCTTGCATCTGCTCTTGTAAAAGGCGTTGAACTAACTGGACCATTAAACAAAGACTATCTTATTTTTGAATCAGACGAGAGTGCTCTTCCCGAAGTACTCGAACAAACAAATCCCGATTATCTTATCTGTTTAAACTTATTCCGCGATCAACTGGATAGATATGGCGAGGTAAACACAATTGCAAAAAATTGGCAGGAAGCTTTTGAAAAATTAAATTCTAAAACAACACTGATTCTTAATTCCGATGATCCGCAGGTATCATTTCTTTCAAAAAAGACAAATGCAACAATTCTATTTTTCGGACTCGATGAGACTAATGGTGAAAATAATCTAAAACACGGAGCAGATAGTATTTATTGTCCTCACTGCCTTCACATGCTCGATTTTACTCAGGTTCATTTCTCTCATCTTGGGACATGGAGCTGTAGCAACTGCTCTCTTAAACGACCAAAGCCCGAACTATCAAATCTTATATACTATCCCCTTCCCGGAACATACAACAAATACAACTCGCTCGCAGCAGCACTTTTCGCTAAAGCTGAAAACATAAGCTTTAAGAAAGTAATAAGAGCTTATAAATCATTCACTCCGGCTTTTGGAAGACAGGAGAAAATAAAATACAGAGGTAAATTTGCCCACTTATTTTTATCAAAAAATCCGACAAGTTTTAACGAATCCTTAGAGACAATTAAGAAACTTCACGGAAAAAATCTTTTAATAATTCTCAATGACAGAATTCCTGACGGATTGGATGTCTCATGGATTTGGGATATTAATTTTGAGGGAATCCTGGATAAATCTTTTAATATCATGGTGTCCGGAGAAAGGTGCTATGATATGGGCCTTAGGCTCAAGTATGCCGAGATTTTTACTCACATAGAGCCTAATCTTGAGAACGCAATTGATGTAACAGTAGAAGGTCTTGAAAAAAAAGAGGAACTTTTTATCCTTCCAAATTACTCGGCAATGCTTGATGCACGAAAAATTCTAACCGGCAAAAAAATATTATGAAAAATAATCAATTGTCAAGCTATACCCTAGACGCTAATCGCTATTCCCTAACGATTGGCTGGCTTTATCCTGATCTTATGAACACATACGGAGACCGCGGAAACATAATTACACTGATTAAACGATGTCAATGGAGAGGTATTAAGGTTGAAGTAAAACGTTTAAATCCAGGTTTTAACCATAAGCAATTAACAATATGCAATATGCTAGTAATGGGAGGAGCACAGGATATTCAGCAGGAAATCGTAGGAGAAGACCTTAAGAAAAAAAATAAAATCCTTAAGCAAATGATAAATGACGGAACTCCCGGTCTTTTTGTCTGCGGTGGATTTCAGTTCTTGGGAAAATATTATAAAGAAGCAGATGGAACTATTGTTAATGGTCTTGGAATATTTGATCTCTATACCGAAAACCCGGGAGAAAATCATCCCCGTCTCATCGGAAACATCGCAATAAAATTCAATATAGATATTCTTCGAGCGAGCGACAGCGAGTCGAGAAGTTCGTTCTCGACAAGCTCGAACAGTAAAAACGTCATTATCGGTTTTGAAAATCACGGTGGTAGAACTTATCTTGGAAAAAACATTAAGCCATTTGGTAAAGTTTTGAAAGGATTTGGTAATAACGGAAAGGATGGGTTTGAAGGGGCTGTTTACAAAAATAGTTTTGGAACATATCTTCACGGACCTATTCTCCCCAAAAATCCGGAACTTGCGGATCATCTGATAAAACTTTCGCTTATTAGAAAATACAAAGAGTTCACGCTTGACCCTCTTGACGATACAATTGAAAAAAAGGCAAAAGATACCATTTTGAATAGACTGAAAATTCAGAATTCTCCAAATTCTTCATAATTGAATAGAAAACTCTCTTCCAATATAATATTAATTATGAAATTTGATGTGACGCACGTTGCCAAACTTGCAAATCTAACGCTTTCCTCAGGTGAAAAGAAAAAATTTGAAAAACAGCTGCAAGAAACAGTTGAATATATAGAGGAGTTAGATGAAATCGACGTAAAAGATATTGAACCAACCTCACAGGTAACTGGGCTTGAAAATGTTTTACGTGAAGACGAAGTAAAACCTTCACTTTCCCAGGAGGATGCTCTCAAAAACGCAAAATCAACTTATAACGGCTTTTTTAAAGTGAAAGGGATTTTGGATAGTGAATGACAGATTAACAACAATTTATGTTATGAGGCATGGCCAATCTACTTTTAACACAGGTGAAACACACAACGATCTAAACAGTCGACTCACAGATCTTGGACGGCGACAAACGTACGAAGCTGCGGAAAGATTTAAAGATATAGATTTTAAAGCAATATTTACATCAGGACTTTTAAGAACAAAAGAAACAGCCGAAATTATAAATCAAGGAAGAAAATTGAAAATTTATGAAAACAAGGACATAAACGAAAGAAGCTTTTATCATTATGCAAAACAAATAAAAAGAGAGGGAGTTGATCTGGAGGAAGAAATGTTGAATGAAATAGTAAAGCTAGATGAAAAAGACAAAATGAAATATAAATATACTCCAGAAATGGAAAGCGCTGAAGAAAGTGCAGTACGTGTTTTAAATTTTTTACAGGATATCGGGAAAAAATATCTAGGAGAAACTGTTTTGGTTGTGTCTCATACAAATCTTATGCGTTCGATTTTAACTTTTCTCGGATATTCAAAATATGACGAACTCCCGGCAGGCTCTGTAAAAAATACAGGTTATTTTATTTTAGAAACTGACGGAGAAAATTTTTCTGTAACTGATACTCACAATATTGAAAAGCAAAAAAACGCAATAAGGGTTTGGTAAATTATGTTAAGTAAACTAAATATTAAACAGGCAAAAGAAGGGTTAAGAAAGAAAGAATTTAGCTCTGTGGAGCTAACAAGGGCGTGTTTGGATCGAATTAAACAGACCGATGAAAAATTAAATGTTTTTGTGACATTAACTGAAAAAGAAGCGATTGAGCAAGCAAAAAAAGCCGATAGTGATTTAGCTTTACAAGGAGAGACCCTGGAAGCTAAATTGCTTCTTGGAATACCAATTGCCATAAAAGATAATTTTTCTACACTTGGAATCCGCACAACTGCTTCTGCGAAAGTCCTCGATGATTATATTCCCCCATTTGACTCAACTGTTGTTAAAAAGTTAAAAGAAGCAGGTGCTGTAATTTTAGGAAAAACAAATATGGATGCCTGGGCTCATGGCTCCTCTACTGAAGCATCAGATTACGGTTCCACTCGCAACCCATGGAATATAAAACATTTGCCGGGCGGTTCATCAGGTGGATCAGCTGCCTCAATTGCCGCAAATCAGTGTATCGGGGCAATTGGCTCAGAAACTGCAGGATCTATAAGACAGCCTGCATCATGGTGTGGAGTGGTAGGACTAAAACCTACTTATGGAAGAGTTAGTCGCTTCGGCGTTGTTGCTATGGGTTCCTCCTTTGATTCTCCAGGATCTATTACAAAGACAGTTTACGATTCTGCTCTTATTCTTGAAGTGCTTGCCGGAAACGATGAAATGGACGCTACAACTACTCCCAAAGTTGTTCCAAGCTATACTCAAGCCCTAACTTACAAAAAATCAGATTTTATCATAGGCGTTTCTGATGAGTATTTCATAGACGGCATTGATCCAGAGGTTGAAGAAAAGGTTAAAGAAGCAATTGTCAAACTTGAAAAAATGGGTGCAAAATTAAAAAAAATAAAGCTTTTTGATCCAAAATATGCAATTGATGTTTATACTATTATTCAGCGCTCCGAAGTCTCATCAAATTTAGCAAGATATGATGGAATTCGTTACGGGAACGACCGCAGCTTTTTCGCTGATGAAGCAAAACGTCGCATAATGTTTGGAACTCATGCCTTATCCTCCGGATACTATGATCAGTACTACAACAAAGCATCAAAAGTCCGCTCAGTTATTATTGAAGACTTTAAAAAAGCATTTGAAAAAGTTGATGTAATTATTGCCCCCACTTCCCCATCTCTTGCGCTTCCGGTTGGTGCGACAAAGGACCAGGCAATGTTTGGTGAGCTTTCTGATGTTTTGGTTGAACCATCCTCTATTGCCGGTTTATCAGGAATTAATTTGCCTGTTGGATTATCTGATTCAAGCTTACCAATTGGCATGCAGATAATAGGCCCTCAGTTTGCTGAGGAAAAAGTTCTGCAAATTGCTTATCTTTACGAACAAGGAACACAAACTGAGGAGTGGAGAAAAAGGGAGCCAGAGTTATAGGGTACTGTTCGAGCTTGTCGAGAATTAACTTCTCGATTCACTTTGCTCGCTCGAAGAATAGATTATGAATAATTATACACCGGTAATTGGGCTTGAAGTACATGTTGAGTTAAAAACAAAATCTAAGATGTTTTGTTCATGTTCTTCTGATTACTTTGGTAAAAAACCAAACACCCATACGTGTCCTGTTTGTCTGGGGCTCCCAGGCGCTTTACCGGTGCCAAACAAAAAAGCAATTCAGTGGTGCATTATGATTGGTCTTTCGCTAAATTGTAATATTCCCCTACTCTCAAAATTTGATCGAAAAAATTACTTCTATCCTGATCTTCCAAAAGGATATCAGATCAGTCAGTATGATATGCCGTTTTGTATAAACGGAAAAATTGAACTTTCAAACGGCAAAAAAATTGGAATAAGAAGAGTCCACATGGAAGAGGACACAGGAAAACTTATTCACGAAACTATTGAGGGTGAAAAAGTATCTCTCATCGATTTTAACCGTTCAGGAGTTCCTCTTGTTGAAATTGTGACTGAGCCGGATTTTGAATCCACAGAGGACGTTAAAGAATATCTTCAAAAACTCCAGCAAATTGTAAGATATTTGAAAGTTTCCGACGCAAATATGGAAAAAGGAGACATGAGGCTTGAACCAAACATCTCACTACGTTCGAATAATACCAATACTACAAATACTAACAATAAACCAATTTCCAATAAAGAATTGCCCAAATATAAAGTGGAGGTTAAAAATATTAACTCTTTTAAATTTGTTGAAAAAGCAATTAATTTTGAAATAGAGAGACAAAGTGAAATTCTCAAGAATGGACAAACGCCCAAACAAGAGACGCGAGGTTTTGTTGAAAAATCCGGTTCAACCGTTTCTCAGAGATCAAAAGAAGAAGCGTCTGACTACAGATATTTTCCAGAGCCCGACATTCCCCCTCTTAGATGGACAAAAAACTATATAGAAGGTTTAAAGTTAGAAATGCCCGAACTTCCTGATAAAAAACTCAAAAGATTTAAATCAGAATATGGTCTTTCCGAATACGATTCAATTATTCTTTCAAGAGAGAAAAATCTCGCGGAGTATTTTGAAAGTGCTGTAAATGACGGGAAAAATCAAGGTGTATCTCCTAAACAAATTGCAAACCACATTATAAACAAAAAAACAGATATTGATTCTTACTTGCCTTCGGAACTGGTCCGAAGTATTATCAAAAGTTCTAAAAAAGTCGATGTTGATGAAAAAAAGCTTGATGAAATAATTAATAAAGTCCTGTCAGAGAATAAAAAAGCAGTTCTCGACTATAAAAAGGGTAAAAAAACTGCTATTATGTATTTATTGGGACAGGTAATGCGAGAGTTCTCCGAAAAAATTGATGCACAAAAAGTAAAAATCTTGATAACCAATAAAGTAAATTCTTATGAGCAAAATTGATGATATATTCAGAGCGCTTCTTGAGATTAATAGGAGAGGACAACCAAAAAATCCTATAATCGATATTACTAAATTAGAGAGAAAGCCTATAAATACCGGAGAGTATATTGATTCTCTTACCGGACTTCATAATGAAATTTGGTTTGAAGAAGAACTTAATAGAAGAATGGTTGACTCAAATAGGCTTGGGACCAATCTTTGGCTTTTGATCGTGGACTTTGATTTTTTCAAAACAATAAATATTGAATATGGAAGAAGCAGCGGAAATCAAGTCCTTAAGATGTTTGGAGAAATGGTGGCTCAGGAAGAATTTCCATTTGCAAGAATAGGAGGCGAGGAGTTTGCGCAAATTTTTCCAAAAGATTTGGGACTCGATGAAATACAAAGAACAGTTAGTAAGTATTCTCTAAATTTTAAAGATAAAACAAAAGAGCTTTTGGGGCAGGAGGTTTCAGTTTCAATGGGAATTACAAAAATGAATTTCGGAGAAATACCAAGCAATCTTATAAATAGAGCCGAAGCTGCAGTTTTCAGGTCAAAAAAACAAGGAAGAGACCGCTCAACACTCCTTGAGGAT
>MFOV01000014.1:0-14804 GCA_001782515.1 Candidatus Levybacteria bacterium RIFCSPLOWO2_01_FULL_39_10 | reverse complement strand
CACGTGAACAGATTACTTCAAATATCACTCAAAATAGCGTATAATAGCAACAAAGATAAGGCGGATTTATCCGCGAAAAAAAATGAGTGAAGAAAAAGATATAAACCTCGGAGAAATAAGAAAACGATATCAGCCTCTAAGAGAAAGAACGGATAGAATTTTACGTGACTCAGGCATAAGTGAAGGTCCTGAATTCAGAAAAGCCAGAAAAAAATTTACAAAAGAAGCATATTTGGCAGGCATTGATGAAGTTACACTTCTACCTATTCGTAGTTTGTTTGAAACGAGACTACAAGAGGAGTTAGATAGATCAGAAAGAAACGGTGAACCTTTAACCATGGGTTTAATAGACCTCAATTTATTAAGAAAGATAAATAAAAAAGGGTTGCCAGAAGGTGATAAAGCACTAAGAGCAGTTGCAGAAAAGATCTTAGCAAGCATCAGAAGAACGGATTATGCAGCAAGATACGGAGGAGATGAATTTGCAGTATTATTTCCCGGATTAGATGTCAAAGATATTAACGCATGGTGGACGAGGTTTTATACAGGAATGCAAGCTATCCCATATACAGTTACCGCAAGTGCAATGACTATAGATAGAAAAAATCAGAGTGAAGTTAGAACCAGATTAAGTAATAATATTAAACAAACAAAAGAGCTAAATGGACACAAGTCGAATTCATTTTTAATGGCTGCATAAATATGGCTGATTTTGTTCATCTTCACAATCATAGCGAATATTCACTTCTTGACGGTCTGTCAAAGATAGATGACATGGTACTCCAAGCAAAAAAGCTTGGAATGAAAGCTATTGCAATTACTGACCACGGCAATATGTACGGCGCTATTAAGTTTTATCGTTCGTGTATAGAAAACGGGATAAAGCCGATAATAGGCGCAGAGATTTACATTTCAAAAAGATCCTACCTAGATAAAGAGGCAGGGCTAGACTCTGATTCAAACCATTTAATTCTTCTTGCTAAAAATAATACTGGCTACAAAAATCTTATGAAAATTATCTCAATTGCTCATCTTGAAGGCTATTACTATAAACCAAGAATTGATATAGAAACATTAAAAAGTCTCAGTGAAGGTTTAATTTGTTTATCTTCCTGCATTAAAGGATATGTTTCAGAGCCTCTATTGGACAACAGAGAAAAAGAGGCGGAAAAAAGAGCTGTTGAAATTTCTCAAATATTCGGTAAAGGTCATTTTTATCTTGAACTTCAGAAACATTTAAATGTTGAGGGACAGGACGTTTTGAATGAAAAACTGGTCGCGCTCTCTGAAAAGCTTGGACTCCCTCTTGTTGCTACTAACGACAACCACTATGTTCAAAAATTAGATGCTGAGGCGCAAGAAGTGCTTCTTTGCATTCAGACTCAAACATTTCTATCAACTCCAGGAAGAAAACTCACAATGATCTCCTCTCCTGATTTTTATATAAAGTCCCCTGAGGAAATGACCGGACTTTTTGTTCAGTACCCTCAGGCTATTGAAAATACAGTAAAAATCGCCGATATGTGCAGTGTTGAGATTTCTTTGGGAAAATGGATAATGCCTGAGTTTGCAGTCCCAAACTATTTATCAACAGCCAAGTATTTAACTAGTTTGGTTAGTAAAGGACTTGGTATGCGATACAAGAAAATTACAAAAGAAATTCGTGAGAGGTGTGACTATGAACTTTCAATAATTATTGGAAAAAAATACGAAACTTATTTTCTGATTGTTGCTGATTTTGTTAACTGGGCAAAGGATAATGGAATAAGTGTAGGGCCTGGTAGAGGTTCTGCTGCAGGTTCTGTTGTATCTTATGCACTCGGCATAACAGACGTTGATCCTTTCTATTTTAATCTTCCTTTTGAAAGGTTTTTGAATCCGGATAGACCATCCGCCCCTGATATTGATCTTGATTTTGCAGACACTAGACGGGATGAGGTAATTGAGTATGTGACAAACAAGTACGGAAAAGATAAAGTTGCCCAGATCATCACTTTCGGAACCATGGAAGCAAGAGGTTCGGTGAGGGATACTGGAAGAGTTTTGGGTATGCCCTATTCCGCTCCTGACAGAATTGCAAAAATGATTCCTCCCGGCTGGCAGGGACATGCAATGACAATTGATAATGCTCTTGAACAAACTCCAGAGCTCAGGCTTATCTATAACACCGAATCTGATACAAAAAGACTTTTAGATCTTGCTAAAAAACTTGAGGGTGTCGCTCGTCACGCATCAGTACACGCTGCAGGAATTGTAATTTCTGACAAAGAACTTACCGAATACACGCCACTACAGCGCGAAACAAAGGGAGATAAAGTGATAACCCAATACGACATGTATTCAGTAGGAGAGGACGGAGTAGGGCTTCTTAAGATGGACCTTTTAGGTCTTCGGAATTTAACTATTATTGAAGAAGCGCTTAATTTCATAAAAAATAACAGAGATCGCGAAATCAATATATCACTAATTCCATTGGATGACAAAAATACATATGACCTGCTTTCTGATGCAGAAACAACAGGAATTTTTCAACTTGAGTCATCAGGAATGAGAAGATACATAAAAGAGCTTAAACCAACATCAATATTTGACCTTATGGCAATGGTTGCGCTTTATAGACCGGGGCCAATGGCAAATATCCCAGAATATATTGCAAGAAAACATAAAAAATCAAAAATCAATCTTCCCGATGAAAGACTAAGTGATGTTCTTGTCCAATCAAACGGAATGCTTGTTTACCAAGACGATGTGCTTCTTACGACGATTGCGATTGCAGGCTACAACTGGCTGGACGCAGACAAATTTAGGAAAGCCATGGGCAAAAAAATTCCAGCTGAAATGAACAAGCAAAAAGAAAAGTTTATAAAAGGAAGCGTTGAAAATGGACTCTCTCCAAAAAAAGCAGAGGAAATTTATAATTTAATCGCTCCTTTTGCAGGATACGGATTTAACAAGGCACATGCTGCTTGTTACGCAACTATCGCTTACAGAACCGCGTATCTTAAAGCAAATTATCCGGCAGAATTCATGACAGCTCTTTTAACCGCCGAGTCTCGGGGAACAACCGGACCTGTAAAAAACGAGAAAATAGCGCAAGCTATCTCTGAGTGTAGAAGACTAGGTATCAAAATACTTCCACCGGACATAAATCGCTCAGACAAAGACTTTACAATTGAAAACAAGAAAATGATAAGATTTGGTCTTTCTGCTATTAAAAATGTCGGCGATGCTGCAATTAGTGATATTCTTAAAAATAGAAAAAGAGGCAATTTCATTTCTTTTAAGGACTTTTGCGAAAAAAGTGACCTTTCAACAATAAACAAAAAAACCATTGAAAGCCTTATAAAAGCGGGTGCAATGGATTCATTCGGAAATAGAGCATCACTTCTCGCATCATACCAGAACATTGTTGACCTAACTGGAAAATCCAAGAAACAGAAAAGCCAAGGACAAGTAAGTCTTTTCGGAGAAAATGAGACCGACAAGATAGAGAATCATAACTCTCCCGCAATCATTGAAGATTTCTCAGACATTGAAAAACTGGCATTTGAAAAAGAATTTCTAGGTTTTTATCTGACATCCCACCCCCAGCAGAAGAATTTGGAAGCACTTATTGCAGTTGTTTCCCATACTCTTGACCATCTTGATGAAAATAATGAGGGAGAAATTGTTAAGATAGGAGGCATAATTGAGGCAACTCGAAAAATTTTTACAAAAAAAACAGGAAGCGAGATGGCATTTATAACATTGGGGGATGAGAAAGGAAAAATTATTGAATGCATAGTGTTTCCCAGAATTTATGAAAGATATAAAAACCTAATTAGCAAAGACTCTCTAATTATTATGGAAGGGAGAATTGATACAAAAAACGAAAGACCAGTTGTTATTGCTGAGAAAATTTCAACTCTTTAAATATTCTCCTTGACTACGAAGTAAGCTGCGAGTTAGAATATAATTGATCATGGCATCGTTTGCGCCAGAGGTAATTTTCTACATCGGAAGATTTCCTATTACAAACACTGTCATAAATACCATCCTAGTAGATGGTTTTTTACTGCTAGTCGCCTTCTTAACAAGGCGAAATCTAGCGCAAGTTCCAGATAAATTTCAGAATTTTATGGAATTTATTGTGGGTGGACTGCACGATTTTGCAGGAAGTATTGCAGGCAGCAAAATCAAGGTTATTTTCCCCTTTTTCATTACTTTTTTCATATTTATACTTGTTGCTAACTTAAGTGGGCTAATTCCCGGTGTGGGAACAATAGGATTTTATGAAACTTCTATAACAGCAAGCGGGCAAGAAACTCATTTTGTTCCGCTAAACAGGCCATTAACATCTGACATTAATGCAACATTTGCTCTTGCCATAGTGTCTCTTGTTGCAACTCACGCATATGCAATAAAAACGCTTGGACTTACCGATTATTTAACGAAATTTTTCTCATTTATTCCATTTCTTATATCTGTTGCTAAAGGAAAACCGAAAAATACAATTGACTATAAAGATCCACTTAGTTTATTCATTTCATTGCTCACTCCATTGGTTCTTATTTTTGTAGGGTTTTTAGAACTTCTCTCTGAACTTGTAAAAGCCATCTCGCTTTCTTTTAGGTTATTTGGTAATATTTATGCGGGAGAAGTAGTAATATACACGGTTAATGATATATTCGCGTTCATCTTCCCCATCCCATTTCTCATTCTTGAGCTGATTGTGGGCGTAATTCAGGCATTGGTGTTTGCAATGCTCACTATGGTATTTATGATTATTTTGTCAACATCACATCATGAAGAATCTAATGTCGCCGACCCGGAAGGGTCTTCGACCCAAAGGGAGGTGAGTCATTAGTGGAACTTAGTGTTTCAGGAGGATTGATAGTAGCAATCGGCGGAGCAATGCCTGCAATAGGCATCGGCATTATTGGCATGAAGGCAATGGAATCAATCGGAAGAAATCCGGACGCATCAGGAAAAATTCTTCCGGCAATGCTTCTTGCTATGGCATTTGCCGAGGCAATCGCAATTTACTCACTGATTCTGGCATTCGTCGGATAATTTAGAAAATATGGAAGTATTACAGCAGTTAGGATTTAATCCTATACTTTTCGTAGCACAGATTATAAATTTTTTAATTATTCTTTTCATACTTAAAAAAATTCTTTATAAACCTCTCCTTGATCTTCTCAAAAAAAGAGAGGATGAAATAAAAAAAGGACTGAAAGACAAGGAGGATGCTGAGGTATTACTTTTAAAAACCCAGGAAAAGGAAACTCAAATTTTAAAAAGTGCCAACGAAAAAGCAAAAAAAATACTAAGTGACGCAAATGACGAAGCAATAAAGATACGTATAAAAGCTGAAGAGCAGGCACTAAGAGAAAGCGAAAAAATACTAGATCAGGCGCGAAGAACAATTGAGCAGGAAGAAAAAGAGGCAGAAGAGCGCTTAACCCGAAAAATCGGTGCACTTTCTCTTTCTCTTCTTCAAAAATCCCTAGTTGGGGTCTTCGGAGAAAACGAGCAGAACCAAATCTTAAAAAAAGCAACAAAAGAACTTGAAAGAAAAAGATTATTATGAAAAGAAAAATAATTAAAAAACTTGCAAAAAAGAGTTTCACAAAAGATAAAATTGATGAAAAAAAAGTAAATATGATATCCAATCTTCTTAATAAATCCGATTTAAAAGTGTATATAAAAGACCTAAAAAATATAAATTCTGAAAAAATTGTAACTGTTACTGTTGCAAGCGAGGATGGGGTTGATGAACTCAATGCGTACTTTAGGAAAGTTTATCCTAATAAAAAAATAGTTGTGAATACTGATCCAGAGCTCATCAATGGGGTAAGAGTTGTTGACAGTAATAACGAATATGAATTCTCTCTTAAAAGTTTTATGGAAGATGCTTTTAAATTAACAAATGATTAGTGAAGATCAAATTATAAAAAATCTTGAAGAAAGGCTTGCGGACTTTGATAAAAATCCCAAAGTCCAAAACGTAGGTTTTGTTGAAAAAAATACTGACGGCGTTGTTACAGCAACTGGCCTTACCAAGGCTTTTATGGGAGAGTTGGTAGTTTTCCAAAACGGCACAGCAGGTGTCGTTTTAAATTTAGATGAGGACGAATTATCAATAATTCTTTTGGGGAAAGGAGACTCTATCAAAGAAGGTGATAAAATTAAAACAACAGGAGAATTACTTTCAATTAATGTTTCAGATGATGTTTTGGGAAGAGTTTTAAATCCGCTTGGAGAAATACTAGATGGAAAAACAAAAATTAAAAAAGGGCTTCTTATGCCTCTTGAAAAAATTGCACCCGGAGTTATTGCAAGGGAACCTGTAAACACATCCCTTAAAACAGGGATTAAAGCAATTGACGCAATGTTTCCAATAGGACGCGGTCAGCGTGAGCTTATCATTGGAGATCGAGGACTTGGAAAAACCGCAATTGCTGTTGATACGATTATTAATCAGGAACAGTTTGCAAAAAAAGGATCCAGTCTTAAACCCGTTATCTGCATTTATGTAGCGATCGGCCAAAAACGATCGACTGTTGCACAAATCATAGGAAAACTTGAGGAAAATGATGCTATGACTTATTCGGTGGTTATTGCAGCGTCTGCATCAGAACCCGCAGCATTGCAGTATTTGGCTCCATACGCAGGTACTGCAGTTGCAGAGTACTTTATGGAAAAAGGCAAAGATGTCCTTGTTATCTATGATGATCTTACAAAACACGCATGGGCATATAGGCAAATATCACTTGTTCTTAAGCGTCCTGCGGGAAGAGAAGCATACCCAGGAGACATTTTCTACCTTCACTCCCGTCTTCTTGAAAGATCTGTTAAATTAAATGAGAAAAATGGCGGAGGATCAATAACATCGCTTCCCATAATTGAAACTCAGGCAAACGATATTTCTGCATATATTCCGACTAATGTTATATCAATTACAGACGGACAGATATTCCTACAGTCTGATCTTTTTAACAGCGGGCAAAGACCAGCAATTAATATTGGCACCTCCGTATCTCGCGTCGGAGGAGCAGCTCAAACTGGCGCAATGAAGTCTGTTTCGGGAAAAATGAAGCTTGAGCTTGCCCAATTTATCGAACTTGCAGCATTTTCACAATTCGGCTCAGAGCTTGATCCTGAAACTGCAAAAACACTGGAGCGAGGTAAAAGAACACAGGAAATGTTAAAGCAAAACCAATACGTGCCACTTCCAGAACCATTTGAGATTATAAGCATCTGGGCAGTTACAAACGGCTTTCTTGATGATATTGAAATTGAAAAAATTACCCAGTTTGAGAAGGATCTGCATCAGTTTATAGGAAGAAACTATCAGAAGTTAATTACAACACTTGAAAACGGCGAGAAATTATCAGAATCCGTTGTTGAAACACTTGAAAAAGCACTCAAAGAATTTAAAAAAATAAATAATTAAATACTTGTAGAAAGTATTATCAAACTGTGGCAAATTTACTAATTCTTAAAAGAAGAATAAAAACAGCGCAAAATGTTGCAAAAACAACAAAAGCAATGCAGATGATTGCGGCAAGCAAATTAAAAAGGGCTCAGGATTCTGCTTTATCCTCTCGTCCTTATGTCACAAAATTAACTGTGATATCAAAGGATCTCTCCTCAAAAGTTCCTGAGGAAAAATTGAATGACTATATGAAAAAGCAATTAAGCATAAATAGCAAGCTTCTAATTGTAGTTGCGCCTGACAAAGGCTTATGCGGCGGACTTGTTACAAATTTAACCCGAGAGCTGGTAAAATTTGCAAGAGAAAATAGAAAAGTTACGTGTATCACTGTTGGCAAAAAAGCAAAAAACTCTGTTAGTCTTGTAGGAGGAGAAAATATTGCACATTTTGATATCGGCACAACTCTACCCTCTTATGATTTAGTCTACCCGATTATGAAATTGGTTGATGAATATTTCTTAAATAAAAGGGTATCAGAAGTAATTACGCTTAACACCAACTTTGAAAGTGTGTTTTCGCAAAAACCTATTTTTAAAAAACTACTGCCTGTAACTTTTGAGGAGGAAACACGTAATAATGCATCAACTATTTTTGAACCAAAACCGGAAGAAATTTTGCCGGGACTTATTAGACATTATCTTGAAATGAATGTATATCAGGCCATGCTTGAAAATTACTTATCAGAACAGGGAGCTCGTATGATATCTATGCAGAATGCCACAGATAACGCAAAGGAAATTATAGAAGAATTAAAGCTTATTTATAATAAGGGCAGACAAGAAAAAATAACTAATGAAATACTAGATATTACAGGAGCAGCTGCATATGTCTAAATCAAACGATACGGGAAGAATTATAAAAATAGCAGGACCGGTTGTTGATGTAAGATTTGGGGGTTCAATCCCAAATGTTAATGAAGCGCTCTCAATCGATCTTCCGAACAAAAGGAAATTAATACTTGAAGTTGCATTCATAATTGGAGACAAGGAGGTTAAAACACTTGCTCTAGGTTCAACAGACGGGCTGAAAAGAGGAATAGAGGTTAAACGAACCAAATCACCCATCAAAGTGCCAGTCGGTATGCCCACGCTTGGCAGAATTTTCAATGTCCTAGGCGATACTATCGACGGCGGAAAATCACTTTCCAAAGGAATAAAATATGAGCAAATTCATAAAAGCGCTCCTCCTTTAACAGAACAGGAAACAAAACCACATATTCTAGAAACAGGTATTAAGGTCATTGATCTTATTGCGCCTTTTACAAAAGGCGGGAAAATTGCGGTTTTTGGAGGCGCAGGTGTTGGAAAAACAGTTATTGTTAAGGAACTCATCAGAAATATTGCAGTTGAGCACACAGGACACTCGGTTTTTGCAGGTGTTGGTGAAAGAACTAGGGAAGGAACTGATCTATGGATGGAAATGAAAGATGCAAAAGTTATGGACAAAACTGTCATGGTATATGGCCAGATGAACGAACCGCCTGCAAATAGACTAAGAGTAGCGCTCACTGCGCTTACTATGGCCGAATTTTTCAGAGATGAAAAAAAAGAAGACGTGCTTCTTTTTATAGACAACGTTTTCAGATTTGCCCAAGCTGGAAGTGAAGTATCAGCTCTTCTTGGCCGAATGCCCTCAGCAGTTGGATATCAGCCAACTCTAGCTTCAGAAATGGGAGATCTTCAGGAAAGAATCACATCTACTAAAAAAGGCTCAATTACGTCAGTCCAGGCAGTGTATGTGCCTGCTGATGATTACACTGATCCTGCTCCAGTTACAATTTTTGCCCATCTTGATGCAACAATCTCTTTGGAACGATCTATTGCAGATAAAGGCATTTATCCAGCAGTCGATCCCCTATCATCTACTTCAAGAATTCTTGATCCTCAAATAGTCGGAGAAGACCACTACAGTGTTGCACGCGGCGTTCAGAAAGTTCTGCAGCGCTATAAAGACCTTCAGGACATAATTGCAATTTTGGGTATGGATGAGTTGTCAGAAGAAGATAAATTAATTGTTGCAAGAGCCAGAAAAATTGAGAAATTCTTAAGCCAGCCTATGTTTGTTGCTGAAATCTTTACAGGAACAGCGGGAAAATACGTAAGTGTTAAAGACGCTGTTACAGGTTTTAAAGAAATACTTGAAGGAAAGCACGATAAAATCCCCGAGAGTGCTTTTTATATGGTAGGAACAATAGATGAGGCAGTTAAAAAAGCAAAAGAAAAATGAATCACGTTAGAAAATCAAATCTAAGTCACAAATCTAGAAACACAATGTATCGTCCAGGAAGGAGGAGTTTTCTAACGGGATGAAATTAACAGTAGATGTTCTTACTCCCCAATCTCAAGTTTACTCAGGTGAAGCAGATGAGGTTATTGCTCCAACTGTGAATGGTGAAATTGGAATACTGCCCAATCACATTCCCCTTTTAACTCAAATTCTGCCAGGAGAACTTAGAATAAAAATCGGAAATAAAACCCAATCTATCGCAATTCTTGGAGGCTATTTGGAAGTAAGCGGAAACAAAGTAAATGTATTAGGTGATTATGCAGTAAGAGCCGAAGATATTGAAACAGCAAAAGCAGAACAAGCAAGACAGCGTGCGATGAAGTTGAAAGAAGAAAAAGTAAGCCAGCGTGATCTTGCAGAAATTGAAGCAAGCCTTAGAAAATCTTTACTTGAGCTCAAAGTCGCCCGCAGACACAGGTCAGGAAAAACCTCCTAATTTGCCCTTTTCCAAGGATTTATCTAAAATATAATATACTTTTGCCGTTTTAGCTCAGTGGTAGAGCAGCTGTTTCGCCTGCCCGCCATCGCCGACATAGCTCAGAGGCAGAGCAAGTGTTTCGTAAACACTAGGCCGTTGGTTCGATTCCAACTGTCGGCTCAGGATTTGCAGGCGGGTAAACAGCAGGTCCTCGGTTCGATCCCGAGAAACGGCTCTGCAAACGGCTGAATTTTCTGGGATAAACCATAGGCTGTCGGTTCAAGTCCGACCGTTGGCTCAAATATTTATTTAAACATGAGAAAATCACGTCTTTCCAAAATATCTGAGAGAAAATCAAAACAGAATTTGTTAATTACCATAATCGGTATAATAGCAATTTTGTTTCTGTTTTTTAGATATGGAATACCATTTCTTGGAAATATTGGATTCTTTTTCGGTCAACTAACCTCAATTACCAATGACTCATCAGTTAATAACGAAAACGATGTGCACGTTGCCTCTCCCGGACTTGATCCAATTTCTCGTGCAACTTCACAGTCGGAAATTACGATAAAAGGAACCGCAAGTCCAGGCTTAACTGTTGAGCTATATCTAAACGGTTTTAAAGAAGAAGAATCAATAGTTAATGATGAGGGAAACTTTGAATTTTTGGTTACTCTTACTGAGGGAGAAAACATAATAAAAGCAAGATCTGTTTCAGATACAAAAGAAAGCGATTTTTCCCAGTCCCAAACAGTTGTTTATAAAAAAACAAGTCCTGAAATCTCAATCGACTCACCCGCTGACGGATCAGAGATAAAAGGAGAAAATCCAATTACTGTAAAAGGTCAAACTGATCCGGATGTATCAGTAACAGTAAATGGATTCAAGGCGATTATAAACCCTGATAACACTTATTCGTATAGTCTGTTACTTCGTGAAGGCTCAAATGAAATTAAAGTGGTTGCCGAGGATCTTGCTGGAAACAGTACTGAAAAAACTATAAGTGTTGCTTATTCTCAGTAAGACCGGCAATCAAAAAAATCCACGCCATAATAAAAGAATAAATTAAACTATTTATAAAGAGACTATTTACAATAAGGCCTGCAAGTGACACAACCAAAACAATTGCCATATCATTTTTCTTAAGGTTAATAAAACCAAGTTTAAACATTTTAAATAGCAAATATAAGTAAGCAATAAATCCGGGAATTCCAGCTGTTGCCAAAATTAAAATTAAGCTGTTATCAACCCCAGCGCCGGCGTGACTTGGGCCGGTAATTGACACGTCCTTAAAACCGTATTTTTCCCTGGCATACCTAAAGGTATTGAATCCCACCCCCAGCGGATTTTCTTTCGCGATAAAAAGTCCTTGCCTCATTGAAGCAAATCGCTGAGATGCTGAGTATGTTCTTAAAAGGTTTGTATTTTCAATATAAAATCTTGGGGAAAGAATTATAAATGCCACTGCAAATGCTCCAAGTACCCCCAGAATTACCTTATAATTACGTTTAATAATCGAATAAGTAAGAGCGCTAACTGTAAGCATTAACATTGCTCCCCTTGAATAAGTTAAGATTACTGCAAAAAACGTTGTTAAAACGGCAAAATAACCCATGTAGATGTTTTTAAATAGTTTGTCTTTGTAAACAAAAAAATAGATAAGAAAAAGTACAAAAATAACTCCTGCAAAATTAGGATCCAAGTAAGAAGATACCATTCTATACATGTGGTCGTCCCAACCCAAAAAATAAAGATTTTTAAGATTTGAAAAGAAAAAGAACTGGAGATAACCAATAGCAAGTATTACAACACCTGAGATTGTCATGAATTTGTGTGCATAATCTTTTCCCAGAGAAGACAAGCTTGCAGAAACAAAATAAATTCCTGTATAGGCAATCCATCTGATAAGGTAGAGTGAGCCAATAAACAGCTGATACTTTTCATAATTTAAAATATTAATAAGAAGTGAAAAAACTGAGGCTAAAATAAAAATTATAATTGGAACTTTAAGGAAAAAGCTTTTACCCCATATTTTTTTTAAATAATAAACGGATAAAATAATTACAGCAAAATCAAACAACCCAACGCTTACTCCTCCAGGAAATTTTACTTTTGCAAGCTCTCCCAGAGCAAATGTTATAAAAAATAATGGAAGAAATATTTTCAAAAAATTCATTAATTTATATCTTTATAAACTTTAACATTTGTTGTGTCATTTTCATATACCAATTTCCAATTATTATACCTTTTTGGTAAATCTGTGTTTTGGGCTGCTATATAGTTAAACGAGTCTTCAGGCTTAAGATACGACTCGTGAACAAACGGGAAATCAACATAATAAAGATTATGAAATCCGATAAGAAGTACCTTGTCGTTTTCTCTGATATTTTCTGCAAACCAACCATCTGTATCATAAAAATCGCCAAAGTCAAAATTTAAATTTTTCGTTAAAAAATCTCCTTTTGACTCTTGTCCAAAGACTACGGGCAGAAAGCGTAATGTTGCAATTCCTCTATATAGAATTGAAGAAAAAGCGATGATAAAAACTATAATAAGCAGAGTTTTTCTAATGTATGTGTTTGATTTTAAAATAAGAATCGAGCAGAGAGTGGAGTATAATGCAAGATAAGGTATCATATATCTTCCCTCAGCTCCTACCTGATAAGTCAAATACCACAAAATTAATGACAAAAGAACAAAAATTGATAAATATTTTGATTTTAAATTTAATGACGTAAAGTAAATAAAAATTAATGGTAACACAATAATATAAATGGGAGAAATAGGATCTGGAGATTTAATAAAAAGAATAGTGTATTCTCTTAAAATATTTAAGAAGTTAAATAGATCTGTTGTTGATAGTGAATAAATGTTTGTAAGAAAAGGGTATATAGGATTATTTGTATAAAAATAGGAGAAGATTATCCAAGGAGATAAAACTATCATAAAAGTAGTTGAGTACAAAATGATGTCCTTAAAAATACTTAAAAAATTCTTTTTTTCTACAAATCCAAGTATCGTAATAAAAACTATAATCAAAACAATATCTCTAATACCCAAAAGCTTAGTTCCCGCTGCAAAACCTAAAAATAAGGCTGACAGAATAAGGTCTTTTTTGTTTTTTGAACTGATGTATCTGAAAAAACTCCAAAAAGAAATAATTTCAAAAAATGTCCATATAAGATCAATATAAGATGCTGTTGATTCCCACAGAACCACTAAATTTGAATAAAAGATTAAGACGGAGAGAAGTGCAAATTTTTTTGAAACAAAAATTCGTGAAAAACCGTACAAAGATATTAAACAAAGTAAACTGAAGAAAAAATGAATAAACTTGGTGAGAGTAGTGCCGTCAATAAATAAAGCTGAGATATAGAGTATTTCCCCCATCTTTGGAAGTGCAGAATAATAAAGGAGACCTCCTGGGATAAAAGTAATTTTCCCAATGTCAATATACAATTTGGGAATTGTCAAATGGTACCAAAGCGCATCAAAAGAGATTTCGGGTATAAAAATTCCAATAAAGTTAATTAGTAGCAGAATAATAATTATTGAAACAGTAACCAATTCAAATTTATCTTGCGATATTTCCTTAATCGATATCTTCTTAAGCTGTGTTACAAATTTGTTTTTTAATAATTTTATGACAAGAAAAACCCATATTAAAGTAATAAGAAAAACAGCATTTTTAGTGAGATAACCAAATACTCCTATCAGGAAAATGGCATATGAATATGAAGCTATTAAAATTCCTAATAAAAACATATATTCCCTCTGCAGAGTAAATATAAAACGTAAAGCAACAAAATAAAAAATGCCCAAAGTATAAAAAGGATGTTTGGGAATTTCTTTAACATATGGTTATTCTAACAAAAAACTGTATAATTTTTATTGACATTAGATGAAAAAAAATAAAATTAAAAAAATATCAGTTCTAATACCTGTATATAATGAAGAAAAAACCGTTATGCCGCTTCTTAGAAAAGTTGAAAATTTAAAACTCCCTGGAATTGTCAAAGAAATTATTATTATTGATGATGGATCAACGGACAAATCAGAAACACTTATAAAAAGCTTCATATACAAAAAGAAGGGTATTAAACTTATATCGTTAAAAAACAATCAGGGAAAAGGAGCTTCTTTAAAAAAAGGCTTTTCTTCGGCAACTGGAGACGTTCTTGTAATACAGGATGCAGACCTTGAGTATCCACCAAAAAATATTAAATTTCTTCTGAAACCTATTCTAAAAAATGATGCAAAAGTTGTCTATGGGTCAAGAAAATTAAACAAAAATAATAGATATTCTTCATTTGCTTATTACCTAGGTGGTGCTTTTATTAATTTTTTAATTGCAAAATTTATAAAACAAAAAGCTCTTGATTTTATTTCAGGATCAAAAGCTTTTAAATCAGACGTTATAAAAAAAATTGGACCATTAAATTCTAAAGGATTTGAATTCGACACTGAAATAAGTATAAAAATAGTAAATTCCGGATATAAAATTGAAGAGGTGCCAATCATATACAATCCTCGTTTACATAAAGACGGTAAAAAAATTCGCTGGTACCACTCATTCAGAATTATATGGACGATAGTCAAATCTATAAATTAGTGACT
>MFOV01000013.1:30552-32332 GCA_001782515.1 Candidatus Levybacteria bacterium RIFCSPLOWO2_01_FULL_39_10 | reverse complement strand
GGATCGCAAATGCGTGCATCGTAATAAAGGATGATGTTGAAAAAGGCAAAGTCAA
This sequence comes from Candidatus Levybacteria bacterium RIFCSPLOWO2_01_FULL_39_10, assembly GCA_001782515.1. GTDB lineage: Bacteria > Patescibacteriota > Microgenomatia > Levybacterales > UBA12049 > 2-01-FULL-39-10-A. Next base: position 32,277 of record MFOV01000013.1, on the reverse strand, counting down.
GTCAATCGAAGAAGTAGGCGGTAGAGTCAAGACGCTGACGAGCAGTGCCTACAGCCTACACGCAAGTATCAAGAAAGAACTGGGGATCAAAGATTGACAGTTGAAAGTTGGGGGTATGGGTTGCCGTCCAACCCTCAAATCTTATGATTACTCAGTCTTGAGAAGTCTGGAGACATATATGGTAAAAATCAAAGTCGGACAACTGGCACTAAAAGCAGGGGTACTCCCCTCTACTATCCGTTATTACACGAGGGAAGGTTTGCTCAAAGTGGTTGAAAAAACTCCCACTGGGTATCAACTGTTTGACGAAGAAGAAAGTTTGAAGATTATCAAAGAGATCCAGAAATTACAAAGTAAAAGAATGACTTTATCAGAAATCAAAGATCATCTGTCCAGGAATGGAGGTGACAAAAGATGAAATCAATTTTTTCAGGTAAGAAAAAATGGCTCACGATACCTGTTGCAGGTATCATCGCATTGGCATTCTTACCTTTTGCTATCGGTGGCGGACTTGCTTACTTGATTCACAAAAGAGTGAGTAATAAGGGACTCAAGTATGGGCTCTTTGCAGTCGTGGGACTGTTGACACTTTTTTTCGGCACGGCGTGGGTAGCTGGAATCTCATCAGATTCAAGCAGCACTAAGACTGAGCAAGTACAACAGGCTTCCACAGAACAGACAACTGACAATCAGACTGTACAGCAAGTCTCATCGACTCCGACTACTACTGAGGAATCAGAGGAAGAAGATCCAAAAGCAGGTAAGCAAGAGGCAAAGGTCGTCAGAGTGATCGACGGCGATACGATCGAAGTCTCATTCAGTGGTAAGTCCGAGACCGTCAGATTTATAGGCATCAACACACCAGAGACAGTTGATCCCAGAAAACCAGTCGAATGCTTCGGAGAACGAGCATCGGCGGTAGCAAAAGAAAACCTTACAGGCGAGACTGTCTGGCTCGAATCTGATCCATCACAATCCGACAGAGATAAGTACAATCGTCTCTTGAGGTACGTCTGGACTGATGATGCGGTTGTCGATTTTGGGAAGATAATGATCTCTACAGGCTTTGCTTACGAGTACACATACGACGTGCTGTACAAGTACCAGGCGGAATACAAGCAAGCCCAGAAAGATGCAGAGCAGAAGAAGGTGGGTTTGTGGGCTGATAATGCCTGTCCTGTTGCAACAGTAAAACCAACAACAAAGCCTACAAGTGCACCAACTCAATCGTCTGGCACAAGCACGAGTACATCAGGCAGTGGAGCTTGTAAATACTCCTGCACCAGTCCAGATCGGGATTGCTCTGACTTCTCGTCTCACGCCGAAGCACAAGCGTTCTTCGATTGCTGCGGATTCACTGCTACCAACGATCCGATGAGGCTGGATTCCGTCGGGGTAGGTGATGGTGTTGCCTGTGAATCAATCTGACAACGCTGGGTATTATGAGCAGCAATAACAACTTGATGCTGAAACTCGGCTATATGCCGAATGGTAAGCTCGCAATCCAGAATAATGAGAGGCGTCCAATTCGGGCAGCTACTTATATACGTGTCTCAACAGATGACCAGGCTGATCCTGTAAAGGGAAGTCTCCCTGATCAGTTGAAGGTAACTACAACTGCCATAGAGAGACATAATAACGATGAGTGGGAGCATATCGAAGGATGTGACTACTCCGATGTTGAAAAAGGACACGAGATCGAGAATCGTGAGGGTCTGAAGAAAC
>MFOV01000013.1:25618-30524 GCA_001782515.1 Candidatus Levybacteria bacterium RIFCSPLOWO2_01_FULL_39_10 | reverse complement strand
TGATGTTGTTGTGGTGTATTCTGCCGATCGATTCAACAGAGATCGAGACAAAGCGAATGAAGTACGTGCTCAACTCAAATGGTGCTTTGTCCAGGTGTACTCTGTATGTGAACCTCGTGAGATCGTCGATCCTGATATCTATGATCCAGATCAAGATGATGGAGGTGTAATACACGATGCAATTACTGACATCAACGCAGATCTTGAAGTCAAGAGGCTACGCAGGAAGGTGAGACAAGGGGCAAAGAACAGAGCACTCAAAGGAGAGCCCCACGATGTCCCGTACGGGTATGGGAAGAACCTGATACAGAATCACCCCACTGTGTTATTCGATATTCTCCGAATTGAAGAAGAAGCAAGAGTTGTAGTAAGAATCTTCAATTATTACGTCAAAGAGGAGTATTCTCTCAGAAAGATCTGTACTACCCTGAACGTGGAGAAGATCCCTTCTCCGATGGGTAAGTTATGGACTCCTGCAACTATAAGAAAGATCCTGAGCAACCCGTTTTATATAGGCGTTGTTCGACACAATCATCGTCCAGTTTTCAGAAGACAGAGAAAAAAGACTTCGCCTGAAGAATGGATTCTTACACCAACCGAAAAGATTCCGAAACTCATCGACGAACCAATCTTCAAGCAAGCTCAGGAGAGAATAAGAATGAGAGCCGTTCTTCACGGGAGGGCGGTAGCAAGCGAAGGGCTCTTTGTTGGAATCGGTTATTGTCACTGTGGTCACAAGCTCCACTACAAGCGTCGCAATATATCGCAATCGATGCGGAAGCGTTCTCCGAATGCAAGAGATCGATGGTATTATCTATGCTCGTGTAACAACAGGCACGGCAATATCAAAGTATGTCCTTGTAAGATCTATAAAATTGCTGCTTCGAGGTTGGACGATATTGTGTTTCAAAGAATTCGAGAGCTTACTTTGACGAGTCAGACAACAGAGTCATTCAATCAATTCACACTTACAAAGCTTATGGAGAACCTGGAGTTGCAAATTCAGGCAGCCAAAAGCTCAAAGAAGGAGCTTATAGTCGAGAGGATGAGGTGGGACACTGCCTATGGGGGAGGACATATTACATCTGAGAAGTATGGTGAAATGGCAAAAAACGTAGAAGAAAGAGAAAGAATCGTTGACACCGAACTTACAAGACTTACCTTAGCTCTGCTCAAAACAAAAACTGATGTCGGTCTCTTTGAGAAAAAACGATATTACCTGGCACACTTCCTTGAGATTTACGAGAAAGGAGATTTGAGTCAGAAGAAGCGGTTCTTGCAGGAGATTGTCAAGAAAGTTGTGGTTGGTAATAATGGAGAGGTGTACATTGAATTCATTCTCGACGACGTTCTTTATGAAAACTATGGCAATCCCCATCCTTGCGGATATTTGGGAGATCCTAAGCACGAGTGCCGCGATTCAACATCTGAAATCCTCAGGTATCAAAAAAGGATTTCAGGCCCTATGCTTGATAGAATTGATATTCATCTGGACGTTCCTGCTGTAAAAACCGATAAGCTTATCTCCAACACTGAGCTTCAAGGAAAAGAATCATCAAAACAGATAAGAGCCAAAGTGCAGAAAGCCCGCGATCTGCAAACAAAAAGATTCAAAAAAGACCAGACTTTGGGCGTGCATGGAAAAATCGTTACAAATTCCGAAATGAGTGCAAAACTTTTAAAAACTTATTGCAAGCTGTCAAATGAATCTTTGGAGATTCTAAAACTTGCAATAAACAAACTAAATCTTTCAGCAAGGTCATATAACAAGATAATAAAAGTGTCTCGAACAATTGCAGATTTAGAAAATGCTCCGGATATCAAACCAAATCACATAGCTGAGGCGCTGCAATACAGGCCAAAATTAGATAATATTTAAACATGGAAAATCAATCCCCTTTCGAAAAATCAAATAATTATTATAAAAGGCGAATTGCAACACTTCTGATATTTGGAGTATTTTTAATATTTCTGGGCAGGCACTTGACTTTTCTTCCTACAATAAATCTTTCAGGGGAAGATTCAAATGAAAAAATTGTTGCAGTATTGGGTGACTCCACAAAGGATAAGACTGGTTTTTATTCTATTTATTATAAAGATTTAAAAACCGGTGGGGCTTTTGGAATTGATGAAAAACAGATTCAAACTGCAACTTCGGTTAACAAGATACCAATTATTGCCTCTCTTTATTACCTTGCAAATGAAGCGCCGAATCTGTCCCTCGATGAAAAAGTCACTATAACTGATACCGATGTTCAGGACTACGGAACGGGTTCGATACGCTATCAAAAAATGCCGCAAGTATATTCTTTAAGAAACCTGGCAAAGCTTGCACTTAAAGATTCTGATAATACCGCAGCACATGTTTTATCTGTACGAATTGGACAGGATGTAATCCAAAGACTGGTTGATGATTGGGGTCTTGCACAAACCGATATGGTCAACAATCAAACAACAGCTTATGATATGGGAAAACTTTTTGAGATGATCTATAAAGGTAAGATTACAAATGAAGCGAATACAAATGAACTTCTGGAATTTATGACAGATACTGATTTTGAGGATAGGCTTTCAAAAAATTTACCAGAAAATGTAAAAGTTTATCATAAAACAGGCGACGGTGAGGGATCTATCCATGATGTTGGAATAATTGATACTGGCAACAATGTTTATTTCTTAGGAGTTATGACTTCAGATGTTGGAGAAGCGGAACAAGAAACAAAAGACACTATCGCCGAAATCTCAGAAAAAATTTATAAGTTAGTTATTAATTAATGCTTCTTCCTGTTCCTTTTAAATATTTTTTAAACGCTTCTAAATCTTTTACTCCATTTTCAATTACTGCTTTATAGATATCAATACTGAAAATTGATTTCTTGTAGCGGGGGTCGGTATCAATTTCATTTTTGATTGAAAGAATTATCATTTTTGTTTCTTGAGTAATTTTTTGTTGGAGCCATTTTAAATCTTCAATTGATTGTTGATTATCTTCAGGGCTTATAAACCATAAGTCTATCTTCCAGATTTTTTCTTTCTCTTTTTGATATTTAATTCCAAAATAAATACCTTTTGGATGATGCAAATTTATTAGTTCCGTATTATCGGAATAATTTAGTTGAAGTATTTTTGAGTTAGACAATAAACTTGTAAATAGGTTAGATAAATCATTTTTTGATGGCATGTTCTCAACTTCTACGCCTATGTCTATATCTCTCCAAGTCATAAGGCCTGAGATTAAACTTCCACCTATTACTATTTTTCCTAATTTTGAGAATTGCTCATTAATTTTTAATTCTCCTAAAACTTCTTGCCCTTCATATTGGAGTTCTTCCTGCTGTTTTAATAATTCTTCGTATGTCATATGAGTTTTTGTTGGGGTTTCTGTTTCGAATCCTGTTCGAAAGGAATTCTGAAGTGTTCATAGGCAGCTTTTGTTGCAACTCTGCCCCGAGGAGACCTTTTTATAAAACCAATCTGCATAAGATATGGTTCAATTACATCCTCAATTGTTGAAATGTCCTCAGAGATTGTTGATGCCATAGTTTCAATCCCCACAGGTCCACCTCCGTGTTTTTGGATGAGTGCTTTTAAATACCTGACATCATTATTGTCAAGACCTACTGAGTCAACCTCCAACATTTCAAGCGCTTTATTAGTGAAGTCTTTTGTAATTTTTCCGTCTCCGTGAACCTGTGCGAAGTCTCGGACTCGTTTGAGAAGTTTTAGAGCAATTCTGGGAGTTCCGCGGGCGCGAATTGAAATTTCTGCAATTGAGTCTTTATCAATTGAGGTTTTCAGCTTCTCGGCACCGCGTCTTATTATTTCCTCAAGTTCCTTAGGTGAATAAAAATTTAAGCGGTGAACTACTCCAAACCTGTCCCTAAGGGGTGCTGACAAAAGTCCAATTCTTGTTGTTGCTCCAATTATTGTAAATTGAGGAAGATCAAGCCTGAGAGTTCTAGCACTAGGTCCTTTACCAATTACTATGTCCAAGGCATAATCCTCCATAGCAGGGTACAAAGTTTCCTCAACCACTTTATTAAGCCTGTGGACTTCATCAATGAATAAAATATCTCCTTTTTCAAGATTAGTAAGAATTGATGCTAAATCCCCTGCACGCTCAATTGCCGGACCAGATGTAATTCTGATATTTACATTCATTTCTCTTGCTATAAGATGAGATATTGTTGTTTTTCCAAGACCAGGTGGTCCATAAAGAAGTATATGTTCAATCGGCTCTTTTCTTTTTCTTGCTGCTTTTATTGCAACCTGAAGTGCTTTTTTTATATTTTCCTGTCCGTAGAATTCGCTCCACGCGGAAGCTCGGAGTGAAACAAACAAAACTTCCTCCTCAGGCGTCTCTTCTTCTTTTTTTACATCAGTTTTTTTATTTTTAACCATATTTGTTCAGAATACTCAGATGATTACTCAGAGTTTCAGAAGTATCAGAAGGTTAGATAGTCAGAGTTCCGAATTTCCGAAACACCGATATTCTTAGAATATCTGATTTACTGAGTTTTCTGAGTTATCCGAAAAAAATTATTTTCCAAGATATTTTAGTGCTAGTTTAATCTTCTCTTCTGCTGTTTCAGCTTTAGAATCAATATTTCTTAAAGCTTCTCTTGCTTCTTTGGCAGAAAACCCGAAACTGCGAAGAGCTTCAATAATATCTTTGTTTTTTTCCTCATCTCCTTCTAATAAATCAAAACTGCTATCATCAGAGAATTTATTTTTAAGTTCAATTATTATTTTTTGAGCATTTTTCTTACCTAATCTTGGAACTTGGGTAAAAAAATCAACATCGCCATTTATTATTGCCTCAACTATTTTTTCTCTATCTGAAAATGAAAAAAGTGACATTGCGGTTTTTGGACCAACACCATTGACGTTAATTAAATTTTCAAAA
>MFOV01000013.1:24226-25519 GCA_001782515.1 Candidatus Levybacteria bacterium RIFCSPLOWO2_01_FULL_39_10 | reverse complement strand
GAAGTTATTTTCGAGGGAACCAGCACCTTATATCCAACCCCCCCAGTTTCAACAATTATATAGTTCCCATCAATTAGTGCAATTTTTCCCTGAACAAGTCCTATCATAAGTCAGTTTCTGATATTTAAATTTTTAAGTTTGGCTGAAAATGCATGCGTTATTGCAACAGCTAAAGCATCAGAAGTATCATCTATTTTTGGAATTTTTTCAAGTTTTAAAATTACTTTTACCATTTGAGCAATTTGATTTTTATCCGCTCTTCCGTAACCTGTGAGCGCCATTTTTACCTGAAGTGGGGTGTAAATACTAACTTCCAATTTATTTTTTGCAGCCAAAAGAAGAACCACTCCCCTAGCTTGCCCTACAATAAAAGCAGTTTTGGCATTTGTCGAAAAAAACAATTCCTCAATTGATAATACATCAGGCTTATATTCTTTGATTAAACTCTCGATTTCCAAGCTTATCGTTAATAGCCGATTCTCGACCTTCGTTCCTGCTCGGGTTTCGATGCACCCACAATTTACTATTTTCAATTTACTATTTTCTATGTCAATGATTCCCCAACCCGTTCTTCCAATTCCGGGATCAACACCTAAAATACGCATATAAACTTTCCTATTATAACACGCATAATATTGTATTTCGTGAGGCTTTTTTGATAAAATACAGTGTCATGAAAACATTTAGTCTATCTGCTGAGCCAAGAAAAATAACCGGCAAAAAAGTTAAAAAACTAAGGCGCGAGGGGGTCCTTCCTGCTAATGTTTATGGAAAGGATATAAAATCCCAGTCAATTCAGCTCCCTCAAAAAGATTTTGATTCGGTTTTTAAAGAAGCAGGAGAAACAGGGCTCGTTGAGCTTAAGGTTGGAAAACAGACAATCCCCACTCTTATTCATAATACTCATAAAGACTACAGAGGAAATGTTTTACATGTAGACTTTTTTAAAGTAAATCTTAAAGAAAAAGTAAAAGCACAGATTCCGTTCGAGTTTGTCGGAGAGCCACTTGCTGAAACTGAAAAAATTGGGCTACTTATGGAAATTACGCATGAAATTGAAGTTGAAGCGCTTCCTACCGACCTTCCTGAAAAAATTGAAGTAAATGTTGAGGACTTAGCCCAAGTTGATGATCAGATATTGGTTTCAGATATAAAAGCTCCCCAAGGAGTTGAAGTACTTTCAGATCCAAACCAGGTAGTTGTAAAAATCGGTGAGCTGGTCACAAAAGAAGCACAGGCATTAGCTGAAGAGGAAGCTGCGGCTGCTGAAGCTGCTGCCGGAGAAGCTGCTGA
>MFOV01000013.1:17596-24174 GCA_001782515.1 Candidatus Levybacteria bacterium RIFCSPLOWO2_01_FULL_39_10 | reverse complement strand
GCGCCTCAAGCCGGTGAGGTACCTTCGGAAACTCCAGCTGAAGGAAAAAGTGAGGAAAAACCAAAAGAATAAGTTACTTACCGCTTTCTATTATTTCCTCAAGACGCCTTCCCTCTTCAAAATCAGGATCAAGACTGAAAACCTTATTAAGATAGACTCTTGCCTCATCAAATTTTCTTATCTCATAATTTAAAAGCGCCAAATTAAAATACGCGTCTCTGAAGTTAGGTTTTTCTTTTACTTCATTTTCCCAAAAACTAATTTCGTTTAAAATTCTTACCTTTTCATTAGTCACTCTTTTCTGATCTTTAATTGTTGTATAAATATCTGCACTTATTATAAGAATCGCGGTGAATATGGTAAGAATGCCTAAAACAAACAGAAGCTCTTCCTTTCTCAACCCTTCGGGAAAATTTAGGTAATTACTCGGGAATTTTTTTGCCTTGGCGGCTTTTGCCTTTTTATATGTTTTTTTGTTTTTTGTATTTTTAAACTTCATAAGGTCTTGACGGTAGATGGTTGAGAGTTGAAAATAGTAATTTGATGGTAGAAGGTTGAAGATGGGCTTTTTTCAACCTTCTATCCTCAACCTACTACCTTCCATGTTCTATCTTCTATCGTCTATTCTGCTTTGGGCCATTTTTCAGTAATTAATAAACTATTATTTCCCGAGAATTTCCCGAATATTTCTTCGGTAATAAAAGGCATGAAAGGATGAAGAAGCCGAAGAAGTATTAAGTATAAAGTATTAACTATTATGTATGAATCTTTATCAAGCCTCCCCTTAACATTTTCTATGTATTTATCTGCAAACTCGTGCCACATAAATTCATATAGCCCCTCAGCTGCCAGATTTAATTCAAACTTTTCAATATGTTTGGTTGTTCTCTTAACCAATTCTTCGACAAGTTTAATCATTTCTTTATCGGTTTGGGTGGTTGCCAGATTGCTCAATTGTTCAATTGTTAGATTGTTTCGGATTTCGAGTTTCGGATTTCGAGTTTCCCGTTTCAAATCTATGAAACGAGCAATGTTCCAAATTTTGTTTGTAAAATTCCTCATTCCCCGTATTTTATCCTCAGAAAGTGAGAGATCATTTCCTGCAGAAGCGCCAAAAATAAGTGCCATTCTTACAGCATCAGCTGAGTACTTTTCAGCCATATCAATAGGATTAATCACGTTTCCGCGGCTTTTGCTCATCTTCTTGCCTTTTTGGTCACGAACAAGACCATGAAGATAAACTGTTTTAAAAGGAACTTTTCCTGTTTCATAAATTCCAAGCATTATCATTCTCACCACCCACCATGGAAGAATGTCATAACCTGTTTCCATAACAGATGTAGGGTAAAACTTTTTGAAATCTTGTGAGATGTTAATATCTTCATTGGAAATTGGTAATTGGAAATTGGAAATTCTACTTTGCGAAAGCAAAGTAGCGTATGGCCATTGGCCTGAAGAAAACCAAGTATCAAATGTGTCCGTATCCTGGACAAGTTCTTTTGATTTGCAATTCGGACATTGTTCTGGAACCATCCCTTCAGTTACGGTCCACTTACTACAATCTTTACATTTCCATGCAGGAATTCTTATTCCCCAGACAAGCTGGCGCGATATATTCCAGTCATGAAAGTTTTCAAGCCATGTTGAGGCTGTTTTTTCAAATCTTTTGGGAATAAATTTTATTTCTCCTTTTTTGATAGCATTTAATGCCGCATCTGCTAAAGGTTTTACTTTTACAAACCACTGTTCAAGTGGAAGAGGCTCCAGAACTCTTCCGCACTTATAACAAGTTGCAACAGTATGCGTATAGCGCTCATCGATTTTTTCAAGCAGTCCTTCTTTCTTAAGATCTTCTGAAACAATGCGTCTTGCCTCCGCTACTTTGAGGCCTTTATATTTGCCTGTAAGGCTGGTCAGTCTTCCATCAAACCCTATCACTTGGCGCATAGGAAGATTATGGCGTTTTCCCATTTCAAAATCATTAAAATCGTGGGAAGGCGTAACTTTTACAACACCTGTTCCAAACTCCGGGTCAACTGCGCTGTCCCCTATTACTTTTAGCTTTACCCGTCCTATGAGGCTTTCAAATTCAATCTCTTTTCCGATGTACTTTTTATAACGTTTGTCATCCGGATGAACAGCAACCGCAGTATCGCCAAATTTTGTTTCAGGCCTTACTGTTGCTAAGCTGAACGGGCCGTATCTCATATAATAAAGCGGGTCTTTTTGCTCTATGTGTTTTACTTCAAGATCGGAAAAAGAAGTTCCGTCATGGGTACAAAAATTTATAAGCTTAAGATCTCTATAGATAAGCTCGTCATCATATAGTTTTTTAAATGTTTTATAAACAATTTTAATAATTTCAGGATCAAGCGTAAATCTCATTCTGTCCCAGTCGAGTGAAAAACCAAGGGATTTTAGTTGCTTTTCCATTTCTCCTCTATTGCTCTCAACAAAATCCCAAATCATCTGGTACAGTTTTTCCCGGTCATAATCAAACCTTGATTTGCCCTCACGCTGCAGCTCGCGTTCGAAGACAAACTGAGTTTCAAATCCTGCATGATCTGTCCCGGGAAGCCAAAGGGTGGCATGGCCCATCATTCTTCTGAAACGCACCAGAATATCCTCAACCACATACATTGCATGGCCAAAATGAAGAGGTGCATTGGCGTTAGGGGGCGGGAGAATTATTGAATAAGGTTGACCATTGGGATTCACCTCGGGCTTGAATGAACCCGAATCTTCCCATTTTTTATAAATTTTCTCCTCAACTTCTTTGTGATTATATATCTTGTTCATGCGTCAAAGCACGACCTTGTACTCTCGGTTAGAATTTTTCTAACCTTCAGCTAGACGGCACGGCTTCTCCTTTTCAAAATTCTTCGAATTTTGAGTTTTAAACATAACCGCTTAAAAATCTATCTATATTCGAAGAGCAATTTATTCTTTATTATCAATTGAAACTTTAATATCTTCTCCTATTTTATCTAAATCTACTTTTGATTTATAGAAGAAAAATCCGACTGTTCCAAAAGTTATTAGTGGAGATACGAAGATGGGTATATGAACTCCGAATGCATCAACTATCATAATTGTGCCTAAAAAAAGAATTGAATACATTGCTCCGTTTTTTAAGAATTTATATTTTTTAATTCTGTCAATATTTGAAATTGTCAAACGCCTTAGAACAAGCGCACCTAACCCATTCCCAATTAAAATCAATGGTATTGAGAAAGTAAACGCAAATGCGCCAATTACTCCGTCTATTGAGAAAGTAGTATCCAATACTTCCAAATATGCAACCTTAGATATATCTGAAATATTATTTTTTTTGTCCATAAGCCGTTCCTCCTGCTCTTCGGCATATTGTCTAAACCCGTGAATTATAAAAAATGCGCTTGATCCAATAACTGCTGAGAGCGCAAGCATTGCATCGACTCTTATTGAAAGCCAAACTATAATCACAAGAATTATTGATGCAAGAGCAAAAAACCAAGCGCCCTGGCTTTGGAAAAATTTTTCGCCCCTCAAACCAAAGTGTTTAGGTTCAAGAAATAGCCAGTTTAAAAACAAAAATACTAAAAATATTCCTCCTCCCAGAAGCAAAAGCGGTGCAGTCTCCTCAATTGCATTTTTTGCAGCTTCATTTCCGCCGAAAGACACACCCAGAACATCAAAAGGCCCCAAGCCCGGCACCGCAGACCAGAGTATTAAAAAAGGTAATAATCCTCTGACCACAAAAACAGCAAAGAAAAATCCCCAAGTCAAAAACCATCTTCTTGCCCGCGCCTCCATTCCTGAGAGAACTTCGGCATTTATAACGGCATTATCAATTGAGGTTATTGCCTCAAAAAGGGAAAGTCCCAAGATAGTTAAAGCAATAAAAATAAATTCCATAAAACACTTCTGATTTTATCAAATTAGACTATTGGACGATAGGTGATTAGAAGATAGAGGATAGATAACCGTCTAATTCTATAAACTATTTTTCGGAGATTATAAATTTGATTTCTTCGTCTTTTGAAATATCAGAATCATAAATATCACGTTCTCCCACAATTTTAAACTTTTTCCCAAGATCAAAACTTAAATCAAAAGGGTAGGGTTTAACGCCCGGCTGTTTGTAAATAACAAGAGAATAAATATTTTCTTTTGGGGAGGGAGATATTTTATAGGCAAGTGTATACGTTAAAACTACAGTTTTTGTTTTTTGAGGCTCTATTGACAACAAAAATCCAACGTTTTTTTTCTCCTTTTCCAAAGTTTCATATATTTCAAGGCCGTCAGGCGGCACAAAGCCTGACGCTTCATACACATTAAAATTTGTAACAGCGTCCATTATTTCTTGTTCTTGTCCGTCAATCACAACTCCTTCAAGGCTGGACCCCCCAGGCGTTAAAACCCTTAGATAATTCTTATATGTGCCGAGCGACCCACTTCTACCTGAATTGTTTTTAAAGGAAATGGTAATTTTGGTTGTAAGGCTTCCTGAGTCAGTTGCAATTATTTTTTTAGATACACTTCTTGAAATCTGGTTATTGAGGTTGCCTATTCCGAGATTTGCCTCACTTATCCCAAAATAGTCATTGATAACACCTTTTTTTTCAGCTCTTTTGTCGTCGAGCGCCCCCGACCATCTGTTTGATGTAAAGACAGTTTGATTCTTAAGATCTCTTAGTGCAAAAAGAAGATGTTTCTCAGAAATTGACTTACCTATCATCTCGGCAATTTTAAGATAAGACAAAGATTTGCCTTTCCTTATCTTTCCAACGAGCGAGTCTGCAATATTTTTTGAAATATCACTCTTTTCTGCAAAATCATATAAATTTTCGCTATTTATCTGTCCTTCTTCAATGTTGACTTCTCCTGCTGCTTTTAGTATGTTTTTGGCAAACTCGAAGTCAACGGCAATTACTCCATTCACTGTTTCATCTTTTGAAAGATTGTATATCGATGCTTGAGATTTTGCTCCTTCGACAAAATCAGGATTAAAACTACTGTCTTTAAGAAGTAAATCCTGAGAAGGAATATATCTTCTTATAAAAAACGGCGGTTCAACTCTTGTAGATAAGTTTTCATCGATTTGAGATGAAGGAAAGGTTTCAAGTCCCACAACCTTTCCGTTTTTGAGCTTTAAAATTGCATATGAATTTATTAAACCTCCACCGGGCCTTAGGTGTGTATTGTCCTGAAATAAAACAAGGTACGTTACCTCCCCGTCAAATCCAAAAAGTTCTGGGAGAATCTGATCAGATGAGGAGATAACTTCAATAAAAGGCTTAAGGCTTTCAAATTTGTTTTCAATCTCCACTGGCAGATTTCCGTCTGTTTTAACTTGCGTAATAAGAACAATCGAGCTTCTTGCCAAATTTAGTGCGGTTACAAAATCTTTTTCAGGATCAGTTGACTCATTTCTTTGAATGCTTTTAATCTGCTCTGCTGCTGATATGAGATCTTGGGTTGCCGAAGATAGTTTTTTACCAGTTGCTACTTTTTTTGAAAAATATGCAGTCTCTCTTCCCAGCGCTCTTACCTCCAAAGTTAACGGAATAAGGGTTTTTTCAGACATTTCAAATAGAGTCTTTGAATTATTTGCTTTGTTTTTGGCCTCTTCAATGTCTCCCTCCTCAATCGCCTCAACTGATTTTAAAAGCTCGCGCTGTCCTAAAAATAGATACGAGGATGTTGAAATAATAGGAAGAAGAACTAGAAAAATTGTTAAAGTTAGTATAAGAATTAGAGACGCAAAAATCGGCCTTTCTTTTATTTTATGAACAGGAACAACTATTAACTTTCTGTTTTCGCGGTTTTCCAAATCAAGTTCTTTAATTTTGTCTTCAAGCTTGTATTTTTCAATTGCGTGCTGAGAGTCCTGCGGAATATAAATGTTTCTCGCCCGTCCTGCCTTGGTAAAATCAATTTTTACATCAGGATTAACTTTTCTAAAAGTATTTGCCAAAGATATGTCAGTAATTGGATGCGGATAAAAAAGAAGTATTACTTTCTGGGGAATATCAAGATAGCTTGCTTTAACTATGAGCTTAATCGTATCTTTGAAGGTTATCGGAAAGGAAAGCCCCAGTCCATTTCCTTCAACCTCAATTTTTAAATCTCTTCTTGCCTGAATTATATATTTATTAATTGCAATTTCTTTATCAAAAAAAATATTTTTATCAAAAAGGTCGCCGAACATCAGGACTTTTGCGTTTGCGTAGGTTGATGTGATCACATCAACATTTCCCAGATCTACATTTCTAATACTGCCAATAAAGTAAAGTGGTGTGTTTGTGTCTTTTGCTTTTTCGATAAATGAAGTGGTCGACTCTTTGGTGACTGCATCTCCGTCATCGATTATAAATATTTTTTTGTAGTTATTATCAGGTGCCTGGGGAATTTTTCTTTTGAAAGGAATGTGAATTATCTTGTCTGATTTAATTTCCGCTGATTTTGAAATAAGAACTACCAGAAAATCATTTGACAAATCCTGTGCAAGCGCTTCTCCTATTATCCCAATCCTGTCAACAATAAGAATTGGCGGAAAATTGTCTATTTTTTCAGATTTTAGGACAGATAAATTC
>MFOV01000013.1:9417-17537 GCA_001782515.1 Candidatus Levybacteria bacterium RIFCSPLOWO2_01_FULL_39_10 | reverse complement strand
ATTTTATATTTAAAATTTAATTTTTAATATTTCCCATCTAGGGCTATATTAACAAGTCTGTCTGCTATCCGGTTTTGTTCCCTTGGAATGTGTAAATATGTAATGGGAACTTTTATTTTCTTTTCCAAACTTTTTATTTCAAAAAATATTTCTCTCAGTTTTGCGTTTTTTATCTTATAAATTCCTTTGAGCTGTGACGCTGCAAGCAAAGAGTCCATAAAAACATTGACTTTTGTAAGATTAGGAAATAAGCTAAGATTCTCACTTACCCATTTTAGGCTTTCATAAATTCCTGTATATTCTGCAACATTGTTTGTTGTAGTCCCAAGTCTCTCGCCTTTTTTTGCGACTTGCCTTTTTTCTTCAGTTTCAATGTAAAAACCATAAGCCGCGTCTCCTGGGTTTCCTCGGGAACCTCCATCGGTATAAATATTAAGTGTTACTATACTATTCATTTTGACTTACAATTCTAATAAAATTTCTAGGCAAATTTAGCCCCAAAAGTGACAATTCTTATAATTTTTAATTGAAAAACCGGCCTTTTCTGTCCGTTTGAAAAATTTTGCCGCAGCGCAATCCCAAAGCTATTTTAGCATGTGTGAGGCATCGATAAAAGCCAACAGTCTCTGAAGCGACTTAGGGGCTACTTAGGTCTAACCATAAGAGTTCTTTCTTTTCCTTCTCCTGTTGACTCAGACATAACTTGCCTATCGTCTTTAAAATACAGATGTACAATACGCCGCTCCCAGGGTTTTAGATTTGGTAAGTAAATTTCTTTATTTTCAGAAAGCACTTTTTCTTTTGTTTCTCGTGCTAAGCTTTCCAAATACTCGGCTCTATTCTTCTTATAATCTGAGACCTCAAGCGTTACCCTTTTAAATTCACCAAGATATTTTGCAATAATAAGGGATAACACAAGCTGCAAAGAATCAAGAGTATCTCCATGGTGGCCGATAAGAAGTCCCGGGTCATCAGTGTCAACTTCAACGTCAATTGACTCATCGCTTTCCTTAATTTTAAACGAATATTCAAGACCAAGTTTTTTAAAAAACTCCGAAACTATTTCCTCAACTGCTTTCTTGTTTTTTGCCATAGACCCTCGAGTCCTCCCAATCCCGCAATTTTATATTGCTGAATGATACCAAAAATTGTAAAAGTATTCCAGTATAAGGAGAGTGCAAATGCAAAAGTAAATGAGAAAAATCCAATCATAACAGGGAAGATATAAGCTGCCTGTTTTTGAAAGACAGTTGAAAAATCTTCACTTGCCCCATCCGCTTTTTTAACAGGAAGGTTTGATGGAGGAGTTGAGAACATCATTTTAGACTGAATAAACTGAAAAAGGCCAGTCAGAAGTGGAATCGCAATCGCAACTATTGTTAATGTTCCCAAAAGTTCTTTCGGACTTGCTGAGAGTGGAATTCCAAAAAAAGTCGGATCCCAAGCTTGGGTTATTTGAAAAGGTGCAATTACAATGTTATTTATATACGAAACTATTTCTGCTTGGGATTTTCCGACAAGACTGTTAATAAGAGAGTACAAACCAAAAAATATAGGTATTTGAACAAGCGCCGGAACGCATCCTGCTGCAGGGTTTACTCCGTGCTCTTTATAAAGCCTCATTGTTTCCTGCTGGATTCTTTTATTGTCTCCTTTATGAAGTTGCCTGACGTTTGATAGGTGGGGCGAAAGCGCCTGCATTTTTTTTGAAGTTCTAAGTTGTGATGAAATAAGAGGGTAGAGAATTATTCTTATTACTATTGTCAAGCCTATTATTGAAAATCCAAGAGCATAGGGGATGCCAATTGACGAGAGCACCCAGTATATTCCCATAAGAACATTTGTCAAAGGAATAACAATTAATGTATTAAAAACTCCCGAGACTGCCTCCATTAAACTACTTTTCCTCCTGTATGATTAGTGGTTTGTAATGTATAAAAAGGCTGGCATTTAAGAAATCTTTTGAAACCATTTATGCTTCCTTTTAATGCGCCGTTTTTTATGATCTCTTGTTTTGCATATTCGGAACAAGTTACGTCAAATCTGCAAATAGTGATCATTCCGAATATATTTTTAAAAGAGGTAGATATAAAAATCTGATAGAAGTTGATAGTTTGAATTAAAAATTTTTTAATCATTTAATAAATGCAGTTTTTTAAATTTATCCAAAAGTTCATTTGTAATATGTGATTTGTCTTTTTCCAAAACTGCCGCTTTTGGATAAATTAAAAAGTCACGTCCTCCCTTTATTTTATCAAAAATTTCATTTAGACTTGCTCCCAATTTCCTTTTAATTCTATTTCTAACAACCGAATGTCGGTCCACTCTTTTTGAAACAATTATAGAAAATCTATTTATAGAAAGTCCGTTCTCAGATGTTCTTATTTTAAAAAGGGAAGACTCAACTGTAATTGGTTTGATGAGGTGTATGTTTCCAAGCCTATATTTTCTTTTTAGCATTAAATTGCAGTTTTCTTTCTTCCTTTTTTTCTTCTTCTCTGAATTACCCTCCTACCAGTCCTTGTTTTTGATCTTGTTAGAAAACCGTGTTTTCTTTTCCTTTTAAGTTTTTTAATTTTTATAAGTTTTTCCATTTTAATTAAATAACTAAACCCTACCAGCTATACCCTAAACGCTAGACAATGATTATATCAAAAAATTTAAGTTTTTAAAATTGGTTGGAAAAGATTTAGTTTTATCCATTTTTAAGATATTGACAATTAAAAGGCGCTGTCTGGTAAACTTTTAAAATGTCTATGGATAAAAAAGTTGATAAATTGTGGAAAAAAATCCTCTCAGAAATTCAAACCGAGGTGTCAAGCGCAAACTTTCTGACCCTTTTTAAAGGAACATATTTACTATCTTTGGAAGATAATGTTGCAACAATTGCAGCGCCCTCTACTATGATAATTGATCTTCTTAATAAAAGATATTACACTCTCATTAAAGATTCCGTTGATGCAAATACAGGACGCGAAAATAAACTTATTTTTGTTCCCAAGACAAATGGGACAGTGTCTTCTTATACTAATGATCCTCCAGGGCCTTTGTTCGCATCAAACAGGCAGGAAAAGGTGTTCGGCCATCTGCCCAGAGTGCGTCCAGATTATACTTTTCAAAATTTTGCGGTGTCGGCAACTAACCAGCTTGCATATGTTTCAAGCCAGGCAGTTTCAAAAAAAATAGGAACTGCATATAATCCTCTTTTTATCTACGGCCCTGTTGGGGTCGGCAAAACTCATCTAATGCAGGCTGTTGCAAATGAAGTTTATAAAAATGCTCCTGATAAAAAAATTTTATATATGACCAGTGAGGATTTTACAAATGATGTAGTTGAAGCAATTAGGGGAAATGAGACTGCAAAAATGAAAAAGAAATTTAGAAACTTAGATCTTTTAATGATTGATGATATTCAGTTTATCGGAGGAAAAGAAAGAGTCCAGGAAGAGCTGTTTCACACATTTAACATTTTGGTTGACCGCGCATCACAAATCATATTAACTTCGGATAGGGCGCCACAAGTGCTTAAAAAAACAGAAAAGCGTCTTATTTCGCGCTTCTCAGGAGGACTGACAGTGGATATTGAAACACCGGATTTTGAACTCCGGTGCGCAATTCTTCTAACTAAGGCAAAAAAATATAATTTTGACTTAAACATTGAAACTGCCAAAATAATTGCCGAGAAAACAGAAGACACAAGAGAACTTGAAGGACTTTTGCTTCGGGTTATGACTGAGGCTGCTACAAAAGAGGAGGCTGCAAGCCCACATCTCGCCAAACAAGTGCTGTTATCAAGCGGGTTTTTGCGTTCCAAAGCCTTTTATCCAGAAGATATTATTAAAGAAGTTTGTGAGTTTTTTAAAATTAAGCCGGCTCAATTAAAAGGGGAGAGGCGAGACGCAATGCTTGTTAGAGCGCGCCATGTTTGTATGTTTGTTCTTAAAAAACAAGGTGGGTTAACATATTCAGAAATAGGAAACCTTATTGGAGGACGGGATCATACAACTATTATGCACGGCGTTGAAAAAATTGAAAATCTTCTTACTGATGCAAACTATCGCGGAGACTTTTTAAGAATGTCTTTTTTTGCACATCTTCATGTTGAAAAACAAACAGATTTACACCCCAATTCTTAATAGTCACCAAATAAACATTTTATCAACTTTTTTATAAACACTTTATCCACATTTTTTAGGGCTCGTGTTATTGCTTTTTTACACTTATCCTCCTATACTACTACAACTACTAAAAATATTATATATGTTAGAAGCAGTAATTCTTTTAGAAAACCTGAAAAACGGGCTTTCTTTTGTAAATCATGCAATATCTCAAAGAGCCCAACTTCCAATACTTCTTAATTTTTTAATAGACGGGAACAAAAATGGGCTTTTTATTTGCGCAACAGATCTTGAAATAGGAATAAGAATTAAGATTCCCGCAAAAGTAAATAAAAACGGTAGAATAGCGGTTTCTGCAAAAACTTTTCTTGACCTTGTAACTAGTATAACGCAGGAAAAAGTAACAATTTCTGAAAAAGAAAACAATATAAACCTGACTACGGAGAAGGTTAAAGCAAGTTTTGCAAAAACACCAACAGACGAATTCCCAAGCCTTTACCAAGAAAAAGGAAGTAAGGTTGCGGAATTTGATAAGGAAGAATTTAAAAAAGAAACAGCAAAAGTTGTTTTTTCAGCCTCCCTTGATATCGGACGCCCAGCGCTATCCGGAGTATATTTTGAAAAACAGGAGGCCGATGTGGGGATTAACCTTGTTGCAGCAGACGGCTTTAGGCTTTCGTTAAGACAGGGCTTTGCAAAAAAAGCAAGTTCCAAAAAAGAACCACTCAAACTTATTATTCCATCCCGCGTCATAAAAGAAGTTTTGGGAGTAAAAGAGGAAGACCAGAAAATAACTCTTTTTACCTCTTCAAAAAGCAACCAGGTTGTGTTTGGGGTTGGAGATACTGAGGTAGTCGGCAGACTTATTGAATCAGATTATCCTGACTATAAAAAAATAATACCGGACGATTTTGACACAAAAGTGTATTTTGACAAGCCCGAGGCAGAAGATGCTGTGAGGTCGTGCCTTGTTTTTGCAAGGGAAGCGGCGAATATTATAAAATTGAGTATTGGTAACGGAAAATTAAAGTTCAGCGCATCATCGCCCCAATTAGGAGAGAACGAAGTTGAGGTTGATGCAAAAATAGAAGGGGAGGAAAACGAGATCGCATTCAACGGCCGATATCTTTTGGATTTTCTGGGAGCGATGGAGAGTGAAGATATATCGTTTGAGATGACAGGGCCATTAAATCCTGGAGTATTCAGGATTCCAAAAGAAGACAACTTTCTCCACATAATAATGCCTATTCGGATTCAGGAGTAACTACCATCACTACGTTTAAATATTTTTACGAATTTAATCATATCAATGACGCTACTCCTCATAGAAATTATGTAATTTATTTCCCTCTTCATATAATTTTTTAACCTCCTCTTCTGTAAAATATTCTGGATCATAAATTATCTCTGCCCCACCAGGGGTATGGTATACGCCTTCCTCTCCTTGTTTTTGAGAATCAGGAGGGGTGTTTGGGAAAAAAGGTGTTGATGTTATGGTAGCAAAAACAAGATAAAGGAATATTAAAAACAAGACTATTCCCAAGACCAAGAGAGACAAAAGCGCTCTTTTATTAAAATTCCTTTTACTCATACCAACCTATTTTAGCATAAAACCAAACACCAACACTCTCAACAATCATCTAAGGACATTGCCCGTAAACTCTCGGCGGCTCACCCTCATAAAGCCTGTCAGGATCAGGAAGGCTCCATGGGTTTGGTTCAATAACGCCCATATTATTTTGATAAGCAAGTTTAACGTAATTACCATATCTCATATGATGGGCGTGTAGGTGGACGCCGGTCGCAGTACATTCACCTGGTTTATTAATAGCAACATCGGAGATTTCGCCGATTTTTTGACCAAGCTGAACCCTATCGCCCTTATTAACAGTTATGTTGCGCATGTGTCCGTACCAACTCTCGTATCCACCATCATGTGAGAGAACGATTTGACCACATTCGTTAATACGCATAACTACCTTGCCATCTGCTACTACCCGGACAGGATCTCCACGGTCTTCAGCACTTGGATAAGGCGCACGGTTGAAGTCCACAGCATAGGTGTGGCCAGGATAAGTGGTGTTGACATAAGACAATCCACACTTAAAGGGTGGTTTAAATTCGCCCGGACCCAGACCATCATCTCCGCCGGGACCTGGTGCTGGCTCACCTTCTGGAGGATTACCGACGATTGTTTCCCAGATTTGGCCGAGCTGGGCTTGGGTTTGTTGAGATGAAACAAGAAACAAGGGGATTAAAAGCAATATGGTTAATAAACCATACTTAATTTTTCTCATGGCAGTAATTTAATAATAAATAGTTTCAAGCGCTATAGTCAAGCAAGAATGATTAACACCTATCCGCCTAATCCCTTAGGCCCTTGAGTTCTTGTGCAATCGCTGCAAAGAGGAACACCTGTGTCAGGATCGGTAGCATTTGGCTGCCTTATCCTTCCCCCATTACGAATGTCATCACATACAGGTTCATTTCTATAGCCCGGATAATAACAAAGGCACCTTGCAACGCCCCAAAACTCAAAATCATTATTTATTGGCCTTTGAACATTATTATTGTATCTGATAGCATTTTGGACTTGGCGTTGCCAGGGTATATCGCCTTTCAATGGATCAGTCGGATCCCACTGTCTGAATAACCTTCCGCGAGAAGCGTTCATCTGAAAGTGTCCAGCGGGCCCAATCGGGCCATCTTGCGCTCCAAAACTATTTGGTGTACCCTCGCATTTGGCAATATCTTCATAAAACAGCGCCCTTTTTTCATTATTTGGCTCAAACTCTCTAATAATTTTACCTCTCCTTGCAGCATTAAATGAACACTTGGGATCACCAAAATTATAACCTGTTCCCACAATATTTGTTCTAGTTATGATATTCTTACTTACAAGATCATTAACATTATCTCTGGTATTATCCATCTGATTAGTCCATCTACCATTGCAAGTTCTTGCATTTGGCGCGCAGTCCGCGCCGTACCAGATATCGTCTGATGTTCTGGCATCGCAGGCCAATACCTGCGGACCACTGCTTGTAGTGCCCGGGCCTAAAGCCTCAGGATCTCCGCCTGTATCGGTTTGTGGTTCTTCAACCCGAATCTCCTGAAAAGACTGTGCTACATAGACTGCATTAATTGCTTTAAAGTCCTGCTGTTGCGGGCGAACAGTAAGATTAAAATTATAAATGTATTTACCATTATTTAAAACCGAAGATATGGCTCCTAGGTCCCACCAAAGATAATTTCTGCCTGATGCGTCTGTTCCTGGTGTGTAACCAGGCGTTGTTCTTGAGCCAATAGTGTATTCAAAAATTGGAATATCATATACGTTTAAATCTTCAGCTGGTATTGTTGTAGCGATGGCAGGATCGTATTCAACTTTTATCGTATAGGCAATGCTTTCCCCGTTATCAACTTTAAATGGACCCTGTTTGGAAACAGTTACGCCCTCAGGATTTTTTGGGACAGTAATTACAACCCCTCCAGGGCAAAGCCCTAACTGTTTTGCTATAAAATCAATATACGGTATGTTGCACGCTCCGAAAATTATTACCAAAAAAGCAATAATACCAGCTGAAATCAGTCCAATAACTACAAATGCACCAGCGGACAGCGTCCCTCCAACGCCTATTACAGCAAGAGCAGTGAGTGCTGCAAGAAATCCTGTCACAGCTCCAATTAGTCCCGCAACAGCACCAACAACTGCCCCAAACACATAACTTAGGGCTCCTGTTAAAGAGCTAACAAGCGATGCAATTGCAGACCTTTTAAAAATCCTTGTAAGATAGCCTGCAGCATCTAGAAATCTTTTTTTTGCTCTTCTCCGAGCATTAAACCCAACACCCCTAATGCCTCTTGGCCTCTCAAAAGACGGCGCTTGTTTTTGCTGTTCGCCCTTTTGTTTTTCGTCCGAAAATTCACTCATGCTGACATTGCTTACACCGCCCCGGGGAACAAGAGTGGGAACAATAATTGAAGTTGATCCGGGTTTTG
>MFOV01000013.1:0-9411 GCA_001782515.1 Candidatus Levybacteria bacterium RIFCSPLOWO2_01_FULL_39_10 | reverse complement strand
TTTCAGGGGTTGTACCCTTTAAAACATTTGGCTCTGCCTGCCCGCTTAGTTTGTTTTCCTCAACCTGATCACCCAGTTTGTTTTCCTTAGACTGGTACTTTAGTTTATTTTGTAATATCTCGTCTCTGATATCTGCCATAGTTAGGTTTTATTATTATCTTGGTTTGGGTTTTGTTCCTGTGTATTTTGTTGGGGAGCTTCGTTCGGTTGAGAAAACTGAATCTGTTGTGTTTCATTCTGGGAAGCTTGGTTTTGGGCAAGAGGATCCATAATTGCCTCTTTTTGCCTTTGTCTTAAAACCTCTTCAGGATTTGAGGTAATAAGCTCGTGTTCAAAAGGAGCAGCCAGAACTCTCATTGCCACGTGATTTAGTCCTGCAAAAAAAAGCCCTTCCCCAACACCGGCTGATAAAAGAAGCTGTTTTTCGTTCTGAGACAAATAAAAAATTTGAGAAACAAGATCAATTTCTGTTGGGCTTTCTTTAAGAAGCATCTGAATTGACGAGTTTGACAAAACCGCTTTTCCGTAGTCAGTTGATAAAAAATCCTGAACATCCTGCGTTGCTGTTGTTAGTGCAAGATAGTATTTTCGGGCGCGTTTTGAAATTCCGTGGACAAAGGACGCCGAGTCCGGGTATTTCATCAAATACCATGCCTCATCCAGTATTAAAAGCCGTTTTTTAAGATCTTTTCTTATTTTTGTCCAGATAAAGTCCAGTATTATATGCATGGCAATTGGACGCAAGGTATCTTCAAGTCCGCGCATGGAAAAAACAGTCATGGGATTTCTAATATCAAAATTTGACTGCTGATTAAAAATTCCAGCCATACTTCCTTTTATGAACCGCTCAAGACGAAGCGCGAGATCGCTGGATATCTGGTCCTCCATTCCGAGAAGAATTTTATACAAATCTTCCATAAGAGGGGGTACTTTGGTTTGAGTTGATGGATCAACAGTAATCCCTTTCTGTCTGTATGCCTCAACCAAGGCTCTGTCTAAAATTGCGTCATGTCCTGCATCAAGCTCACCCAAAACTATTCGAAGAAGCGCATGTAAAGACAAGATCTTAAGCCCCAGTTCATTTTCCCCTTCCTCATAAAGACCCGAGAGGTCAAACGGATTTATTTTTACTGGAGATGCAGGAGTAAACTCAATATATTCGCCTCCCATAGCATGCGCTACGGGGCCGTATTCTCCTTCAGGATCAATGATTATGACTTCAGTCCCGAACATAAATTGCCGCATTGCCTCAAGTTTTATTAGATATGATTTTCCAGCACCCGATTTTCCAAAAACAACCTCGTTTGCATTCTCCAAAGAATATCTGTCAAAAATAATAAGCGAACCGTTGAGTTGGTTTATTCCATACATAATTCCCTTGTCCTGAGTAAGGGTAGTTGAAACAAAAGGAAAAGTTGACGCAAGTGAGGTTGTATCCATGTTGCGAGGCAAATAAAGCTGATCCTCCCCAATTGGAATAGTTGATTTAAAACCGTCCTCCATCTGTAGAGTTGCTGGCTTGGCAGTAATAAGAATAGATGAAAGAAGGGTTTTCAATTTTTTTGATGCTTCTTTAAGCTCTTCTAAATCGTCAGAAATTAAAGTTATATAAAGGCTAAACTGAAAAAATCTCTCCATTCCTTTTGCCAGCTCTTCCTGGACTGCGAGTGCATCTTCAAGCTGAGCCTTAACAACGGGGTCTGGCACTTTATTTTCCTCCTCCTGCTGCATGATTGTTGCTTCCATCTCGGTAATTTTACGTCTTAAATCCGAGAGCACATCGGATGAAGTTGACGGATAGCAAAACATTGAAATATTTAAGGAATGGTCAAAGTCAATTAAAGGCTCAAGCCAGTTAGGACTTACAAACCTGGGATATCCCACAACAAAGAAGGTTTTGTGGAATTTTTCACCAATTCTTATGTGTCCGAAATCAACTTCAATTGAGGCAGGAGCAATAATATCAGTTACTGAATTAAGTCCTTTCTCAAGGTTTTTTAGTTTCTCAGAATAAGGATTGGGCTCATAATCCAGCATTGGATTTACATTTTTAATTTGATTTTTATCCTTACTTCCAAAAATACCCATAATGATATTAAAAATTAAATATCTTTATTTTTAATTTGCATTTTTTATATTTTATATTTGATATTTTATTTATTTTTAACATATGGCATCATGGCGCTTGCCGCATCGTGACTATCGTGATTATAGATTTCATAATACAAATTTATAAGCTCCTTGTTTTCCATAATTTTTGATGAAAGACCCAGTCTATTCAGTCCTGCAGTAACAGAATTTGCTTTTGAGAGAAGTAGGTTTTTTGCATTTTTTGCAAACTCGTTTTTGTCTTTATACGCTGATACTCCTTCTGCTCCTTTTTCAAGAAAGGAAAAAGAAATCGCAACATAAAATTTTTTATCAAGAACAGTATTTTTTGTGATAAGATCGCTCACAAAATCCCTGTACATTTTAATTCTTTGGGATAGCATCTGGTTTTTCGCTGACGCTTCAGCATTCTCAAGAAGGGAAAGATAGAATGAGATATCAATTTTTCTGTTGATTATAATAATCTGGATTGGGAACGAGAGCGAATTAAGAAGAGCAGCATAGGAGACCAATAATACCTGTTGGTCTTCAAGCGATAAGAGCGCAAAGTTGCTTGGCTTCACCTCAATTAACATACAAGCTTGTCCTCCAGTTAGAATTACAACTGAATCAATAATGTCCTGAATTTCAGTAAATCTTTGTGTTGTTGCAACTTTTTTCTGGGCAGACGATTTCATAAAAAATTAAATTTTTTGACGATAGAAAATAAATAATAGATGATAGTTTTTTGAAAATAGATATTAGAAGATTGATTTCTTTCCATCTTCGATCTTCTATCTTCTACCACTAATTTCCACATTCCACCCCCCACCGTCTTTTAATTAAACAATTCTCTTCTCAATTCCTCTCTTGCGTCAATTGATATAATTTCCAAAGGCATAATTACCTCGCCAACTGCTTCTATTTCAACTGCGTCAAATTTGTGCTGAGCCTTGGGATCTTCAAAATTTATTTTGTATCGCCCGTTTGAAACCGGTGTTGCTGAAGCAAATTGGCCAAGACCGTTGGTCTTAAACGCTCGGACAGGATTATCATCAAGATCCATAACCTCAACCAATATATTGGGAAGGGGATTACCTCGGGAATCTTTTATAATTCCTGTGATAATATTGGGGTGTTCCGGTATGTTTGCAACTCCAACATCTCTTTTAAGCTCCCTTGGGACTCTTCTTACGTTTTTGGTTTGCTCCCTAGGCTTAAGCTCAGACGGGGCAAAAGTCTCTTTCTGACTGGCAACTTTGCCCTGAAGAATAGAAAGCTGTTGTTCAAGCTCCGCCTTTTGTCTTAAAGTTTCCTGAAGCATTTTATCAAGCTCAACTGCTTTTTTGTGCGCCTCATTTAAATCTTTTATACTAGCATTCGTATTTTCTACTGTCTTTATGTCTTCAAGCTGTTCTTGAATTTTTTCCTGCTCCTCAATTAGTTTTTCTTCTTTTTCCTCAATTTTTCTTTTGTCCACCGAAGCTTCAGCGAAGGAGGACGCTTGTTCCTGAACTTGAGGAGGTGGAGTTTGAGCTGTTGTGGGAGGAGGCGGTATCGCTTCAGGCAAAACAGTAGGTCCTGGCAGGTGAATAACCGATTGATTTGTGCCGGAGCTATTATTAATTGTATTTTTTGATATTTCTCCGCCCCCTCTTTTGTAAATATATTTAGTCGGCGCAAAAATAGCTGATATGAAATTGCCCAGCATTACATCCATTGGCCGGCCTGCTACTGGAAGAAATGCAAAAAGAGCACCACCAATTAAGAAAAATAAAGACAGGGGCCAGCGAATAAGCGCAGTTATTGGTAAAATATAAAAAATAAACCAGGCAATTATTGCACCAATCGCAAGATAAATAAACTGCTTTATGGTCATCTGCCCAATGAGCTTGAATTGAAACCCGGTTATATCCTGTGGAATGGGATGATTTTCCATGGTCGCGAAGCGACAAAATAGCTTAAATAGTTAAATGGTTACATGGTTAGCTATTTAAACCATTCTGCTTTACTTCTTCAACTTCACCTCCGTTATTTTTATTAACCAATTAATTTCTCTTGGTAATTTATCTAGTTCGGACGCTATATATGTATAATCTTTCTGATTTATAAGATTTCTTTTTTTGGATTTTTGGGTCCAATGGATTGATTCAAATAATGAACCACGCGCATTGTAATAGAATTTTTCTTTGTCTTTTTTATGAAATCTTCCAAATCCTTCAGCAATATTACCCGCAATCGAATCAATAGCTGTTACATACTGAATCCCTATTGTTTTTTTACTAAACCAATTCCATTTAGAAACTAAGTTCCAGATAAAATCAGAAAGTTCGTTTGCGACCCCGTAAGCATTAATTTGCTCTGGTTTAAGAAAGTTTTTAACCATTTTAACCATTCAGCTATTTAAGTCAATAATAGTCATACTATTATTGACCGTGAAAAATGCTAATTCAAGGTGATCAAAGTAGATCAAAAGATTTTAATTTTGGCTTTGGGGTGTGAAAAAATTGAATTAAACAGGTCGGTTAGTTGCGCCGCCGCCACCGGCTCCTCCACCACCAGGAAGACATTGTTCAAAACCAAATAGTTTTATGCAGCCTACGCCAGTGAGTTCTGAAATAATATTAAGAATTGCAAAAGAAAGAATAATAATAGTGAGTCCTATAAGCGCCCAAATCAGAGTGTTTCTTGCACCCTCGACTTTCTTGGGATCCCCTGCCGACGTCAGAAATTTAATGCCTGAGAAGATTACAAAAAAGAGCGCAACAGAGCCTGAAAACACAAGCGCCCAATAGACAACATTTGCAACAATTACAGGTATACAATCTAAAGTTGCAATGTTTCCTCCCTTAGTGACGCCCTCCGCCCTGCTGTAACTAACAGTACAATCGCTTTCTTTAAGTGTTTGTTGGGCAAAGGAGGGGGAAATAAATGAAAAAAATAAAATAAAAAATAAGAATAGGGACAGTATTTTTTTCATTTAGATATATCCTTAGCGTAACAAAGAGGAAATCAAAATACAAGCGATTTATTTTATGAAGAAATTTATCGGAATACGTTTAGTTCTGCAAAGAAGTTACCTTGATTAAAGTCAAGGCCAAATAATGCAAAGACAATCTGGAGTATAAAGTATGCTAGAAATACCAAAACGAGCCCAATGAGAGCTGCAACAATTGTATTTCTTGCGCCCTCAACCTTTGTTTTATCTCCGCCTGACGTAACCCATTTGATACCGCCGTATATAAGAAACGCAAGCGCAATAATAACCGCAACAATAAATACAACATTTAAAATATTTCCAACTACATTATTGCCGAGCATCAAATCGCAAAGAGGGTTAAAGTTCATAACGCCTGAGGCGTTGGGTTCTGAGGGGCAAATTGTTCCTGAAATCCCCCCTCCTGCTGCAAATGCAGGAACTGCTGCTGTTAAATACAAAGAAGCACTAAGACCTAGGGCAGATAGTTTTTTCATTTATATAATTATCGTAGGATATTTTTTCAGGATTTGTCAAGCCCCAAAATGAATTTAAAATAGTGCGCGACCCGCCGATAATCGCTCCGTGAGCCGCGCTATGAATAGTAGATAAGGCGAACGGTAAGATATGGCTGGGTCAAGAGGCAAATAGACTAGGCAATAGATGATGGATGATTGACTATGGAATTTTGAAGTTGGAAAATAGAGGATAGAGTATGATTATAAGCTTTAAGGATCTTGAAGTTTACAAAGAAGCATATGATCTGGCAATTATAGTTAATAAGAATGTAAATAAACTTCCTCTTTTTGAGAAAAACGACTTAGGATCACAGCTGAGGCGAGCTTCAAAATCAGTTCCGTCAAACATTGCTGAAGGATGGGCAAAAAGACAATTTGAAAAACAATTTAAGCTACATTTAAACTCTGCAATTGGTTTATGCAATGAAATGGAGGTGCATCTTTCAATGACAAGAGATTTAGGTTTCTGGAAGAAAGATTTCTGTGACAGTTTGATTAAACGCTATATTCTGCTTGGAGGGAAAATTGTTAATCTTCAAAAAAACCGGAAGACATACTAAGTCCACCTTCTCTCTTCTATTTTCAAAATTCTATTTTCTATGCTCTATCTTCTATTGTCAAGCTGAGGGTCAAGTGGTAATTTTTATTAATCACTTAGCGATGGTATTATAAAATTAAGACCTGTTATTCCAACAAAACCAAGAATAAGGTTTAGTATAAGGAAAGATAAAAATACGAGTATGAGGCCTATTGCAGCCGCAACCATTGTATTTCTAGCTGTTTCAAGCTGAGCCTTATCTCCGCCTGATGTAATCCATTTTATACCTCCCCATATCAGAAAAAATAAAGTAAGAATAATTGCTAATATAAAAAGTATTTTTACACCAGATCTGACTATCTTAGTTAGCGTCCCACTATTGAATTCGCATAATAGGCCAAATTTAGTTGATTGTTCTGGACAAGGATTTATAACTTCTGCTGCAACAGAGAATGAGGTAAAAAATAGAAACATTGCGGCGAACAGAATAAATACAGATATTTTTTTGATCATTATTAAAATCGTAGGATTAATAGGAGCAATTGTCAAGTATGTATTGCTAGGAGTTGGTTTTATTAGAAAAAATCTATCCCAAACACCCCACCAAATATATTAATTATCATAAAGGATGAAAGAACCACAGTAAGGCCAATTAATGCAAAAATAAGCCTTTTTCGGGCAGACTCTAATTTTGCTTTATCTCCTCCTGATGTAATCCATTGTATTCCTCCCCAGATCAGAAAAAATATTGTCAGAATTACTGCTATTGTGATTAAAATTGTAACTGCCGAACTTATTATGTTTTCAACGCTTCCAACGCCGCCTGATGGCATTCCCGCAACAGGCGCTATTTGATAATCTCCAGGAAGCTGTAAAGATAAATATTCCATAATTCAGTAATTAGCATCTAGCCATTAGCGTTTAGTCTACCTCTTATTTTTGATGATATCATATTTACAGAAAACACAACATTTTCTGTCATCGGTTCTCAGTTTTCAGTTGTCAGAATCTGGTTAATCTGTTTTCAGTCAATCAGTTGTATCTTTGCCAAGAAGAAAGAAGCTTGTTGAGTTTCTTAGAAAGTATTTTGTAACCACCAATTAATTTATCACACTGCTCTTCTTTTATTCTTGCATATCTTCTTGCAACAATTTTTACTTCTCTAATATGTGTTATTACCTCATCTGAAGAACCAAGCGCCATAGAAAGAAATCTGCAAAATTCTCTAGGAGACCTTTTCTTTCCAAACCATTCTGCAATTATGGGAGGAATTTTCTCTCCGGCTTCAGTCATTTGATATTTCAATCTTCTATGGTCAGGTGGTAAAAGAGTGGCCAATTTATAAAGTGGATCTAAAAGTTCAAGAGATAACCGGTAAACTTCTAAATCTGTAACGTCTTTAATCACAAGTTTACTTTAACAGATTAACCGAAAACTGATGAACTTTAATCCGAAAACAGAAAACCGAGAACCGATAACCGTTTGTAGTCCTTCGGGCTACCCAAACCCCGGAAGTCCTAGCACATTAACAGTAATAAGTTGGAGTAGAACAATTGAAAATATGACAAGAAGAAGGCCGGCAATAGCTGCTATTATTCCGTCTCTTGCATCTTTTGTCTTTTCAGGGTCCCCCTGGGATGTCATAAGTTTATAACCATTGACAATAAGAAGAAGAATAAGTATTCCTCCTGATATTCCCAAAACAAATCCCAGAATCCACCTCACAAAATCATTCGGATCTGTTGAGATAGGTCCTATTGCAGTTTCAATTTTTTGACACCCTTCCTGATCTGACCAATTAGAATCATTGCAGGGCCGGGAGAGGGGCTCTGAAGTGAAAGAGGAGCCTTCTGTAATTTGAAAAGCGCTTTCACAAAAAGGCCCAACGCCCCCAAGCGGGGTATGAGGCAGCACTTGAACTGTATACTCTTTTGCTTCCCAAATCCCAACAGGATTAAGATTTACTTCATTTTTGAAATTTACAGACGGAATATTTATAACACCATTGCTATTCATAAGCACTACCTGATTTCCGTTTAAGTTAACCGGCTCGTTTACTACAAACTCAAACTTACTGCCTGGATTTGTAGTTCTTACAAAACCATCGCCTGTGTTTGATCCAAGAATTTTTACATTATATCTGGCTCCGGTTCTTAAATCCGGCGCAACTCCGCCGGTGTTTATTCTCAAATCAATAAATTCTTGATTAGTACCCGCAGGAGTATTTGTGCCGGCGTTATACGCACTAACTGGACATTTGGGTAATGACTGGGCAAATGCGTTTTTTACTAATGATTGAAGAAGCAGTGGGGCGAGGAATAAGACAAGTGTAATAAATAAAACGAATAGTTTTCGCATGACAATTTTAGCGTAGGGGAAAAACTTGGGGAAAGCAAGTTTTTTGATGGACGATAGACCCGCCTGCATCGCCTTGCCCGGGCCGCCTCGCTCTGCTTGGCTGGCGGGCTGGCTTGCCACGGCGGGCAGGTGATAGAGAATAGAAGGTAGATTATTGAAGGTAGAAAGTAGAAATTTTGAAGATAGAGGGTAGAATATAAAAAAGAGCGATTCTATATTAGTTGATAACCTTTTTTCTTTTCATTATCTCAAAGTATTCCTCAGGAGCAATTCCGAGTAAGCGAAGATTATTCCTTATGACAAATACTGGCACATTTCCATGCGCCGATATAACAATTGGCCTTTTTAATCCAGTACGAGTATAAATTCTGTGTCCTCCTGATTGTCTTTTAAAACTGCAGCCAACAAAAATAAGGAACTTTTCGAATTCCTTCCATTTAACCGGAGCTAGAGCAGACATAATTAATTGGGAAAAGAAAAAGAGAAAGTTTCTGTTTGATTTGAAACAACAACCGGAGGAATATATTTTCCATTTTCTTTTTGCCAGCCAAGCTCAGTAAGCACATCATCTACTGTGCCCATTTTGACTAACTCCTCAAAAAAAATGTTCACTGCTTCAACGAAATTCTTTTGTGCCTCTTCGAATGTGTCTCCTGAGGTTGATAAATCCAATGCAGGAGTATAGGCAATAAAGCTGTCCCCCTCTTTTAGAAATGATACAGGCAAACCAAATTCAGAATTAACTTTTTTTATATATTTAGCCATATTGAACTTATTATATCAATATTGTCAAAGGGAAGAAAGGCCAGTTTGCTTCTAACCGCTAGTTTCGTTATTTTATTTTTTATATGCATATTTAATATTTCATATTTGAGATTTGATATTATCCCCCAAACCCCGGCAGCCCTAGTACATTAACAGTAATAAGTTGG
>MFOV01000012.1:43271-63673 GCA_001782515.1 Candidatus Levybacteria bacterium RIFCSPLOWO2_01_FULL_39_10 | reverse complement strand
CAGATGTTATTGAAATCTCCTCAAACAAAAAACCTCAGATAAAATTTAGAAGAATTGAAAATTCAAAACGCCCAGGGGGCACCCGAATTGAAAAATATGACATTGTCATAGTAACTCTCCCTTCTTTTTTATTTTTAAAAATTGCACCGGGGCTTCCACGGGAATATAAGAACAGATTTGCCAAACTCAAAGGTTTAGGCGCAACCAATTTAGTTCTAAGACTCAATCGTCCTTTTCTTCCTGATACCACTTATTGGTTAAATGTTTGCGACTCCAATCATCCAATTATGGCTATTGTTGAACATACAAATTTCATGGACAAAAAAAATTACAACAATGAATACCTAGTTTACCTTGGAAACTATTTGCCTCCGGATTCCGAAAGGTTTGAAATGGCAAAAGAAGAAACTTTAAAATTATTTGATCCGTATCTTAGAAAAATTAATCCTAATTATAAGGACCATTTAACTGGTTTCGAACTTTTCAAAGTATCATTTGCACAGCCTATTATTCCGACAAATTATTCAAAAATGATACCGCCTATTAAAACCCCCCTCCCAAATGTTTATCTTGCGAATATCGAACAGGTTTATCCCTGGGACCGGGGAACAAACTATGCTGTTGAGCTGGGCGAGAAAGTTGCAAATACTGTTACTGATGAAAATTAAATATTTTTTTAAAGATTATCTTGCTGAAATTTCTGTTTTTATATTCGGTCTCCTATTTGGAGGATTTTTAATGTTTTCATCATTTACCTCAAATGAAAACTCACTTTTAATCTCATCAAAAGCGTGGAGCGATTTTTCAAGTCATATTCCGCTAATTAGGTCTTTTTCTCTAGGCGCAAATTTTCCTCCCCAGTATCCACTTTTTCCAGGAGAACCTATTAATTATCATTTTCTTTTTTATGCATTTGTAGGACTACTTGAAAAAACTGGCTTGCCAATAGGTCTAGCACTGAACATTCCGTCCTTACTTGGTTTTTCATTTTTACTTCTTATGATATACCTACTTGCAAATTTATTGTTTAAATCAAAGTCTGTTGGAATAATAAGTGTAATTTTCTTTCTTTTTAATTCTTCATTGTCATATTATTATTATTTCGAAGATAAATCGGCCTCACTCCAAAGTTTTTTGCAGATACCAAACATAACAGACTTTCAGTCATTTGCTCCGTATGGCGATGGAATAATTTCGGCATTTTGGAATTTAAATATTTATACAAATCAAAGGCACCTCGCGCTCTCATTTGCACTGTCATTATTTATTGTCTACTTTTTAATTAAACCTATTTTTAATAATGAAAAATCAAATATTAAACTTGGGATAGTTCTTGGAGCAGTTCTTGGACTTTCCTTTTTTCTTCACTTAGCGGTATTTTTCATGACAGCAGTTGTAGTGATAATTCTTGGAATTTTATTTTCAAAAATCAGAAAGTCTTCATTCATAGCGCTTTTTGTTTCTGCAATAATTGCTCTTCCCCAATATTTATATGTCTCATCGGGTGAGGGATATAACCCTCAGTTCGTTTTGGGCTATCTTCTATCAGACAATTTAAGTTTTTCAAATTTTTCCGAGTTTTGGATATTTAATTTAGGCCTTTCGATAATTTTAATTCCTCTAGGATTCTTACTTTCAGATAGCAAACAAAAAAGAATACTTGTCGCATTTTTCAGTCTTTTTATTATTGGAAACGTGATCCAGTTTTCTCCGGAAATTGCAGCAAATCACAAGTTTTTTAATTATTTTTTACTTGTCGGAAATATGTTTTCTGCTTATGTTTTACTTAAACTTTGGCATAAAAAAAATTTTTTGAAGCCAGTTGTTGTCGTTCTTTTCTTATTAATGGTTTTTGGTGGAATAATTGATTTTTTCCCAATTTATAATGATGGGGGAGTTACTCTTGTCGACTATAAAAGAAATGATGCTTCAAGCTGGATTTTAAAAAATACAAGTCCTGATTCCGTATTTTTGAATACAAGTTTTCTTTACAATCCTGCATCTTTAGTTGGACGAAAAATATTTTTGGGCTGGCCATATTTTGCCTGGAGTCAGGGATATGATACAAATAAGCGCGGCGAAATTATGAGAAGTATTCTTGGGGCAAACGAAAAGTCTGAAGCTTGCGATTTATTGAAAGAAAACAACATTGACTATATTGAAATAAAAAGACAAAATCCTCCAGATCTTGACATACCGCCAATTTCCAATATTTTTGAAAAAGAATTTGAAAATATTTATGTTTCAAAAAATGAAGATACCTTATATTTCGATGTGAATACATCTTGCAGGAATCTATGAATATTTCTGATTTTTTGGATATGACAAAGTGGTGGTTTGTATTTTTTTTAATTGGGGTTACGTTTTTTCCACTTACTGCAAAAATTTTTGATAAGTTTCTAGATAGAGGTTATGTATTTTCAAAATTCTTAGGTCTAATATTTATTTCCTACACAATTTATATTTTATCTTCTATTCATATTCTTAAATTCAATCAAATAAATATTGTCTTAGTTTGGGTCATCCTAAGTTTAATATCTTTATTAATTCTCAAACGTGGAAAGTTCGAACTTAAAAAATTTACAAAAATAATAATTGCCGAAGAATTAATATTTTTAATAATGCTTGTCATCTGGTCTTATATAAAAGGATTTAATCCTGAAATTCATAATCTTGAAAAATTTATGGATTTCGGATTTCTAAATTCGATCTTAAGAACAGATTATTTTCCGCCGCGGGACATGTGGTTTACTCCCCTTCCAATTAATTATTATTATTTTGGTCATTTGTACACAGCAGTTGTTACGAAACTTACAAATATTCCGTCATTTGTTACATTTAATTTGATGCTCGCAACTATTTTTGCTTTCACTTTTTCCCTAGCTTTTTCAATCGGAATAAATCTTGTTGGGAAAATTAGAAAGTATTCGCAGATTTTGGTTATTATTGTAGGATTATTATTTGGCTACATTGTTAGTCTTTCAGGTAATCTTCATACAATTTTTTCTTTATTCAAACCTTATAATGTGGAGTCTCCTGTTCCTTTTTGGCAGCTTGTTTTTTCTCCATCAACTTTCCCAAACTCCTATTGGTATCCTAATGCGACAAGATTTATATACAACACAATCCATGAATTCCCGTCCTATTCTTTTGTTGTAGCAGATCTTCACGGTCATGTACTTAGTATTCCAATTGTTCTTACAATTATCGCAGTTATTCTTTTAGTCTTTTTTGAAAAAAAGATAAGTTTTTCAAAGACAATTCTTCTTGGATTTCTCACATCTGTTGCATTTATGACAAACGCTTTGGACGGGCTTATGTATTTAGTTCTGATACTCTTTGCAATATTTTCACTGAATTTAATATTTGAACGGGGCAGTATCAAAAAACGGATTCTTGATTCATTTATATTACTTATTAAACATGGAGTTTTGCTTTTATTTGTTTTCCTATCTCTCACTTTTATTTTCAATCAGAATTTCTCGCCTTTTTCAACCGAGATTGGAGTTAATTGTTCGCCAAAACAACTGGTTGATATAGGGCAGATTGGCCCTTTTTTATTTGAAAACGGGAAATGTCAGACTTCTCCTCCTTGGCAATTTTTGACTCTTTGGGGATTTTTTATTTTTATGGTCACATCACTTGTTATATTCCTCAGAAAAAAATCATTTTTAATTTCTGATTATTTTGTGATTGTTATTTCTCTGTTCTCAATACTCTTAATAATAATACCCGAGTTTTTCTATTTCAAAGATATTTATGAAGGGCATTTCAGAGCAAATACAATGTTTAAACTCGGTTATCAGGCATTTATTATGCTTTCAATCTCAAGTATATACATATTGGTAAGAATTCTAACTCATGTTAAAGAAAGTATTAGAAATTTTAAAAAACCCTATATAAATTTAGTTGGATATGCTCTATTTATTACTGCCTCTGCTGTATTTGTAATTTTAGTATCTTTCTATCCGTACTTTGCAGTGCCTGCCGGTTATAAAGATTTAAGAATTAATGAAGGGCTCAACGGAACCACCTATCTTAAATCGATAAAGCCTGAGGATTATAGCGCAATTGAGTGGATAAATAAAAATATTTCAGGACAGCCAGTGATACTTGAGGCGCAAGGCGATTCATACACAGATTATAATAGAATTTCTGCAAATACCGGTCTTCCGACTGTTGTGGGCTGGACTGTTCATGAGTGGTTATGGCGTGGGGGTTATGAAATTCCATCTTCTCGTTTTGATGATGTAAAAAACCTATATGAATCACGCGATGTTGAGTTAACCAGAAATATTTTAAAAAAATATAATATTTTCTATGTATATGTTGGGGGTTTAGAAAAAGAAAAATATAAAATTAATGAAGGTAAATTCCAGCAACTTGGAACTTCAGTTTTCAGTGAAAATGGAACTACAATTTATAAAATAAATCCAGCACCTTTTTAAACTGGATTTTACTTTATAGAAGAAATTGCTTAAAGGTGCTGGATAAATTAAAGAATTTCAGAGACAATACACTCAACTTGCACAAATCTGCATCTTATGAACTCCTGAATTTCTGAAAAATTGTTTTTTCCTGTTCTTGGAATCAGCACCCACTGATAGTTATATTCCGAAGTTATTGGAGGATTTGTCAGAAATCCTCCTCTTTTGGTATCTTTGTCACCAACATCAATAATCACACTTTGAATTTTTGCATTTTTAAATTTTCCGGCTAGTTTTATAAAATCATCAAACTCATTCTGTTCTATATCAGTATTTATATTTTCATCAATTATTCCCCTGAAGCCGATTATTTTAGCAGGGTTTGCCAAAACTCCCAGAGAAAATGCTTTGTTCATAAAAGCTCTTATTACTTTTTCCTGTCTTTGGGATCTTGCAAAATCTGTTCCTTCATTGCCTGTTGCGTGACGGGTTCTTACGAATTTAAGCGTTGTCTCTCCATCCATTTGATTTAAACCTTTATCAAAGTAAAGATGTTCATATCTACATGGAAATGCTTCAAGTTGAGATGATGCGGTTGCCAACGCCTCAAGTTCCTCGGGACTGTTTCCGCAAGGGTCATCCTCACGTCCTGCAACCGGATATTCAAAATCATCTATATCTTTTTCGACTTCAATATCCAGCCCTCCCATCAAATCAACTGCCTCAACAAATCCTGAAAAATCTATGACAACAGTATAGTCAATCGGTTGTCCTGTAATTTTTGAAACTGCAGATTTTGCAAGAATCAAGCCCCCCCCTTCTTTTCTTGCCTCACCTGATGCATAAGCTGTATTAATTTTTGCATCAAGATCGGAAAGCCATAAGTCTCTCGGAATTGAAACAAGTGTAATTTTAGGATCGGACAAATCAATACTTGCAAAAATTATAGTATCTGAAAGATTTGGTCCTTCATGGCTTCCTCCGGCAATTCCAAGAAGAAGAACATTAATTCTCTCATATTCCGTACTTTTTAGTTCAATATTTTTATTAAAAATCAGCTGATATAAAATTGGAGAAATAGATCCTCCACTTATTACAAATTGGAGACTGAGAGTTACTATTAAAAAAAATGATATTAGAGTTTTTTTAAACAGCATTTTTTATAATTTCAGAAAAGGAAGAAGCAGACAAGCTTTCACTACCTACCAGCACTCCTTCTACACCATCAAGCGCTGTATAATTTCTTACATTCTCCGCCTTTACACTTCCTCCGTAAATAACCTTAGCGTTTTTCATTCTTTCTTTAACTTCTCGTGCAACCGACAATGTATTTTGGGGATCGTCGGGGTCGCCTGTCCCGATCGCTTCAATTGGTTCATATGCGATGATTAAATCGTCTCTGTTAATACTCTCGACCTGATGCATATTTGAAACACAAACAATAGGGGTAAGCGATGATGCAATAGTTCTTTCGATTTTTTTGTTTACAGCATCATCCGTTTCAGAGAAGTTTTTTCTCCTTTCAGAATGTCCTATCAGCACATAATCTGCGAACTCTTTTATCTGCTCAGCATTTACTTCGCCCGTATAGGCTCCCATGTCGTAAGGCGAAATGTCTTGTGCTCCGAGTTTTATATTCAGATTTTTTTCTTTAATATAGCTTGATCCAAATTCAAGAAGTGTGAATGGCAAAAGCAGTACTACTTCAGAACCATTTTCCCAGGCGTTTTTTGAAAATTCATCAAACCACTGCCTTGCTTCATTTTTAACTTTATTCGACTTCCAGTTAGCAGCAATTATTAGATTTTTCATATGATACAATTATTTAGCTTTAATTATAAGTTATGACAGAAGATATTCTCAAGGATCTAAACGAAGATCAAAAAAAGGCAGTTGTCGAGACACAGGGGCCGATGATAATTCTTGCCGGCGCAGGATCCGGAAAAACAAGAGTTTTAACCTACAAAGTTGTTTATCTTATAAAAGAATTTGACATCGATCCATTAAACATTCTAATGGTCACCTTTACAAATAAAGCTGCGAATGAGATGAGACAGAGGATTCAAAAACTTCTGCCCGGCACTGACAAACCTACAATTGGAACTTTCCACTCAATTTGCGCAAGAATTTTGAGGTTGGACGCTGAAAAAATCGGATATTCCCGAAATTTCACCATTTATGATACCTCTGACTCAATTGATGCAATAAAAGAGGCAATGAAGACTCTTAACATTTCAATCAAAGATTTTAAGCCTTATTCAATCCATTCAACAATCTCTCAAGCAAAAAATCAGCTGATAAATGAATTTGAATATAAGAATTTTGCAAGGGGATATTTCCAGGAAACTGTCGCAAAAATATATCCTTCCTATCAAAAAGTCCTAAAAGAAAATAATGCACTTGATTTTGACGATCTTATTTTAAAAACAATTGAGTTATTTGAAAAAAATCCGGAAGTTCTCACAAAATATCAGGAAAAATTTAAATACATATTAGTGGACGAATATCAGGATACCAACCATGCACAGTATATTTTAACTAAAATGCTTTCAAACAAATGGAAAAATATCTGTGTTGTCGGAGATTTTTCTCAAAGTATCTATAGTTTCCGCGGTGCAAATTTTCAAAATTTAATAACTTTTAAAAAAGATTTTGAAAATACCAAGACTTTTTCACTTTCCCAAAACTATCGATCAACTGAAATGATTCTATCTTCCGCCTACGCTGTTATTTCCAAAAACACAACGCACCCTATTCTTAAGCTTTGGACAAAAAACCATAAAGGAGAAAAGATTTATTTGTATGAAGCAACTAATGAACACAACGAGGCAGAATTTATAATTTCCCAAATTATAAATTTAGGGATTGAGCCAAAAGATGTTGCAGTGCTTTACAGAACCAATGCCCAATCCCGTGTGATTGAGGAGGTATTTCTTCACCACGGGCTTCCCTATGTTTTAGTAGGCGGTGTGCGTTTTTACGAAAGACGGGAAATAAAAGACATCCTGGCATACCTTAAAGTTATAGATAATGAAAGAGATAACGTTTCACTTTCAAGAATTGAAAAACTAGGAAAAAAAAGATTACAAAGTTTCTTAGATTTTAAAGAGGGAATAAACGCTAACAATTTAAGAACCATCAATATTTTGGATGGAGTTGTTAAGGCAGTTGATTATCTTTCGCTTTTTGATCCTAAAGATGAGGATGATTTAGAAAGACTTGAAAATATAAAAGAACTGCGATCTGTTGCGATTGAATTTACCTCCCTTTCCTCATTTTTGGAAAATGTTTCATTAGTTGAACAGGAACAGCTCCCTGACCATCCTACCTCAGATGACAAAATAAACGCAGTAACACTTATGACCTTGCACGCTGCAAAAGGTCTTGAATTTCCATATGTATTCATAATTGGCATGGAAGAAGGGCTTTTCCCTCATTC
The DNA here is from genome assembly GCA_001782515.1 of Candidatus Levybacteria bacterium RIFCSPLOWO2_01_FULL_39_10. Lineage (GTDB taxonomy): Bacteria > Patescibacteriota > Microgenomatia > Levybacterales > UBA12049 > 2-01-FULL-39-10-A. The sequence continues at coordinate 55,807 of MFOV01000012.1, read as the reverse complement.
AAGAGCCTTGATGGAAAAGCATGAGCTTGAGGAAGAAAGAAGGCTTTGCTATGTTGGGATAACTAGAGCCAAACAAAGGTTATTTTTTACATATGCCAAGAAAAGATTAATATTCGGCCAAAGTTCGCAAAATATAATTTCTCGTTTCATTTTGGATATTCCGAAAGATTTAATTATCTCTCATAATATTTATCAGGACGATGACGTTCCCGAATTTTTATGACCTTTGAAGACATATCCCCAGACCAAAAAGACATTTATAACCTGTCCGTTAACCATCCTCTCCAAACATTTGAATGGGGACTTTTCAGAAAAAAAACAGGTGTTGAAATAATAAGAAAAGGAATAGTTAAAAGAGACAAAATTTTAAATCCTTATCAAATATCGGTTCATAAAACTCCAAAATTTCCATACAGAATTGGCTACTTTCCAAAAGGACAACTTCCTTCAAAAGAACTGTTAGACGAACTTAAAAATATTGGGAGCGAACAGCGAATTAGTTTTATCCAACTCGAACCAAATGTCATCAATCATCAATCATCAATCATCAATTATGGTCTCCGGCCGTCCTTTCATCCTCTTTTTACCCGTTTTACATTTATCCTGGATCTTAAAAAAACAGAAGAAGAACTTTTAAAAAATATGCATCAGAAAACGCGCTACAACATTAGAGTTGCCGAGAAAAAGGGTGCTGAAACACATATTGATAATAGCGACAGCGCATTTTCTGACTATCTTAGGCTGACTAAACAAACCACCAAAAGGCAGAAATTTTACGCTCATGACGAGCGCTATCACCGCCTCATGTGGGAAACCCTAAAAAGCCAGCAGCCAGAAGCCAGCAGCCAGAAGCCAGATCCTAACAGACTCCAAGCCCATCTATTAACCACAAAATATAAACAAAAAACTTTAGTAGCGTACATTCTTTTTACTTTTAAAGACACATTGTATTATCCGTACGGCGTATCAAGTGAAGAATATAGAGAAGTTATGGCATCCCACTCTGCAATGTGGGGAGCAATACTTTTTGGAAAAAGTCTGGGTCTTTCAAAATTTGATATGTGGGGAGCGGCAAATACGCCGGATCCAAAAGAAAATGATCCCTATTTCGGCTTTCATAGATTTAAAAAAGGATTTGGAGGAGAGTTAGTTGAATTTATAGGAAGTTATGATTTGGTCGTAAATCCAATCAACTATCGATTATTAACTGTAGCAGATAAAATCCGCTGGTTGTATTTTCGTACAAAAAAATTCAATCCTAAATCCTAAATTAGATTTTTATTGTTCTTCAATACTTTAAAGTATTGAAGTATTAATTAAAGGTTTCTTTTTCTTATATTATATAGAGCCGGAGCTCATTTTTTTTATCTTCTTTTTCCAAAGGTAAACTTATTTCATATTTATATGAAACAATTCTTGTTCCTTTTTTTAACTCTTTTCTAAATTTCGGAATAAGTCTATTTAAAGTCTGAGGAACAAGATAGAGGTATAGAACTGTTGCACCGGACAAATCCTCTTTATAAAAATTTCCTCTTACAAATTTTATTTCTTTGTTCAAACCCTTTCTCCAAACAGTGATTTTTGAAAGGAAAAATCTAAAAGGCTCTATTTCAATTCCAACTCCTTTTGCTTTGAATTCTGAAGCAGCCACCATTAGGGCAATTGCCTCTCCGCTCCCAAGTTCGTAAACTGTATCTTTTTTTCCAAGTCTTGCCAATTTAAACGCAGCCCGCGCTGTTTCTTTTTTTGTTCTCCATCTTGGTGCCCATGGACTATCAGGCGGCCAAACCCAAGAAAGAAGAATTAACAAAATAACAATAATTAAAAGAAGTCCCAAATTAAAAATTAATTCCATAAGCATTAAAAATTGAAAATTACTTTTCCCAGAATATCTTTTTTTGTAATAGGTTCAAACTTCATGCTGTCTGATAAGTTTTGTCCTGCGATAACATAATTCTTTTTTTCAATTTTGATTATTTTTTTTACAATCGTTTTATTCTGGTTTTTAAAAATAATTAAATCTCCTATTTTTGGATTTGTGAACTTATACGGAACACCTGATGCAATAAAAAAAGAGCCGTTTGTAATTTCCGGCTCCATACTATGTCCTGAGGTTTTAAAAAGAGATATAATCATCAAGCGGGAACTACAATATCAAGTTCTGTTGGATAGGTAGATTTAACTCTTTTTGAAGGCACATTCTTTGTCTTGTAAAAAATTTCGGCTATTTGCATAACTATTTCTAAAAGTTCACCAGCTGCTTTCATATCAATACTTTGCCTTGTTTTAACTGATAGACTTACTCCTTTTGCGAGTAAGTCTTTAAGGTTTTTGTGGGCTTTATAATGTTCTTCTTTGAAATAATCATTTTGAAGAGTTTCTAATTCTTCCTCAACCAATTGCCCATGTTCTTCTTTGATGTGTGTGACTCGGGCAATATCATGTTCTACTTTTGTTTCGTTATCGCGTTTAATTTCCTCTAAAAACTGAGTCATACGGATTATAGTATGTGCTGCCATTTGAGACGCATGAGGATCATAAATTCCGCACGGAATATCACAATGTGCGTATGCTGTTTTGTGAGGTAGGTGACTTAAGATCGAAGCAAACTTCATCGTGAATTGATGATAAAACGGGTGGGTAGAAAAGTCAAGGAAAATCTAGACTATCTTTCTTTTTCTGATAATTCAATAGCTTCTCTTTGTTCGGGAGTTAAAAGTGATCGATAATAATCTATTAGATACGCTCTTTCTTCAGGGCTTGAAAACTGTCTATTTGGATCTACTATTTCCATACCCCATGGACTAGATTCCTCAGCTAGACTTCCCTCATATGGAATATGATCACTCAGCTCAACACCATTAGGCTTAAACCTTGATGAGGTTACCGTCGTATCTCCTAGTGGGCCTAGAGCAAATTGTTGTGCGATGTAATGTTTCATTCTTTCTTCACGGGACATTCGATCTAAGTCGAATACAACTTGGGAAGCTGTGCCTTCTGAAGGAGGACGAGACTCATGAGGAATTACCGGAGTGGTTGCTTCGGGCTTAACAGATCCTGGAACCTGTGGTCCAAACTCTGCAGCCATAATTAAAGATAAAGCCTGATAATTTTAATCTTGAACTTATCTCTGTGAAAAGTCAAGTATAGAACTTTACTTACGCAAGTATATCAAAAGAGATCATGATTGTCAAGACTATAGGTCTATGTGTAGTGCCGGCCGAACCGTGAGGTGCTAACTGTAGTTTATATAATAAGTTTTTATTCTGTCAGGAATACTTCGTCCCCATCTCTCACTTTCTCATCAAGTTTTATTCCGACTTCTTGACCCTTTGTGGCTTCTTCAATATCTTTGTGATCAAATTGCATTTGCTCAACAATTTGCTCAAAATCGGTTTTGTTTCCCTGGAATTTTAGTTTATCGCCCACTTTTAAATCCTGCTCGAGTTTAACAATACCAACCCCAAGCTTATCGTAGTAGTGAGTTATAACACCCAATTTTTTAGGCTCACCCATCTTAATCACCACCTAACCTCATTCGTTTGAAGTTATTAAATAATCTCTCTTTTGAAGCCAAAAGTCAAATTGAGTTTATTTGCCCTGAGGAAGTCTAAATATACTTCGTCTAACAAATCTTGCTGTCAGAAAATTTAATTACTTACCTTTATTAACAACCGTGATTTTTGAAAGTATTTTTCAAATAAAACTAAACTATTTTTTGTTATTTGATTTAAAGACTGCCTGAATGCTTCTGTATAAGATGACGGGGAGCTAAAAAGCAAACTAAATGACCAAGTTAGGAATACAACTATTGCAACCACACCTCCAAAAAAAGTCAGAGTCATAAGAATTAGGGAAATAGGTCTTGAAAGACCTTCTCTTCTGTACCACTTAAAAATTGGAAATATAAGAACTGCTATAAATACAGAAAGTGGTATTGGAGCTAATAAATCTCTAGCAATGTATTAAATTCCTATTAAAATAATTATACCGAATGCAAGACTGGTAAAGGATTTCTGAATAGATTCTAATTGATTTTGTTTTATTATTATATTTTTTTGACTGTCTGCCATGTAGAAATGATGTAAAATGAACAAAAAAATTACACGAACAAATATTGTCCGGTAATATTTAACTAAATACTATGATAACAAGATTATTTAGTTTCAATTTCAAGACCGCCCATGTAAGAAGTGGCGACATTAAATATTAGACCAAAGATAGCACCCTGAATCCAGCCGATTATAAAATATATGAAAGGATAAATCACAACTCCCAATATTCCTACAGCCAGTCCAAATCCAAGTCCTTGAAAAAAATTCCAGCCTTGAGCCCCAACCCAGACCGATATTGCTGAACCAAATGCAAGTATTAAACCAATTGCTACGCCAATTACTGCATAAAATGTTCCTACAAAATTTCCAAGCGACGTAGGATTTATTTTTGTAATTAATAATTTTTGACTCGCCAAATTTTTCACCTCCTTTAGACTCTCTTTCCCGATTTTAATCGGGATTAGAGAGGTCTTAAGTCCTCCTGAAATCGCCCCGAGAGCCGTGTACGAATAGTACCTAAAGGTGAACGGTAAGATTGGGAGGACGTACAATTAACTTCATTATATATCATGAATTCAGCCTAAGCCCAAATTTTCATTGACTTAAATACAAATCGCATTTATTATGTTATTATTAATAAAGGTTTAATGTTATGCATTTTGTAATTTCATTTATAGGATCTGCTATAGCTCTTTTTATAACCTCTTATGTTGTCCCAGGAATTACATTCTCAGACTCAATGGCCTTACTTGTTGCAACAATTGTTGTTGGTCTTGTTAATACATTCATAAGACCCATACTTAGGCTTATTTCTCTTCCCATAACCATGGTGACCTTTGGATTATTTGCGCTAGTTGTTAATGCCGCAACTTTTGCCTTATCAGCATGGATTGTACCAGGATTTGAGGTTGATGGAATAGTTCCCGCATTTATTGGAGCACTTGTATTATCAATAGTAAGTACCGTTATAAATTTCTTTGTAGATAAGATGGGCAAAGATTCAAAAAAAGAAGTCCCTCCGTCCCCTGAAAACTAAAAATAATAAACTTCTAGTTTAGTCTAGCAAGCCAAGGCTTAACAAATTAAATATACCACAAAACCATTTTGCTATAATTGGCAGGTGAATCCCGTTAGATTTTTAACGGGGTTGGTTGAAAATGATTCATAGCATAATAAATATCTAACGGGATGAAAAAAATCCTTCTTATTTTTGTAATTTTTTTAATTTCAATTATTGGAATTTTAACTTTATTTTTTAATCCCTTTGGTGCTCCGGAAAACGAGAGCGAAACAGAAATTGTTTTAATAGATAGTGAAAAAGGCGATGTTGCCGCTCTTCAACTTGAAAAAGAAGGCTATATTAAATCATTTATTGCATTTGATGTTGCAAGACTGGTTTTAAACTTAGGAGAAATCGAGGAGGGCGGATATTATCTTTCAAAAAATATGAATGTTTTTGAAATAATCAGTGAACTAAAAGAAGGTGCAGATTTAAAAAAAATTGTAATAAAAGAAGGAATTAGGAAGGAACAAATTGGAGAAATACTAGCAAGTAAATTTAATTGGGATGAGGAAGAACTTGAAAAATGGAATAGCGAATATACAAATGTAAACCCAGACTATAGAGAAGGTGTTTATTTTCCTGACACGTATCTCATTCCGAAAGATGAGGGGGGTCAGCAAATTGCACTTCGGATGATAGGAAACTTTAATGAAAAATTTGCACCCTATCAAAAAGAGGCAGAAGAAAAAAATATAAAATGGACTACGGTACTTAAAATTGCTTCTCTTCTTGAACGGGAAGCGGCAGGGCAAGAGGATATCAAACTTATATCAGGAATTATTTGGAATAGACTTTCGGCCGGGCAAAAACTGGAAATTGATGCAACAATTCAATACGCAACAGGTAAGGTAAACGGGCAATGGTGGGAATCTCTAACAGGAGCTGATATAAAAAATACAGATTCCCCTTACAATACTTATAAATACAGCGGCCTTCCACCTACTCCAATTGCAAACCCTGGAATAACTGCAATTGAAGCAGCACTAAATCCTACTGACACTGATTGTTTTTTTTATTTACATGATAGAAAAGGAAACATATATTGTTCTGTGACATATGATGAGCACTTGGAAAATATTGAAAAATATTTAAAATAATCGATTTTTATGTTAACATCTGACAATAAAATTTATGAATAATAAAAATAGTTCATCACCAGAACTTAAAACATCTAATTATATACGTTTATAAAATGTCGGCCTTATTAAAATTTATCCTCATATCTTTAGCAATCGGTGTTGCAAATGCAGTAGTTTTTGTTTTATTCGAGTTCATAGTTAACCAAGGAACAGAATATCTTTGGAATGAATTGTTTAATACTGATTCGCTCAGGCTTGCACTAATTCCAGTTGCGATTTTTTTAAGTATTGCCTATTCATATATAATCAGGAACTTTAAACAAAACCGCGTTGGAAAGGCGGAAACTAATTTTCTTGAAGACGAGGAGATAAAGCATACTGATTTAAATGACTTGGGGACGATTTTTGTGATAGGTGCGGGAAGTCTTTTGGCAGGCGCAAGCCTTGGACCAGAGGCATCACTTGTTGGAATAGCCGGAGGGCTTGGTATTTGGTTTGCGCAAAAAAGCAGTGACCTAAATTCAGCAAAACTTTTGGCAATTTCAAGTGTTGGTGCACTTCTTGTTGCATTCTTCGGATCCCTTTTGTCAATACTTATTCCAATTATTATTATTTTTAAAAAGGAGGGGAAAATTGTTATTAAACATTATATTCCGCCGATTATTGCTGGCGTTGCCGCATATGCAACTCTTGTTGCAATTAAAGGATCTGCAATTGGGTTTGGTACTATTCCTACGGGTTCATCAAACTTTCATATTCAGGATTTAATTTTTGCATTAATTTTGGGAATTTTAGGAGCATTTTTAGCATATCTATTAAAGCTACTTATAAAAAAGCTGTCAGTTATTACAAAAAAGATCGATAATAATTATCATTGGCTTGTATCAGCTTCTGTTTTTGGAGCTGTAATTGGAATATTATATTTAATCGGTGGCCCGTCAGTAGAATTTAGCGGAAAAGAAGGAACATCAATTCTTCTTGAAAATTCTTCATCTTATACTGTTGCTACACTTCTAATTATTTTTATAACCAAGCTTTTGGTAACTGGCTGGTCTCTAGCAGGAGGATATAGAGGAGGATTAGTTTTCCCGTCAGTCTTTATGGGAGTGACACTTAGTTTAATATTTGAAAAAATTCATCCTGCACTCACCGGCCCTGGAATAATAATCGGAAGTGTCAGTGGGATATTTACTGCTCTTATTTCTCCCATAATTGGCCTAATTCTGATTTTATCAATGATTCCAGCGGAATTAGTTGGTGTTGCATTAGCAGGATTTTTGGGTGCGCTAATTGGGGCAAAAATTATTTCAAAATTGGAGCCTATTAAAATTTAGAATAATTTCACCGCATGACACTTCCCTTTTATTTTTTATATCTTAATGCTTCTAGTGAAAGCGCGAATATTAAAATATAAAAAACCATTCCGTAAAAACATGTAGGAAGTCCTAGGCCATATAGCTTAAAGCCTACATTAAACATTTGAATAAATTCCTGAACAACAAAATTTCCGGCAAAAATAATTCCCCCAAAAGATATTGTTAATATCATTTTTGCTGGTATTTTGCTTTTTATTTTTGTAGCAAGTGATCCGGCACTTATTATAAATAACAATAGAAAAAATCCTAATCCAAAATAACAAGCAGGGTATCCAAAAAAGTAAGGGCAGGTTTCTCCAAAAGCGCATATTTGATTAAATAATTTAATCCCTGTTAGATATCCGGCAAAAATTACGCCAGCAAAGGAAAGGAGTGTTGACCAAATAAAATACTTTTTAAGATGCACAATTATATTGTAGCACTAAGAAATTAGTTATTTATTCGTTGTCGCTCGAAACCCTCTTGTACTTCGAAGTTTCAACGAAGGGGTAGGCGAAGTGGGAAAAATTAGTATTTGAAGCGGAGCGACCTATTCCTGTCAACACATATATTGCAAGAATTTTGTAAGAGTTTGAAAAGAAAATTAAAATGAAGTTATTTTTTAATAGATTTAAATAAAGAGTAAAATGCCATAATTATTGCGGCTGCTCCAAAAACAAAAGTTAGAAGAAAAAATATAGCCTCTTCAAATCCTACCGCAGCATAAATAAGATTATGTATGATAACTGAGGCAATTGTTAAGACTAGTAAAATAAATGTAATCTTCCAAGGCTTCATGGGGCAATTATAGCAGACGTTCTAAGCTCAGGGTTTTTCGGCGATGAAATGACTACTCTATTACATAACAATCTTTAACAATTATGATTCCCAGAGATTGAGTATCTACCTTTCCTCGGAGTGTTGCAATTTGACCATTTTCAAGATTAATCAAGTCTGATTTATTTTCAAAGAAACATTGTATGGTGGTCCCGAAATAAAATTCGTCCGCTGACTCTGGTTCAAGAGAAAGAAACGGTGACCCTAAAATATCTTCGCTTATATTTTTAATTTTTGCAGTAAATTCAATGAGTTTTCCTTCATATTTTTCCTCTGCTGCTAACTGATTTTTATCAAACTCTTCTATAAATTCTTCTGCTACGACTGAGATTACAGTTTGAGATTGTTTTTGTTCTTTTGTGGGCTTATTTGTAGGCTCAGGCTTTGATACTTCTGCCGTCGTATTCTCCGATGTTGAGCTTTGATCATCCCCGCCTAAACCTAGAGCAACCCCGATAATTCCTACAACAACAATAAAAACTGCTACTCCTATTATAATTTTACCTATCAATTTCAACTTTTTTCACCTCCACTCTTACTCCTAATTAAAACTCGAAAATTCGAATTTTCTAAAGCTCGCCTATTTTCTCACTCATAAACCCCATTAGTCAAATTTGCTTAATACAAAATACTTAATACCATAAACTTTTTTCATGGGGCAATTATAGCACCCCACTTCGCGCAAGGCTACGAGAGGCAGGGGAAGTTAATTTATTATTTCTTTTTCCAATTGGAGATTTGTCTGGAGGCTTCCTCAGTTGTTGGAAGATATACCTCTTCGATAATTGATACCGACGGGAGACCTTTTGTTCCCATTTTAAGTTTTGCTTTTACGCAAAGATGACGGCCTTTCTCTTTTCGTACTATCAATAGTAGATAACCACCAGAAATAGGAGCTGCCCATTCTTTATATTCTTCTCTGTCCCAAGTCACAAACCAATTCTTCATGGGGCAATTATAGCACCCTTCACCTTTTCAAACTATGAGAATTGAGGAATTTACAATGATATTTTTGTTTTGCCTTCTGTGTATTCTTTTATAAGTAAGTTTATAAGAGTCTGATAGGGAATTTTATTTCTTGCGGCTTTTGCTTTTAATTTTATTAGATCTATATTTTTAATTCTTAAAGTTATACTCTTGCTGTTTTCAAGCTCGGTATAATTTTTTGCAGCCTCTGTCAATATTTTATTAATTTCCGAAGAGTCTTCTACTGGAACAAACTTCTCTCTTTCAAGAGCATCTTCTATTTCCTGTTCGTATTTATCTAGTTTAAGATTTTTAAATGGATCAAATTTTTTCTTTTTCATAATTTTTTTATGTACTCCTTAGTTAATTTGCTGCTTGGATATACAGTTTTTAAAAATACTCTTTTCCTTTTCTCATCTATAACATATGGCGTAACGTATGCATAGCCTTTGATATTAACAATTAAAAGTCTTTGATTAGGGTGTTTTTTGCTTTTGTTTTCATAGTCAGCAAGCTTTTTCCCAGTTCTGTATGCTTGAATTACTTCTCTAAAGCTAACACCTCTTGATTCTTTAAGAATTAAATCTTTCTCTAGCGAATAATCAAACTTATATTTCACTTACATATTATACTAACTGTACATACTTTGTCAATACAATTATTCTGGGGGATTAAATAGTGCAAAATGGACTGTTTGCAATTTGGGGCAATTATAGCAGGAAATTAAATTTTCTTTTTTTTACCCATTTTCCATTCACTTTTTCCATTAACCATACTTCCTTTGCCTCTGAGTTAATTGGTAATCTTTTTTCTAACTTACTTTTTGTTTCATCTAAAACTTGTGCAGTTCTCTCTTCAAGTTCTTGCCCAATTGTTAAATGAGGAGTAATTCCTTCAAACTTTCCCTCATATGGTGGATAATTTGGAAACATTTCAACAACTTTTCTTGTAAGATTTATGAAATTTTCACTTTCTGAAGGTTCTAGATATACAACATTCGGAAAAGTATTTATTTTTTGAAGGCTAAAAGTAAATTTTTCAACCTTTTCAAATATAGAGTTTAGTTTTTTTATATCCTCTATATTCATATCCCTTGGTCTTTTAAATGGATATAGAATTGTAATGTGTGGTGGCGCTTCACGCAAAAAACCAGGATCGTATTTTTCCCTGAGCCCATCAACTAAGTGCTTAACTTCCAGAACAGGTATTAGTAGAAGGCCTTCTCCGTCTTTCATGGGGCAATTATAGCAGAAGTTATTTTCTAAAAATTGTTATTCCGCCGTTGGAGCCGGGGAAGTTGAATGCTTTTTCAAAATCTTTTAGAGTAATTTTTCGCGCTTTAATAGGTGGTAGTCCGGGGTCGTGGAAGACAATATTTTCTCCGTCACAATCGTAAAGCAAAATGTAATGAAGAGAAAAGCCTGGTTTATTGTTTAAAATTCTGGAATTTACTTCTACGCTGACCAAAAAGCCTTCTTTTAAGTTTCGTATTATTTCTTCAATAGAGCCTTTTCTTATCTCATGCTTTACGTTTTCGAGAAATTCCGGAATGAAGGGGATTACTGATTGGATATTGCTTTTGTACAGATAATAATTTGCTGTATCTTTACCAACTACTTTTCTAAGATAATCTGGACCGTATTTGTAAAGTTTTTGGTAATTAACGGGCTCTACGCTCGTGATTTTTAAACCTTTTTTTGCAAGATAAGTAAGTCCGGGGAATGTCCAAGTTCCTTTTCTGGAGACAGATTTCATTATTCTATCTATTTCGCGCCAATTTAAATCTTCATCAAAATAATATTTGCTAAGCATTCGAAAAACTGCGGGACAACAGTGCATGTTATCGGAAGAATTAGCTACAAACGGGATCTTTTTCATGGGGCAATTATAGCAGATTAGATTTTTTCTATATCAAATGTAGGGATGTATCGATACATGGAAACAAATAATTTTACCTTAAAATATATCCGTAGACTAGTCTACGGTACTTTTGACATTAAGAAAAGAATTGAGAAATTATAGCAGAAAAGTTATCTTCTAAATCTTCTGTAAAAATAAAATGAGGTAAGAAGTATTAAGACTATTATTCCCAATCCCATTGTCAAATTTCTTGCAGTATTTGTAGATTTAACTTCTACAGATTCTTTTCCTAGTACTTCTTTTTCCGTTTTTTCAGGAGCATTATTTTTGACACTTAAATCTTCTTCTGTTTGCTCTCCCAAAACACCGGGAGCAAAACCATAGGCTGGTCCTTCCAGGCTGATACCGGGAGGGGTTGCTGAGAGTTCATTTGAAAAATCTCCAGGCATGCATCCGTTTCCGGCTCTGACTCTAAAATAATAAGTTTTTCCTGCGGAAAGGCCAGAGACTGTATAAGAAGTTGTTCCCTTACCGCCTACATTTGGATTCCCGTATGTCTGTGCGCCAGGCAAAGTTCCATAAGTTACTAAATAATAAGTTACCGGATCAGATGCTTCTGACCAGGTCAGAGTTACTCTATTTGTACCTCTTGCTGCGCTTTGTAGAGTTGGAGCGCTTGCGGGTTTGGTATCACTACACGAAGGTGAAGATGTGCTACCTCCAGTGTTTGTTCCGCTATCAGAGTTATTAGAAGATGTTGTTTGTTGTTCAGTTGTAACACTATTTTCTTCACTTATTGCTTCAGGAGATCCTTTAGAAATTGTTCTATAGTAATATGTTGTATTAGGTGACAACCCGCCTAGGGTAACTGAATGAGACGTTACTTTTGGATCTAAATCTTCCTCTTCAGTTGAATTTTCATAGCCATAGTTTGGCGCTATATCAAGTGCTGGATGAGAAACAGTATCAAACACCATTCTTGATGTTGCTGGATCATCTGTCTCCCACGTAATTGTGACAGAAGATGAAGTTACTAAGCTTGAAATTTCAGATGAAATAATCGGAGGAATTCCATAGGAAGCTTCTAATATCTCGCTTGCATTCCCGCCGTTATCGTAGGCAATAACCCGAATTGTCATATCCATGTCAACTGTTATTGGATCTTCGTAAAGAATTTTTGTATTGTCGGGTATGGATCCATCCGTTGTGTAATAAATCGCACTAACTCCGCTTAACCCATCGGTTGAGGACAAGGTTACCAACTGATCCGAATCATAATCTCCGGCCTCCGGTGTTGCCTGGGGAGTTGACGGAGAAACAG
>MFOV01000012.1:5831-43214 GCA_001782515.1 Candidatus Levybacteria bacterium RIFCSPLOWO2_01_FULL_39_10 | reverse complement strand
GTGTTCTTAAATGAAAGTAGTGTGAGTCTCCATCGCCTTGCCCCTCACTTGTTGTTGATGTTACTAACCCTTCTGATACTTCATCAGGAAGCGTGCTTGGCGAGGAATCAAAATGAAATGAATAACCGGCTACTCCAGACAAAAAGTCCGCAGCCCCACCCCACTCAATATCAACGGTTGGATCATTTGACCAAGTACCAACTGCATGGCTACTTGAGAAAACATCGGGATCTGTGGGTGATGTAATATCATAAGTTATATTTGTGACTATGGGGCTTGTCTCCGTGTTTCCAGCAACATCTGTTGCCTCAGCCTTTATGTCATAAGTCACCTCATTTTCGGGTTCCCAGCTGTAGCTCCAATTAAAAGGGGTATCTGCATTATTAGTAACTTGGGTAATCTCATTCCAGTCATTTTCTCCTGAGAGGGAGTAATATAGCGTAACATAATCTACAAAATTACCTGATGGGTCAATTGAGCTTCCGGAGATTTCTATTGAGCTGTTCCAGAAACTGTTGTTTTCTGGAGAAGTAAATGAAGATGTAGGAGCCAGCGTATCAACTGTAAATGGAGATACACCCAAAGGCGTACTACTATTCTCCGCAGAATCCGTAACTATAATTGTACAATCAGAATAGGTTCCATCCAAAAGAGAGTTAAAAGTAATAGTATTGTTGCCAGAAACTGCAGACGAATCTGGGCTGGAACAACTGCCTCCATATGAAACCGTCCCTTCTTCATCAGAATTGAATACATAAGCTGGGGTCGTATCATTTGTTGGGGTTTGGACAGCTGTTGCCTCTGATAAAACCGGAGCACCGGTATCTACTATAAATGGGCCGATATGCACCGTTGATGTCCAGTTGCCTGCATTATCTCTGGTTCTTAAATGAAACCACCAATTGCCGTCTGAAAGAGAGCTACTCGTTGTCCCTATTGATGATTCTTCCGAGTCTTTTACTGTATCTGGTAAATCAGCAGCCCCGCCACTAAATGAATATGAATATCCGTCAATCCCGGATTCTGAATCAGTAGCCCCGGGAGCAGAACCGGCTAAGGTCCAAGCAATAGCAATAGTATTGTCACTTGATGGTACATTGATTGTGTGGTCAGTACTATGGACATCAGCTGGGTCAGTTGGAGGAATGGTATCCGGCGGAACTATCCCAGAGCCCGCTACTTCAACATCATCTACTCTAAAATATTCATCAGTATTGCTGGAACTATTTCTAAATCTTATTCTAAAGACAGAATTATTAAGCGATGAGGGCAAATTTATGGTTTGCTGGCCGCTCCAGGAAGTATTGTTCAAAGCATGAGTCACGAGCTGGTTAAAAGAAGTGCAAGTCGCTCCCAAACAATATTCTACAATTCCTAAGTCATTACTTTCTGCGTCACTATCTCCTCTCCAGTAATATTTAAGTTGAAGAGATTGAAATCCTGTTGCGTTGATCGTTCGCCTAATCCATCCATCTGTTCCGCCGCTTGATTGTCCAATTTTTGCAAATTTTGTAGTAGGAGACCCCGGTCTTGAAGAATCCTCACCTGAACCACTTGTTATTTCCGCAGGATCTTGTTCATCCCAATTAGTTACCGAAGACGAATTTACAGTCCCAAAGGAGTCTGAAAAGGGAACAGGGGCTTGGATGTCGTCTGTAAATGTTATAGTTGCGATAATATTTCCATCTTCGTCTTTTGCCTCAACTTTATAGTTTGGTCTGTACGTCCCGTCTAGCTGATAAGCGTATATGAAAGATCCGTTTTCATCAGATTTAATTTCTGTTTCAAAGTGGGCAGGAGGCTCATTTTCTGATGTAATTATTAGCTTATATGTTTGCTCCGGCTTAAAATCGCTCCCGCTAATAATAACCGTGTCTGTTGGAGAATAGTCGGCCTTATCGGTAGTAAGTGTTGCCGAAGAATCTTTTACAGTTGTTTCTAAATCTAAAGATTCAGCAGAAACATTATTGATAACTATAACGTGGAGTTCTTCATTATACTCTTGTGGCTCTTCATCTTGTGGTTTTTCATTTGGACTATTATTGTTTTCCTGATTTTCTAGTTGCTCCAACTCATTTTGTGTCTGAGCATTTGAAGGCGTAACGTTTTCTGGTGGTGTGAGGGTTATGTCTATCTCAAAGATTGCCTCTTCGGGAGTTATTTGAGGTTGATCTTCTGGTGAGGGAGATGCGGTTATTTCATCAGAGGTAGTAGGAATAGGAGTTTCTGTTACAGATTCTTCAAGTGCAACTTGTTCTACCTCTTCTTGTGCATATACTCTTGGTGCCGAAGCCAATAAAAGGACTAACGATTGGGCAAGTATCGAAATTAGGGCAAGGAATGCAGAGAACTTTCTCCAAAACCCCTTTCGCATTTTTTGCTGAGCGATAATAGCACTACTCCCCTCAAAACACAATATCCTATAGTGACTTCTTGGAAATCGGCTATGGGGACAATTATAGCAGAAGAGGAAATTCTTCCAAAACTTATTTAGGCTTTTTGATTAGCAACGTAAAAATCAAGAAGGCGTCTTATCATTGCCTGATAAGGAGCCCCATGTTTTTTACCAGCTATTTTAAAAAAGTCCAAACTTTTCTCGGTAAGAGTTAAGGTTACCCTTATCTTTTTTTCTTTTAAAACCAAATCCTCAGGCTTAGGTAAGAAATCACTCACTACACGAGCCTCGATTGGTTCATTACTGTATTTTATTTTGTTTTTCATATATGCTTTTGCCCTTTCTCCAATATCCAGCGCCAATTATGCGAATTTTATTGCTCCGATAGGTAAAGCGAACAGTCAGTACACCTCCTTTAACTTTTCCGAAACAAAAATATCTCTTTTCTCTCTTACTGTGAGTTAGATCCCGAGCAATTACGCGTCTTAAATCAATAAATGCGAATTGGGCAGTCTCAAAACCTACTCCATGCTTTCTTAAATTCTCGGTATTTTTACTCTCATCCCATTCAAAGGATGTATTCATAAATATATTACCATATTAGCATACATTTTGTCACGCACTGGGGCAATTATAGCCCTTCGACTTTGCTCAGGGCAAGCACCCCACTTCGCCCTAAGGCTACGATAGGGCAAGGGAAGAGTTTGAGTATGCTATAATTAATTCATGGTAAAAGTAAAATCTCTTTCAAAAAAAATCTTAAAATATACTGCTATCTTTGAACCGGCTGAAGAAGGCGGATATGTGGTAAGTGTTCCGGCACTTCCTGGCTGCGTTAGCCAGGGGGAAACTTTTGAGGAAGCGGTGTCTATGATAAAAGATGCCATGGAAGGGTATTTGGAGGTTCTTAAAGAAGAAAAACAAGAAATTCCACAAGAAGGGCCAAATGTTGTCATCACGCAAATTTCCGTACAAAATCCAGCAGTATCTCTATAAATGGCAAGTTTTAAAGCAAGAGAGATAGTTAAAATTCTTCAAAAACTGGGGTACATTCAAAAAAGACAAACCGGCAGCCATCTTATTATGTATAATCCCAAGTTAAAGAGGATTATTCCTATTCCCATTCATGCCAGAGAACTGAAAAAAGGTTTGGTAAGAAGTATAATCAAACAAGCGGAGTCTAGTGAAGAAGAATTCCTCAGGCTAAAATAACTGGGGCAATTATAGCCCTTCGACTTTGCTCAGGGCAAGCACCCCACTTCGCCCTAAGGCTACGATAGGGCAAGGAAGTTATTTTATGAGGTTTGCACGGTGAGTCAAAATATTTCCCCATGTCATCATTTTTTCAGCCCATTCAAGCTCATTTTTAGGTCCTGATAATCCTTCCTTTTTAAGATATTTATATTGATTTAGAAAATTTAAGTATGTTCTTTTAAATGAGTCTGGTAAATCTTTGATAGAGAGAGAGTCTATGTATTCTGAGGTTTGATTAAGAAATATTTTTATTCTTTTTTGTTTTATATCATACCCATCTGCGGCAAAGTTACCAACTCTATTAAGGTTCATCGCTATGTCTAGAATTTTTAATTTTGTACTTGTCATAGAAGAATATCTTCAACTATTTTATCAAACTTTTTTCTTATAATTTCGGAGAGAATATCACGGCTTGGATTTACCCCCGGCCGAAGATTTAAAATTGAATTATAATCTATCTCGCGAGTATCCCAATCTAATCCGCCGCCCCAAAGACTTGTTTGGTGTGAACCATCATTAATTAATTTTTGTTCTGCTTCAAAATGCCTCTCTCCGCCTCCGGCCAATATTTCTTTTTCAATGTCGACAACAAGCTTAATATATCCGTCAAAATCTTCTGACATTTTTTTAATATCATCTTTCGTAGCTCTTTTTTTGAGGATTATAATCATGGGGCAATTATAGCAGCTTAGCTTTTAATTTACTCCTAACTGTTCGCTAAGAGGAATGCTTGAGAAGTAAACCAGAACATCAAAGGAATTATCTCGCAGTTCAAGCATTTCAAAGTTGTCCCTTTTTATTAAAGTAAATCTTTTGTTATCAAGATACTTTTTTTTGAAATTTTCATAGTCTGTATTAAAATCCACGTCTCCTCTTTCCAGTCTTGTTTTATCGGGAATTCTTATTTTTAGCATTTTTGGTTTGCCAATAATTGTATCTGGAGAATTATTTAATTTAAAAACAGGCCCTGTTTTTGTTTGTTCTGCCAATTCTCCTATGCTTGACGCAAATTTTAAAAGTTCATCAAATTCCTTTTGGCTTTTCGAAAATATGCAAACGTAATCAATTTTTAAATCTTCGCTTATATATTTATTTTTTAAATCCCTGCAGTTTTGGGTAATATATTCAATTATTTTGAAAAATTCAGAGGAAGTCATGGGGCAATTATAGCAAAAGGGGAATTTATCTATTGAAGGATTGAATACTTTTTAACTAATTTAACTTCTGACCATTTTTTGCCGAACCCAAATTTTTGTTTTTCACCTCTTATGACCAAGCCAATCAGAATAATAATATAAACAATGTGTTCGTCAATCAAGAGATTATTCTCCGGAGGAAAAAGAGAAAGATAAATTAAAAACATCATTAAAGATCCTGAGTAACCAGCAATCTTCATCCCGATTCCAAGAAGTAGTGCAGATCCAACTAAAAAAAGTCCTCCCATAAATAAAATATCTATCACAATATTTCCTGAGAGACTGTTAAAAAGCGGAGCAAGTGGTCCATCGGGAGCATTTGCTAAAAATCCGGTTGTAGGAGAGACCCCTGCAAGCCATGATTTACTTGCTCCGGTTGCAAATCCAAGTCCAAATAATTTATCAAAAAATACCCAGAGAAAAATAAATGAAAGCGAAAGTCTAAGTAAGTCCCAAATAATATTTTCGTTAACCTTCATGGGGCAATTATAGCAAATGAGATAAATCTACATTTGAGAGGGCTCAAGCATTCCGACTTGGTTTCCTTCTGTGTCTTTAAACATTACAAATTCTCCAATTCCTGAAATATCCATTGGCTTTCCCAGAACTTTTCCACCTGCTTTTTTAACAATTTCCATGTGTTTTTTAAGATTATCAACTGAGATTACCAGATGAGGCACCTTGCCTTCTTTTGGTTTTTGGAAAAAACCTCCGTTTATGGCGCCTTTATTAAGATGCATTCTATTCTTGTCAAGAGGTGTTGTTGTTGCCAGAAGATAATGACCCATCTCTGCTCCTAACTGCTGCGTCTCCCAGCCAAAGGCAGTTTCGTAAAACTTCGCAACTCTTTTTTTATTAACTGCCGGCATCTCAAAGTGAACTACGGGATTCATCACGTTAGAGGATTTTTTGTTGTTTTGGGATTTTTTCATAATACTGTTTTCTGTTTGTCTCTATAAAAACTTAAACAATCACACTTCTCTAACGTGACGGGTTTTCATAATTTAGCAAATTATATTAGGACGGATATTTTTTGTCAATTATCTCTTGGAGTTTTTTGGGTATAGGCCAGCAAGCGCAATTTTTGGCATGCGCTATATGCCATTTTATTCTTTGCTCCTCGGTTGGATTTTTTGGCATTTTATTTTTCTTATGCCACTCTGCATTTATTTTCATTGGATCAATTATAGCAGGTTTACATCTTGAGGCTAATTTTATATAATTATCAAACATTCCGCAGTAGCTCAATGGTAGAGCAGATCCCTGTTAAGGATAAGGTTCTAGGTTCGAGTCCTAGCTGCGGAGCAAGTAATTTTAGAGCTCCATCATAATATAAATAGATTCCACTTTGTTATAATGTCTTAATGAATAAGAAACAACCTATTGCTTATGTTATCTGCGGATTTATCGGTTCGGGAAAAACTACTTTTGCTAGAAAACTAGAAAAGGAAACGGGAGCAATTCGCATAACTAAAGACGAATGGATTATAAAAATTTATGGAAATAAAATTACTTCAGATAAGAATTTTGCAGTATATGACGGAAAAATAACGAAATTGGCTACAAATATTGCTTTCAAAATTTTGGAATCTGGGAAAGATGTGATAATAGATGAAGGTTTCTGGGTTAAATCACAAAGAGACGATATAAAGAAGAAAATATTAAATGCAGGAGCAAAGCCAATTTTATATTATGTTGAATGCTCTGTAGAGAAAATGAGAGAAAGGGTTGTTTCACGAAGTAAAAATCCTCCTATAGATTCCTTTGAAATAAGTGGAGAAATGTTTGATAAATATTTGAAATACTGGGAATCACCCAGCGAGGATGAAAAATATATCCTAGTTAATTAGATAATATTCAGATTTGAATATAAAT
Source organism: Candidatus Levybacteria bacterium RIFCSPLOWO2_01_FULL_39_10 (assembly GCA_001782515.1). Lineage (GTDB taxonomy): Bacteria > Patescibacteriota > Microgenomatia > Levybacterales > UBA12049 > 2-01-FULL-39-10-A. The sequence goes on along the minus strand of MFOV01000012.1, from coordinate 36,494 downwards.
TCTTAAAATCCTCCAAGTTAACATCAAACTCAATCTCCCTGTTGATGAATAAGTCCGATAGGGGGAGCTGAGTTGTCAATAATCTAACCGAGTTGGCAGTTTTTAAGGCATTAAATGTTGCTATAATTTAAGGAATGACGACGATTGTATTAACAATCTTAGGAGTTCTTCTGGTATGGCAAGTAGTTATAAGACTGTTTAGAAAAAGGTATCACTTTCCTGCACCTGCGTTTATTGGACGATTCCTGGATAGTGATATAAGAAGGGAGATGCAACCACCCGATAAGTTAATAGAGCGTAGTGGAATAAAGCAGGGTATGCGTGTATTGGAGGTTGGATGTGGAAGCGGAGCATTTGTGACATCTGTTGCAAGAGTCGTTGGGAAGACAGGAAAAGTGTATGCGCTTGATATTCAACCTGCAATGTTAAGGCAGCTAAAAGTCAAACTTACAAAACCTGAAAATCAGGATATAAAAAACATCAAGTTGATTCTTGGAAGCGCATACAAACTACCCTTTGAAGATAATTCTATTGACTTAGTGTATATGGTGACAGTCCTTCAAGAGACACCAGACAAACAGAAAGCTTTGAAGGAGGCAGGAAGGGTGTTAAAGCCAGGGGGTGTTCTAGCAGTAACCGAGTTTTTGCCTGACCCAGATTATCCGCTTAAATCAACCACAATCAAGATAGGAGAGGAGGCAGGTTTTATTCTTGATAAAGTGTTGGGAAACTTTTGGAACTATACAGTCAGATTTGTAAAACAGTTATAATGGGTAGTTAATTTATTGCTAACAATGCTGGGTTTGTTTTAGAGTAAATTCTGGATATTTATGGTAATTTGTCCAGTCAGTTGTTTTATAAACATACCATCGTTCGAGCAATAAAATATCCATTTAATTCTCTATACTGCAGGGGTGAAAATCGGAAGAGGAACAGTTTTATATCCTATTTTTCTAAAAGGGTGTTCTCCAAGCTGTCTTTTAGCATCAGCTACTTCTCTTTCTGTATGTTGATGTGGGGAATAAAAATCAACTTCTAGTTCCCCATCGGGCGGAGCAAATAAAAAAGCAAGATTTAAAACCCCACCCCTACCAGCAAGTAACTTTCTAATTGCCATTGTAAAAAATTCCGGATTTCTTCTAATTTCCGCTGTTAAGTTTCCAAATCTTTTTAGTTTATATATACCATTGATTTCTCCAGTTCGCGCTTCAATAATTCGTTTCACTCTTATTACGGACCTATCAACTGGAACACCAGATTGATCTAACACCTGCGTTGAGTAATCAACTTCACCAACTAATGCATCTGGTATTGAAACCCCTCTTGCTTTAAGGTGAGAGTTAAATGCTCTGTTTAAAAAATGTGCACCATACGCAACCTCGCTTGGCCCAAGCTCTTCAATTACTCTCTTGAAACATTCATCTTCGTATATTTTACCAATTATATTATCAGGATTTACTTTTGAAAAATCGATATCAATGTCTACTGATCGTTGTGTCATTTTTAGGGGGATAAAAGCAGATTCCGCTTCTGAATCGGTGTGGTGTGGAGCGTTTAGTGTTTCCTGCGCAACCGCCATTTAGTCTATACATTTATAGTAAAGATATTTAAAAATTCATGCAAGATTTAAAATTTTGGAATTGCCCGTTTGTGCTATAATTCTGATAATAAATAAGTGACTAAGAATCCAATCATCAATGCTGGGGCCGGAGTACTATATATAGTAGTTGTGGCAAGTGTAATGTATTATGGTACGCAGTTTTCAGGAACTAATGATAATTCTGTACTTGCGCCAATTGCTGCACTCTCTCTTTTTTCACTCTCTGCAGCAGTTATGGGATATATTTTTCTTTTCCAGCCGCTACAGCTTTATTTTGACGGGAAGAAAAAAGAAGCCGTTAATATATTCCTTCAAACTCTTGGAATTTTTGCCGCAATAACAGTTGTTATTCTTCTTATATTCTTCTCAGGAATTTTATCCTAAACAATATACTCTTTCTTCCTTGCCCTTCAGGATGAAACCCTCAAGATGAATCCTTCGTAGCCTTGCGCGCTTGCACTGAGTGAAACCGAGGTTCTTGCTTCCCACATTTCTTGCTTCCCACATTCCAAGTGGGAAAGTAAAGTGGGAAAGGAGAAGCTTTAAAGGAAAATGATGTAGATGTTACTTATTTTAAATATCCCGGAGCTGACCATAATTTGCTGCCATCAGGTTGGAATAGCGCTGTAACAAATTCAATTGATTTCTATAAACAACAATTATCTTTTTAAAATATTAAGAGTAATTTTTCAGGTATTTACTTGAAATATAGTACTTTCGTGAATAACATCCTTATTGTTTTCACAATAAAATTTACATCTTATCGCTAACAAATCACCTTTTTTTACAATAAATGTTTCGAATTCATGATATTCATTATTTGGTTCAAGCTCATATCCTCCTTCATAACTATTATTTACTTTACAATTCCTTAATATGTCAATATTTTTAAACAGCACCTGTCCTTTTTTCCAATCTAAAACGTTATATTCTTTAATATTTTTTGGTAATTTAATCACTGTTAATCTGCATCCGCTTGGTCCAGGAACAATCTTTACATTACCAACATTTTTTAACGTAATATTAACAACAATTAGTAAGCGGTCTTTTCCATGATAACTATGGACTTGGGGCAAAATACTCATTTGAAGATTCCATATACCAGTCCTTCTGATCACAAAATTCCAATATCCCCAAATGCCACCGAGAATTATTGCAATCGCTGTTGTAAGCTGGGTAAATATTTCAACAACGGAAGATATATAATTTATATTCATTAATGACTTAGATTATAACATAGCTTATATAACAAACCTGCTATAATTGCCCCATGAAAAAGATCCCGTTTGTAGCTAATTCTTCCGATAACATGCACTGTTGTCCCGCAGTCTTTCGAATGCTTAGCAAATATTATTTTGGTGAAGATTTAAATTGGCGCGAAATAGATAGAATAATGAAATCTGTCTCCAGAAAAGGAACTTGGACATTCCCCGGACTTACATACTTTGCAAAAAAAGGTTTAAAAATCACGAGCGTAGAACCCGTCGATTACAAAAAACTTTACAAAGACGGCCCGGATTACCTTAGAAAAGTGGTCGGCAAAGACACAGCGGATTATTATCTGGACAAAAGCAATATCAAATCAGTAATCCCTTTTATTCCGGAATTTCTCAAAAACGTAAAGCACGAGATAAGAAAAGGATCTGTTAATGAAATAACAGAAAACTTAAAAGACGGCTTTTTGGTTAGCGTAGAAGTAAATTCCAGAATTTTAAACAACAAGCCAGGCTTTTCTTTACATTACATTTTGCTTTATGATTTTGACGGAAGAAATATAATTCTTCACGACCCTGGACTACCACCAATCAAAGGAAGAAAAATTACTCTAAAAGATTTTGAAAAAGCTTTCAACTTCCCCGGCTCTAACGGCGGAATAACAATATTCAGTAAATAACTTCTGTTTACGCTGAGCAAAAGCGAAGTGCTATAATTGCCCTTATTCGGTGAATATCTTTCGAAGCTCTATTTTTGCTTCCTCAAGTATTTTCTTTTTCCTAGGGTTTAGATTTTTACCAGCGCGGTTAATATAAAAATTAAGCATGCTCATTGCGGATTGAAAAGGTGAGGCTTTTCTTCTTGTACTAACATCAGCCGAACGCTTAAGACTTGAGGCAATTTTTTTCGGATCATCCCATGTAAAAACCCCTTCTTCAAGATCCAGCGCAATACTATGTTTAGTAACCTCATTCGACCACTCCTGCCTGCCGGCAGGCAGGTCCTTTCTCGCCATAAACTCATTCTACAATACAAGTTCAATTTGTTATAATCTCTCCATGCCACACATCCATAAACTTATCGATTTTACAGTTGAAGTTTTTATCGTTCATAAACATAAAGTACTTTTAAGAAGACATGATAAATATAAAAAGTGGTTGAGTATTGGTGGACATATTGAGCTTCACGAGGACCCAGTTGAGGCGGCGATTCGTGAAGTTAAAGAAGAGGTTGGATTGGATATTGAACTGGATGATAAGCTAAGACCTAATTATGAAAAGGATGAAACCATAGAGTTAATACCCCCATATTTTTTAAACAGACATAAAATTGACAAAACACATGAACACATAACGTTTGTTTATTTTGCTAAAGCAACAAGTGATCAAATAACTCAGGGTATGAAAGATGAGTTAAACGAGGAGTGTAGATGGTTTACAAAGAAAGAAATAGAAGAAAATAATGAGATTGTTCCGAATGTCAAATATTATGCACTAAAAGCACTTGATGCTTTATCTATCTAAAAACTCTTTTGCTATAATTTATATATGATTAGAAAAGTAAAAGAAGGCTTCCGAGTTCTCTCTGAGAAAGGACGAAATATGGGAACTTACCGGACTTACGAGGAAGCGAAGAAACGCCTCATGCAAATTGAATATTTTAAACATCTGAATAAAAAATAAATCTTAATTATGGTTAAGAAATTAATAATTATATTTCTGGTTTTAATAATAATCGGGGGTATTGGTTTTTATTTTTTAAAGCCAGATAACCTACCAGTTGATTTGGGTATGATAAACAAAAATACTTCGGAGAAATCAATGACCGGTGAGCCAACTGATGATGAGATGATGATTGAAACCGATGAAAATGATCTAGATGCTATGAAGGAAATTACATATCAATATGAAGGTGAACTTTCAGATGTTACGAAAAGAGAAGTAAGGGACATAAATACAGGTGGCGAGGCAGTGGGAATTGCAAAATCAAATTATGATGGAGCACAGTACTCACTTCTTGCAACATTTGAAAATTTACCAACACCCACAAGTGATGATTTTTATGAGGGCTGGATTGTACAAAAGGACCCTTTCATGTTTTTAAGCACCGGAATTGTCCGAAAAATTGGAGGAGTCTATACAAACATTTATAAATCAAGGCAGGACCTGACAAATTATGATTTTTATGTGCTGACAATCGAGCCGAATAATGGCGATCCATCTCCTGCCGACCATATAGTAGAAGGCACGATGCATAGTTTGTAGCGAATATATGAAAAACGCAATACTTGCAATAATAGGAATTGTTTTAATTTTGACAGCTCTTTTTCTTTTATTTACGCGGGACAACTCTTTAATTAATAATAATTCCTCGGAAATTTACGGTTATTGGAATTTGACAGAGTACTCGAAAGGCAAACAAACCAACCAGGTTCCCGATGAAACACAAACTGCAAACATTATTTTTGAAGATAACGGAAGAGTAACCGGCACCGCGTTTTGCAATCTATATAGCGGAACTTATTCAACCAGCGGAAACGATATTGAGTTCTCCCCATTTGTAACTACTGAAAAAGCCTGTCTTCCAGATATCATGACGCTTGAAAATATTTATTTAAGACATTTGGAAAATGTCACAAAATTTGAAATAAGCGGCAGCAATCTTTATTTAAAAGATTCAAACGGGAACGGTTTATTAGTTTACAAACTAAGAGACGAGCCTGCCCTTGAAGGAACAGACTGGAACGCACTTGGTTACAATAACGGCAGGGGTGGAGTTGTATCTTTGGTGATAGGAACTAAAATTACCGCACTTTTTGAAAACGGAACAGTAACAGGAACCTCAAGTTGTAACTCATATAGCGCGCCTTATGCTTTGGGCGAAAATAATAGTATAAGTATTGGAACACCCGCGGTAACTCTTATTGCATGCGAGGAGGATGTTATGCTTCAAGAACAAGAATACTTAAATGCTCTTCAAAATTCTACAGTTTACCAGATGACTTTCGATGGCCTAGAACTGCTAGACAGCAGTGGCTCCTTACAGGCAACTTTTATAAATAAGTAATCCCCGCTCTCTAGTTTGAGCACATAATATACCCTTTGATATATTGTAAATCGAGGCTGAAAAATGTAATCTAATCTTAAGAAAGGAGGTGAATAACTTTGTTACTTGAAGTTTTATTATTTTCATTTTTGGCGATAGTCCTTGGACTTGGACTTACATTCATGGGCTATGCTGCTTTCAGAGTGCTCCTTCCAATTCTTGGATTTTTCGGAGGGCTATGGCTTGGACTTGATCTCGTTAGTAACTTTGCATCAAATTATCCATTCTTAGGGGTTTCTCTTGGACTTGTTGTGGGAGTAGTCTTGGGTGTAATTTTTGCAGCTGTTGCCTATTTTGTATATTCCTTAGCAATTCTTTTAGCGGGCCTTATTCTCGGATACACTTTGGGAGCTGGCATTATGCTTCCAATAGGATTCGGAGGATTCATGTCTTTTATGGTTGGGGTAATCGGAGCTGTTGCTCTCGGTTACCTTTTCTGGAAAGGAGACATGCCGAAAATATACATAATGGTAATAACAGCTTTTGCAGGAGCGTCAGCTTTGATTGGCGGGGTGCTTGTTCTTTTCGTACAGATTCCACCAAGCCAGCTTGGACTTGCTCTTATTGAACCATACATTGCTGAGTCTTGGTTCTGGATATTGGTATGGGTTGTTATTGCCGGAGTTGGTGTTGGAACACAATATCAAATGAGTCAGATGGCACAGTCTTATGTTCCCGAAGCATATTCATATGATTCAACTGTTAAAGAATATGAGACTAAAGCCAAAAAACAAAAATCCTAATAGATTTTGCAATAAAAACTCTAATGTTTTCTCATTTAAGTTTGAGGAAATAGCTATGAGTCTTTGTTGTATTTACTGCTAACAGACCAATTTAAGAGACTAGATTTTTCAAAAAATAAATTTAGTTGTTAAAATATTTGTAAATTTCTTCTGAGAACCTTGCAATCTTTTCAGCTGCCTCTTTTTCATTTTCTGTTTTTGATAAAACTACAATTATATAATCCCCACCCTTACTAAAAACAATGCCAGCGTCGTGTTTTGCACCAAAAAGTTCTCCAGTTTTGTGAGCAACCTCTGTATTTTTGGGCAAATATTTTGGAATTCTGTCATCAAATGTTTGTTGTTTTAAAATTTCAATCATTTCAATTGAGGTTTTTTCACTAACTATTTCGCCTTTATAAAGAAGCTCAAAAAATTCTGCAATGTCAGAAGCTGAGGTCTCGGGTGGAGAAGCGTAATTTGAATTATCGAATCCGTAATCTTTTAGAAAACTTGTAATATTTGATGGTCCGACTCTTGCTGACAAAAGAAGTGCCGAGTAATTGTCAGAGATTGTTATCATTTTCTCGAGTGCATCTGAAACTGTCATCGAAATAATTTCTTTCTTAAATTCCTCTGGTGTGGGAGTTGGAATAAAATCTAGAGGGGTTGGTGTTGGTGTAACTGTTGATAAAGTTTCATCAAGTTTTTCTTTCTCAGCACTTAATAAAGTGCCTTCGTTTAAATTGCCGTTTTCAATTTGCCCTTTAGCAACAGCCATTACCCAAAGTTTATAAAGACTTGCAGAATCAAACTTTTGATTTCCGTTATACTTGAAGCTTTCCCCTGTTTTTAAGTTTTTGACAACAACAGCCCATTCTCCTTTCTCCTTTGAGAAATTACTCTCAACTATATGTTTAAGTTTGCTTCGGGATATTGTTTCCACAAAATTAACTATAGGAGAGGTAATTCTCTTATCGGTAATATTTTGAGATTTTGATATGAAATAAAGAAAAACAGGAATTACTATAAGAAGAAGCAAAAATAATAAAATAATAGTCAGTTTTTGTTTTGCGTTTCCCATAATTGTCAACAAATTTTAACACAAAATCTAATACCTGATATTATTAATTAAATAGAAACTCCAAGCGGGTCATTAAACTTTATAATGTCTCAAGAATCTTATTCTTTCTAGTGAGGGGTGATTTGATTAATCACTCATATCGAATCTCGATTTTATCTCCATCGCGCATTTGGTAATTTTCAAAATCTTTATTTTCTTTTCCGTTTACTGCCATTGTAATTTGTCCGTCTTCTCCGCTTTTTTTGTCAAATATTTGTGTAGAATTAAATTCTTTCCCCCAGATTTTAAAGAAATTACCAAGTTTAGTATCATCTTTTGTCACAACTCCTGACATTTCCATATGAACTACGCCATCTTTAAAATCTTCATCATGTGTATGCATTGGTTGGTGAATAGCGCCCAACCCAATATTGTTTTCAAACTCTTGCTTTTCTCCATTTATGTAAACATTTAGTTTTGGGTGCCAATGAATTCCATTTGAGGCAACAATTTGATCTTTTGAAATATCTGTTGCCTTGTCCTGACCTTTCGATAAGAAAACAGCTGCCCCAACAATTGCAAGAATTATTAGTATTCCCCCTCCAAAAATAAATATCTTGTCTTTCATAGTTTAATGATTTACGTGATCGCCTTTCACATCCTACCTAACTTAGCTTTGCTCGTCTTAAAATAAGAGCATTAAAAACAACGATTATGGATGAAGCAGACATTAAAACTGCTGCCCATTCGGGGCGAAGCAGTATTCCAAATGTAGGAAAAAGTACACCCGCTGCTATTGGTATTGCAAAGACATTATATCCTGTTGCCCACGCAAGGTTTTGAACCATTTTGAAGTTGGTTTTGCGGGAGAGGGAAATTGCCTTAACAACATCTTGCGGATTGTTTTTCATAAGTACTATTTCTGCTGATTCTACGGCAACGTCAGTTCCTGCCCCTATTGCAATTCCCATGTGTGCTTGGGTAAGACTTGGAGCATCATTCACGCCGTCCCCTACCATTGCGACAATATAGCCTTTATTCTGGAGTTCTTTGACTTTCTCAACTTTATCACCCGGCAAAACTTCTGCAAAAACCGTATCAAGATTTAAGGTACGACCAACTTCATCCGCCACTTCTTTTTTGTCCCCTGTCAGCATTGCTATTTTTATGCCCATCTCGTGGAGCTTATCAATCGCAGGACGGGATTCGTCTCTTATTAAGTCGGATAATACGAAAGCGCCGGATAATTTTTTATCAATAGCAATATAAACTAATGTCCCTACTTTCTTCGTTTCAAGCTTATTAATATCTTCTTTCTTAATACCTAATTCTTCCATCATGCGTCCGTTTCCTATAATAATCTCTTTATTATCAACCTTACCCATCGCACCTTTGCCTGGATATGATTTAAAATTCTTAGGAGTCGGGATCGTAATTTTATGCTTTTTTGCTTCATTCACTATACCCATTGCTATTGAATGCTGGGAGGAAGATTCAACAGCTGCAGCAAGCCTTAATAGTTCCTGTTCCCCAACTATTGAACTTGATACGCGAACTACCTCTGCTATACCAAATTCTCCGCGGGTAAGTGTCCCTGTTTTATCAAATACTACATAATTTATTTTCCGCGCTATCTCTAACCCCTTCATATCTTTTATTAGAATTCCATTGCGGGCACCAAGAGTTGATGTAATTGTTGTAACCGTTGGAATAGCAAGGCCCAAAGCGTGCGGACAGGCAACAACCACAACCGCAACGGCAAGGGTTGATGCAAAGACTGCGCCTTGAGGATTAATAATTAGCCAATATATAAATGTTCCCGTACCGATGGTTATAGCGGTTAATGGCAAAACGTTTGCGGCGCGGTCTGCAAGCTCCTGAACTTTAGGCTTTGATTCCTGTGCGCGTCTTATCAAATCCATAATTTGGGAGATTGCCGTATCGCTCCCTGTCTTTGTAACCTGAATCGTAAGCGACCCGTCTTGATTAATGGTTCCACCTATAACTTTGTCTCCTTTTAATTTTCCTACAGGGCGAGATTCGCCTGTTACCATTGACTCATTAATAGAACTTTCTCCATCCAAAACTTGCCCGTCAATTGGAATTTTCTCGCCCGGTTTTACAAGAAGCTTGTCACCTAATTTTACTTCATCAGTTTTAATATCAATTACCTTGCCGTCTTTTAAAAGATGGGCTTGGGGCGGGGTAAGTTTTGCAAGTTCGGCAAGTGCCCCTGTTGTCCCACGAACTGCTCTCATCTCAAGCCAATGTCCAAGCAAAAATACTGAAATAAGAGTTGAGATTTCCCAGTACAAAGATTCTCCAGGGAAAAGGAATGTCGCAGCAACAGAAAATGTATATCCAACAGTTATTGCCAAAGCGACAAGCGTCATCATTCCCGCATTCTTTGCAAAGAGTTCTCCTTTTGCGCCCCTGAAAAAAGGAAGTCCTCCATAGAAAAATATAAATGTGCCAATGACAAAAAGTGCAATTTCTCGGCCGGCAAAATCAATACCTAATGAAAGCCAATTTTGGATATTTGGGGACAAAATCATTGCAAGGATTACAAACGGAAGGGTTATGAAAAAACGCTTTTTAAATTCCTGCTCCATTGAGGAATGATTTTCATGTCCATCATACTCTTCTTTAAGCGGGGTAAGTTTCATTCCGCATTTTGGACAATCGCCGGGTTTGTCCAGAATTATATCCGGATCCATAGGACACGTATAAATTTTGTTATTCATATCCATTGTTATTATTTTTTTGCAAGTCTGTTATATAATTCTACAAATGCGTATGACGTTACCCATGTTACTACCGAAATTGTCACCAGTCCGTAAACAAGAGTTCCTAGCGAAAGCTGAGTTTTTATTTTAATTGCTTCCAGATTCAATGAATGAACCCATGAATTTCCAATACCAGCTACTAAATTCGGCGCAACATAAGACAAAAGTGCACAAGCTATAAAAAATATTGCTATAACTATTGTCGCAGCATTTGCAAAAGCGATAGATTTAAGCATAATTTTCACCTCCCTCCGGGCCAGAGGCCCTCGCGGGCCGGCGGCCTTTCATATATTAAACTTAATAATCCCAATCTTGTTGCCAATTCCTCATCATTTCTATTTCGCTACTTTGGGCAGAAATGATATTATCTGCCATAGATTTAATCTCATCATGTCCGGCATTTTCTTGAGCGAGCTGCGCCATATCAATTGCTCCTTGATGATGAACTATCATCTCCTCAATAAAAGTCTTGTCGAATTCATCTCCGGTTTTCCCTTCTAAAGAGCTAGTCATACCCATCATATGATCTTCCATGCTCATTTGTAACTCCCTAGATTCTCCCATTTGACAGGAAGGTGCTTGAGCTTTCATTCCCATCATTCCCATCATTTGTTGGCTGTTATTGTTCACTGCATTGGAAGCAAACAAAACTGTAAGAACTATACCTCCTAGAAATCCAATTATTCCGTACAAATATTCTTTTTTCATTTAATCACCTCCTTTTACCCGTCAAAGTTCCAAATAAAACTTCGTTCTGAGATTTGTCCAATATCTTTTAATATTAGTCTGACTGATTTTGCCGTTTGGGAAAATGATGGAAAGACTAATTTCCCCTCACGATGGTGACCACCTGGCGGTGATCCTTCCCATTTTGAGGGTTTTATTTTTTCTACGCCATCGCCTTCAAGAAATGCTTTTTTTGTTAAATCTTCGTCCAAACTTCCTTCGTGAGTCGTTAAAGTAATTTGAAAACTCCATGATTTTTTGTCCGCTGAAACATTCGGAACAACCTCAACTTCTACGTTTCCTTCAGAATTTGTTTGCGATGAATATAAGTTTTTTTCCGTAGTAACTTGGTTTTTATTGCTCTCAGAAGATTTATCATTCGCTCTTGCGACAATAAAAACACCTGCAATAATAACTGGAATTAAAAAAACTAATAATAATTTTGATTTTATTTTCATATTCCGCGCGTGTACTTGATAACTTTATTTGTTATATAAATTATTCCTGCAATGTTAAAAACCAATCCTACCCAAAAAAGTTGTACTTGATATGAAGAAATAACAGTAATAATTCCAACTACACCAAGAATTGGTAAAATGTTTACCAAATAATGAGCGCAGCAAGAAACCATAGCGACAGTCGAGGTTGTTCCTGAAATAGCTAAAACTCTTGGAGACGTATTTTGTTTAATTGCATTTTTAAGATAAGTAAAAAGACCCACCTGAATCCCAAAACCAATTGCAAGCGTTATAATAAAAAACCAAAACTGCCTAAATTGAATCTGAGCAAAGGCCCAACCTGAAACTAATGTAACTATTGTAAGATATATAACCAGCAAAGCAAAAGTGGCCAATAATCCTTTTACCGAAGAGTCCTTAACAATTGATATATTTATATTCTCCATATATTTTTTAAATCATTACCAAAAACATTTATTGCCTTCTCAAGCTCCCTTTTTATTGTCTTCGATAAACGTGTCTTTACAATTTTGAGAACAGAAATAAAACTTATGTCTCCCTTTTTCGTAAGAAAACTGAGTTTTATTTTTGTCTACTTTCATCCCGCAGACAGGATCCCTTACTTTATCGTCACTTCCTATTCCAAACATAATCTATTCACCTCTCTTTTTCTTATTTTTGTGATCTCCATGACCTTTGTGTATAATAAATGCATGAGCAAACAGATTTTTATTACTCATTTTTACTTTAACTTCCCAAGCTCAGCCTTCAACTCATCGTTTCTTATTCCCATTTGAGGATCATCTTTAATAAAACGGACCACGCCTTCTTCATCTAATATGAGATAAGTATGCCCTGGAAACTGACCTTTATGCATGGACGATGATAATGAGAGAACGCCATACTCACTGGATACTTGACGGTTAGTATCAAAAAGTACTATTGCACGAGATAGCTCAGGCATTTTTTCAATTGCCTGCCTCCAATCTTCTTTTCTATCAACGGTGATGCTTAAAGTTACTACGTTACTATTGTTAAATGCGCTATCTTCCCCGAATGCGGCCATTTGATTCCAGCATGACGGATAACACATAAGTCCTTCTGTGAAGAAGAGTACAATTTTTTTGCCCCGGAGTTCTTGTAAGCTCACTTGCTCACCTGTATAACTTTCAAGTATAAAATCAGGTGCTTCCTTCTCAATAAGTGACTGGAATTTCTCATCGTTTGTCGTATCAGATCCATGATGCCCACTTATATCAGAGGGTGTCTGTGATTGGGTTTCCGATGGTTTACTTTCGTCGGAAAAAGATGCAACTATAACCACCAATAAAACTATTACACCCACTATTCCAATTATCGCAAGGATTTGTTTATTCATTCTCACCTTCTTTCTTATTTACATTCTTTAGATTTTTTAATTGCCCAAGTGCAATTTTAGTAATGAAAATGAATATACCAACAAAAATCAAAGCCCAGATAGGTTCGGGTATAAGTTTTGTATACTCTCCTATAAGCTGAATAAGCTTTGTTAAATAAATGTTAATACTTACTTGATAAGAAGCATGAGATGTTAAATTATTTGTTCTGGCTAGAAATAAGATAATTATTCCAAGAACCAAAAACATTGCTCCTGAGAACAGATTAGAAAAAGTTAATCTGATTTGTTTTCCAAATAGAGAGTAACTCACGCTTCTTCGAAAAACGAAAAATTTTTTTGTAAACTTAGTTTTATCAAGTACTGTGGCAAGAATAAAAAGGGGCAAAACCATTCCTAAAACATAAGCGAGGGTATAAGCTGCTCCTAATAAAAATGATCCAGGTAGTACTGCCAGCGTTAAAACGCCGGCCAGAACCGGAGCGCAGCAAGTTGTGGCAATACCTGAAATAATCCCAAGGATAAAGACAGATCCAGCATTCGCTCTTTTAAGTTCGGGGTGGATATTAAACGGGAGAGAAAACTGTTGTCCCAGAAGTAAAAATGTGCCTAAAAAAATTAAAAATAAAGCACCTAGGAAGAAAATAGTGTTGTGATAAGTGCTGAATATTTGCGTTAAGAAAACTGCACCTAAACCAATCGGCATAAATACAACCAAAAGTCCTAGAAAATAAATAAACGTCATCAAAAATACTGTTGATCGATCTCTAAAAATAGAAGCAAGATAAGTGGGTAAAAGTATTGTTACACAGCAAGGAGCAAATAAGGCTGCAATTCCTGCTATAAAGGCCGCGATAAATGATGCGCTAACAAGAAGTTCCATAAAATTTTATGCGCCGCAGCTGCCTCCATTTCCAAACGCCGGCCACTGCACTTGTCCTACCTCTTCAGATATGGTTTGTGATCCCATTGCGCTTGAAAAATTCTCAGATAAAAGTTCCTTCGGTGAAACTTTTTCATAATCTTTTCCATTTTTTTGAAGATATAAAGCGCTGTCAAGATAAGTCTGGGGAAACCAGTATGTATTAAAGGCAAGAGCCGTTTTATAAATTTCGTCTTTAGAAAAGTTCTGGGAAACCATCAGCTCAATTAGCCCAAGCATTGCCATACCGTGATTGCAGTCAGGAAATGCTGTTGAATTTCCGCAGCATGGTCTGTATATGCTTCCGGCAATTTCAGAAACAGTCTTTTGTTGTTCTTCAGAAAGTGTAATATATGAATGTCTTGAGTAATGATCCATCGGATCACCTGCTCCCAAACTCCAGCCCCCTGTTGATGCAAAAATGGATGCATCGTCTTCCATCATCATATCCCCTTCCTCCAGAATTTTATTTTTATTGGCAAGACCCAAGCCCCATAAAACATCTACCCAAAACTGCGCATTTCCTTGATTAACTTCGATCTTGTTTTGATCGCCTGTAAAATATTTATCCAGATCTTTTGGGAGCTCATCCTCTCCTCCTATTGCCTGAGCTAATTTTACTTTATCAATTACTCCATCTTCGACCATCCTTTTCCCTAAGTCTCCCCATTTAATTTTAAAAATATATTTATCTTTAAGAACTTTATTTTGGATCTTTGACAAATCTTCGCTCGACACAAAGTTTATCGGAGAGTTTGAAGTAATATTCTTCTCTAAGCTATTCAGTTTGTTAAAAAGAATCCCTGATAAAAAGGAGGCGATAACAATAAGAAATATAAGTAAAATCTCTAATCCTTTCCGACGTATTAGCCTACCTACCTTTTTATATATTTTTTTTCTAGAATATTTAGACATATCTTTTTGGATATTTATTAAAAGCTTCAAGACAACCGGATGCACAAAAGTAATATAAATGGCCGTTTTGTTTTGAAATGAAAGATGCGGTTTTTGGGCTTATCCTCATTCCACAAACTGGATCCGCAGTTAAGGGAATAAGGTCTGTCATTTTTTTACTAAGCTCGCTGACTAAAATATCGTTTTTATGTTGCTCAATAAGGATTTCCCTCATTAAGTCACTTGCCTTAATAAAATTTTTATGTGCAATTTTATAGTAAATCTGTTTTCCTTCGCGCCGTGTGCTTACAACATTTGCACTTCTAAGAACATGAAGATGTTGACTCAAATTCCCTTGGGGAAGATATAGCATTTCTTGAATCTGAGTAACTGTTAATTCTTGGTCGCGCAGAAGTTGAAGAACTTCAAGCCTCTTAGGATTAGACAGAGCTTTTAAAAGATTTGCATGCAAATTAAATACTTGTGAATACATATTCGATATTTCGAATATATCATTCTTCAAATATTCTTGTCAAGATTTAAAGTTGTTACTTTTTAAGAAGCATCATTTTTATATGTTATACTACTTAAACCATCTATAAATAAATCTTGCCTTTGTGTTAGCAATAGACAGCTGAAAAATTGAATTTCTAGGCTCAGGTGTTAGTATATTTACATTCACCTTTGGATAATCTATCTATATGTTCCGCGCCTTCTTCCTTTTTTTCTTTTAGCAAACTGGCCTTTACCTAGTCTTTTTCGTTTTGAAACAGCCATATTCCTCCTTTTTTTATTTTAACATTAATTCTTGTATTCGTCTTTGACAACTTTACTGTATTTATGCAATAATTTTTTGAGTTTTGAATTAATCATATATTGACAGTAAAATTTATCTTTATTTCTCTCATAGTAGTTCTTGAGGTTGCTTTTTCCACTTCCTCTGTATTATATTTATTTTTATAAATCTATGGCAAAGAAAAACAATAATTTAGAATATTACAAATATTTTTCACTCGGTTTTCTGATTGCTTCTTTTGGGATAGCGCTTGCGGTAATTTTATTTATTTTAACCAAATAAAAAATTAAATTCTAAATAGATTTCCAACAATAAGTCCAATTAGAGTCGCTGCACCGCCAAGTATAAGTATTTCAATTGCGCTTTTAATTGGATCTACTTTCACAATATGTGCTTTTAGATAGCCCAAGACAAAAAGTCCAAGTAATGAAAATACAATACTTAAAGTTGCCGAGTACGGCAGATTAAATAAGATTATTGGAGTCAAGGGAACAAGGCCACCCAAAAAATATGAAAGCGCCATAAGTGTCCCTCCTATATATAAATTGTCAGTATGCCTGCCGGTCTTATCCATTTGATGAACTGTTTTTTCACTCATAAATTGTCCTGCGCCCATTGACAAAGATTCAACTGTTATTGCTACAATTCCAGCGAGTATTACTAGTTCTTTGCTGTTGGACCCCGCAGCAACACCAACTATTACTCCTGTTGTTGAAACCAATGAATCTTGAAATCCGAAGATTATGCTTCTTAAGTAGTCCTCATGAATATTTAGATTTTCTAAAAATTTCATAATTTAATTTTATCAAATTGACTATATATAAGTCATTTGAAATAATTAATTTATGGCAAAGCCTAGAAAAGTTTATTCAAAAAAAAGCTCATGGACTAAATGGCTAATTATCTATCTTGTAATCGGAGTCATTGTGTATTTTTTAATATTTTACTTTTTGACAAATAATAATTCTGGGAATTCAGAAATTAATGATACAATACCCCAACAGTCTTTCTATTATGAGTAGCTTTATGGAGCTTATCAAGAAAAACTCAACGCAAATATCACTTCTTATTGCGACAACGGCAACAGTTGGAAGTCTTATTTTTAGCGAGGTTTTAAAGTTTCCACCCTGCACACTTTGCTGGTATCAAAGGGTTGCAATGTATCCTATTGTTGTTATCCTTGCCGTCGGGATCTTAAGAAAAGACAAAAATACTCCACTTTTTGTTCTTCCTTTAAGCATAGCCGGGCTTTTGATTGCCGTATATCACAATCTTTTGTACTATAATATAATTCCTGAATCCGAAGCTCCCTGTGTGCAAGGAATTTCATGCACAACTAAATTCATTGAGTGGTTTGGATTTATAACAATTCCATTCTTATCACTTTCCGCATTTGTGATTATTACAATTCTTATGTTTTTGTATAAAAAGTATTTAAATTCCTGACTTGCTCCTTTTTATTTTATTTTAATTAAATATTAAATATGATATAAATCCTACAAATGGAATTTATTATAGATACTTCCAAAAAAGATCTATTGAATTATCAATTTCATTAAATACTTAATGATTCATATAAAAAATAATTTAGGATTAATAATCGTATTTTTACTATCTCTTATTCCCCTTATCAATCTTTTAACACCCGGGCTTCCTGTCGCTCACGATTCGCTTGATCATGTTGTAAGGATTGCCAGTTTTTACACTAATCTTAAGGAAGGGATATTTATTCCAAGATGGGCCGGAAACTTAAACTTCGGATTCGGTCATCCGATTCTTATGTTTTTATATCCTCTGCCTTCATACATATCATCAGTCTTTCATTTTCTGGGCGCATCCTATGCAGACAGCTTTAAACTGACTCTGACATCAACCTATATTCTAAGCGGAATTTTTATGTATTTGTGGCTCTCAAGGTTTTTGGGAAATGTTTCAGCAGTTTTTGGCAGTGTTCTTTTTTTATATGCACCATACAGATTTATTGATTTATATGTAAGAGGAGCGCTTGGAGAGCATGTGGCATTTCTTTTTCTTCCTTTGGCTCTACTATCAATTTATTTGATCAATAATTTGTCGAAAAACGAAAGGCTGAGAAAATATTATTTCACATTCTTGTTTTCATCAATATCTTTTGCCGGTCTTATTCTTTCTCATAATGCAATCAGTCTTCTGTTTATTCCTTTTATCTTATTCTACGTTCTTTATCTGTTTTTCGATCATAAATCAAAATTGAAATTTGTTTTAACTTTATCATCACTTTTTTTTGGATTCCTGTTTTCGTTCTTTTTCTGGTTTCCGGCATTTTTCGAAGGGAAATACACTTTAAGAGATATTGTAACTGAGGGTGTTTATAAAGACAGGTTTGTTGATTTAGCTGACCTATTTTATGGAGTTTGGAGTTTTGGGGGAACAGGACAGTTTAGTGTTCAGATTGGAATTATTCAAATCATTATTTTAATATCATCAGTTGTATTATTTTTTAAGTTATTCAGAAAAAAAGACAAGCTAAAATACCTATATATCGGGACTTTGATCTACTTATTAATTTCCGTATTTTTAATGCTTCATTCATCTAATTTTATCTGGGAAAACGTATCCACTCTTCAGAAACTTCAATTTCCGTGGAGATTCTTATCAATTGCTGTTTTCACTACATCTTTAATAGGGGCTCTCTTTATTTATAGTTTGAATATAAAAAGAAAAGAAGTTTTAACATCAGTTTTAATCATTCTCGCAATTGTTCAAACAATTGGTTTCTGGCAAGCGAAAGAATACAGACAAATTAAAGACTTTTATCTTGAAGGGATAATTGAAAGCACAACAGACACTGGAGAAAGTTCTCCGATTTGGTCGGTTAGATTTATGGAATCGCATGCATATTCCAATATTGAAATAATTGAAGGGGAAGGGGAAATGGTTGAGCTGCCACGAAAATCGACATACCATGAATATGTTATTGATGCTAAATCAAAAATTAGAATTAGAGAAAACACTCTCTATTTTCCTGGTTGGAAAGTTTATGACAACGGAAAACTAATTGAGAGCGTTGAGTTTCAAGATCCTGAAAACAGGGGTATTATTACATTTTATTTGGATCAGGGAATGCATAATATAATTTTAAAATTTGAAGAAACAAAGCTTAGATACTGCTCAAATTTAATATCTTTATTAAGTTTATTATTTATTATTGTTGTTCCTTTTTTACTTTATCTCTTATCAAAAACAAAAGTAAGGAGGTTGGAGTGGTAAAAAAAATCCTACCTCTAGTTTTTATAATTATTATATGGCTTATATTTTCAAAACCTTTTTTCCTTGACAACAAAATTCCTTTCCCCTCAACACTTCTGGTTAACAATTATTCGCTTTGGTCTTCATATCAAAACTTCTGGGGACCTGTTAAAAATCCTTCAACTCCAGATGTGATTGACCAGATCATGCCGTGGAAAAAATTGACAATTGATGCATGGAAGGAAGGAAGTATTCCCCTCTGGAATCCTTACAGCTTTTCAGGAACTCCACATCTTGCCAATTATCAGTCCGGAGTTTTCTCGATAACAAACATTTTCTACTTTATATTCAATTTTAACTACGCTTGGAGTTTGGGTGTTCTTATTCAGCCCTTACTTTCCGGAATATTTATGTATTTTTATATAAGAAGCTTAAAACTAAGTATATTTGCTGCAATTATCTCAAGTCTTTCGTTTATGTTCTGCGGATTTATCACAGTTTGGATGAGTTACGCAACGCTCTCTTTAGCAATATCATTTCTTCCGCTTGCTCTCTTCTCAATTGAGAAATTTTACTCTCGAAATAAAATGAGATTCCTTATTATTCTTGCAATTTCTATTGCCCTGTCTCTTTTCAGCGGACACTTTCAAGTTTCTTTGTATTTCTTAATCACCGTTTTTTTATATCTGCTGTTTAAGTTCTATGAAGAAAAAGATAAACCGCAATTTTTAAAAACTTTAATATTCGCAATTCTTGGACTTTTTATTTCTTTTCCTCAAATTCTTCCTTCAATTGAGTTTTACAAAGAAGCAGTAAGATCAACCATTTTTCAAAAAGTTGAACCTTTGTCTTTTCGTTTCCTGCCAACTATTTTTTCTCCTGATTTCTACGGAAATCCTGTGACTCGAAATAATTTTTTCGGAAACTACATAGAATGGGCTATGTTTTCAGGAACAATTCCTTTTCTTCTCGCGTTATATTCGCTCTCAGCAAAATCAAAAAAAATAATATTTTTTCTGATCTTAGGAATTGTTTCTCTAATTTTTTCCCTTAATACACCAATTCTAGATTTATTGATAAATTTAAAAATCCCTGTCTTATCAACCTCTGCTGTTGGAAGACTTCTTGTTCTTTTCAGTTTTTCAATAACAGTACTTGCCGCTTTTGGACTTGATCAGCTAGTTTTGGATATAAAAGAAAAGAATAAGAAAAAAATAATTTACTTTTTTGTGTTTTTCCTTTTAATTTTCCTAAGTCTTTGGATTTTAGTTGTTACCAAACAAGTAGGGGATGGTTATCTTATTTCTTTAAAAAATTTTATTCTTCCAACAATTATGTTTATTGTATTTATTGTTGGGATAGCTACGGTTTTAATAAAACAAAAACTGATAAAAATATTCTTAATTTTAATAATAATTTTAGTTGCATTTGATATGTTAAGATTTGCATCAAAATGGCAGGCATTTGATCCTGCGGATCTCATATTTCCTAGGACTCCAATTATTCAAAAATTAACAAATTTGGGAAGTATTGACAGGATTTATGGGCCATTTGGCGCTGAGGGATCAGTCTATTTTAAAATTCCGATAACCGAAGGTTATGACCCCTTATATATAAATAGATACGGGGAGTTTATAACTTCTCTTGGAGACGGGAAAATTAAACAAGGTCCAAGATCAGGAATAAAAATCTCAACAAATGATAAATATTTTCAAAAAATTATTGACTTTTTAGGAATAAGATACATTCTTCAAAAAAGACTGGACAAGGGTGAAGTCTGGGATTTTCCGTTTAGTAAATTTGAAGATAATAAATTTAATTTAATTTATAGAGAAAAAGATTTTTTTATTTATGAGAATAAGGAAGTGTTTCCAAAAGCTTTCTTAGTAGGAAATTATGAGGTAATAAAAAATGATCAAAAGATAATAAATAAAATTTTAAGTCAGGGTTTTGATTTACGAAAAAGTGCAGTTTTGGAAAAAGAAATAAATGTAGATAAAAGCAGCAAAATATCAGGAAGCGCAGAAATTATAAAATATACTCCCAATAAACTAATAATTGACACTGACTCGGATAGGGAAGCGATTCTTGTTATATCCGATAATTTTTATCCGGGCTGGCACGCAAAAATGAATGGAAAAGACACAGAAGTCTTGCGGACAAACTATACTTTTCGAGGGGTTGTAGTGCTAGAAGGAAAAAATAGGGTTGAAATGTATTATTATCCCGAAAGTTTTAAATGGGGAATAGTGATTGCTCTTATTTCAATTGTAGGAATCGGAATAATTTCTGCAAAATGGTATACTACAAAAAAGAAAAAGGGGGGAATAATATGTCAGAAGCATCATTAGAAAAAGGTGTCGATAAGCCAGGTGGAAGAATTTCGTCAATTCCAATCGAACACAGAGGATCACATTCTCAAATGCTATCTCCAGATACACTTACTGATGGGCAAATTGAAGAAGACTTTTTAGCAGCCTTTACCCCTCCGCAAATAGATCAGTCGCCAGAATCTTCAATAAGCAAAAAGGATAAAGAAAAATTAATAATCCCTTTTAATAGTACACGAATAAATCCTGATGTTAGAGAAAATCAAGATAATCCAGTGCATGTTTTTGACAAACCAATAATACTACATGGATCCAGCTATGGATATGGTGCTGGGAGTGCAGATAGAACAGAGATAAGCCCAGGTACACCAGTTAAATTTATAGTGGCACCAAACGAACAAGAGGAGGGTATGTGGAATTGGTTTGTCACTGCGGGCGGAAGAAATGGCTTTATTTGGACTAGGCATAGAAATCGCGGAACAGTAATAACTAGAAGACAGGGGAAAGGAAAAGTAGCTACTATAGCAAGCAAATCTCAATACGATAGGTCTGGCAAAAAACCAAGAATCATTAATTTTATAGTTAACGACATTGTAAATTACTAATCTTTCCGTAGCCATAATACTACCATCTAATGGTAGTGCGGGAAAGTAAACAGAAAATTTAACCAGTTATTTTTTAAAAAATTAAAAAATAATGATATTTACTATCCTAAAACTTTAACATCTTCTCTATCCAATTATCATTCTGCGACGCGATAATATGCTTGTGAAAAGTCCTGTGAAATTATCTTATCGTTTGGAGAAACGAATTGAATTTTTGATAACTATCAAACACAAACTCCCCTATTTCCTATCCGAGGTAGTCTTTTAATTTGTTTCCGCGGGACGGATGACGAAGTTTACGAAGAGACTTTGCTTCAATTTGTCTTATTCGTTCTCTTGTTACCGCAAACATCTTCCCTACCTCCTCAAGCGTTTTTGGCCTTCCGTCTTTAAGACCAAATCGTTCTTCCAAAACTCTTCTTTCGCGATCTGAAAGGGTTGACAAAACATCATCAACCTGCTCTTTAAGAAGTTCTCTTGATGCACTATCAAAAAGGGTGGGCGCTGCCGCGTCATGAATAAAATCTCCAAGACGTGAGTCTTCCTCATCAGATACAGGAGACTCCAAACTTGCAGGTTCTTGGGAAATTTTTATTATCTCAAGCGCTTTCTCAGGATCAATACCCAGAACTTTTGCCACTTCATCCGGCGTTGGCTCCCTACCTAACTCCTGCATAAGTTTTCTTGAGGCTCTTAAAAATCTATTTATATTTTCAACCATGTGAACAGGGATGCGAATAGTTCTGGCCTGATCAGCAATTGCGCGGGTGATTGACTGCCTAATCCACCAGGTTGCATACGTTGAAAATTTAAATCCCCGCCTCCAATCATATTTCTCAACTGCACGAATTAGCCCTTGATTTCCTTCTTGAATTAAATCAAGAAGTGTGAGTCCGCGGCCTACATATTTTTTGGCAATTGACACAACAAGACGAAGATTTGAATTAACTAAGATTCTTTTTGCTTCCTTATCTCCTTTCTCTACCCTTTTAGCAAGAAGAATTTCCTGTTCAAAATTAAGAAGTGGGATTCTTCCAATTTCTTTAAGATACATTCTAACAGGATCCGAAACTGTTCCTTCAGTAAGAACTGTTAAGGCTTCGAGTTCTTTTTCAAGTTCTTCAATTGGCTTTTCCGTGTCCTGATCCCCAGCAACAGATTCAAAAACATCAATATTTGCTTTTAGAAGTTTTTCGTAAAGCTCATCTAGTTCTTCTATATGTTGCTCGGGTTTGGGAAAAATTGAGAGTATCTCATCCTGTGTTATAAAACCTCTTTTTTTCGCCGTATCCACTATTTCACTTAAGATTTTATTGGGGTCGCTTGCCATAATCTTATATTTTATCACAAAAAGAATTAATCTTTAAACCTTATTGCGATGAGAGTTGCATTGTTATATTTGTTATTTCCTCTCTTATTTTCTCAATTTCCAAAATATCTGTATTTTTGCCTTTGAGTTCTGTACTTATTTTTTTAACTTTTTCTTTAAGCAAAAAAATTCTAAGTTCTTTTGAAACTCTAATTATTTCCTCCTCATATTTTGTATAATTCTCAAATTTTGGAAGAGGAACTAAAAAACATTTATCAAAGGATGGAAGAAGTTCTTTTAACAAAATAGCGGACATTGACTTGAGATTAAATCTATTTCCTTCTTTTGAAAAGTTTGATATTTCGGCAAATATTTTTCCAACGCTTAAAATTCTGAATTCATAAGAGGATAAAATATCTTTTGATTTTGTAAATGAATCTCTGGGGTTTTCGCTTTGAAGAATTAAAGCCAGAAGATACTCCTCAAGAATTTCTCTTCTGTCTCTGACCTGGATTTTTTTGAAAACTTTTTCCTTTTTCTCATCTTCTTTTTTATTCAATTGTCGCAGTAGTGATTCATATGATGTATCTATACTTTTACTCAGTTTTTTTAGATAATGCTCTTTTACAATCTCATTTTGAATTCCTGAAATAAGTGGCAGAATATCATCCGTTATTTTTCTCTTACCAGATGCTTCTTGGGTATCATTTTCTTTTATAAGTTTATCCAATAAAAAATCGTAAACTTCTATATCGTTTTTAATTGCCTTTTTAAAAACAACAGGATCTTTTTTAATCACCTCATCAGGATCTTTTCCGTCAAGAATTACAACAGATATTGATAGTCCTCTTTTTTCAATAATCGGAATGCTTTTTTTAAGTGCTGTGAATCCCGCTTCGTCCTGGTCAAAACAAAGTAATATTTTTGGCGAAAATCTGGATAGAAGAAGGGCTTGTGCTTCGGTAAATGCGGTTCCCTTTAGAGCAACAGTATTTTTTATTCCTTGCGAGAATGCTGAAATTACATCAAACTCCCCCTCAACAACAAGTGTTGCTCCTTGTTTTTTTATTTCATCTTTTGCAATATTAAGCCCAAAAAAAGTGCTCCCCTTATGATACGCCTCAGTTTCTTTTGTGTTGATATATTTTGGCCCAAAAGAGTCATCTGTTATTTTTCTTCCGGAAAATCCTATTATATTTCCCCTGTGATCAATTAATGGAAACATAATTCTTCTCTTGAAAAAATCAAAAATCTCGCCATCCTTTTCGTAAGATAATCCTGCATCAACTAGATCCTTTTTTGAAAAATTCTTTTTGTTGATAAGATAATTTGATAAATCTCGTCTTCCGGTTGGTGAAAATCCAATACCAAAAGTGTTAATGAGTCTGCTGGTTAGTCCCCTTTTTTTAATTAAATATTCAAGTGCTTGCTTTCCTGATTGATGCTTTAAAAGAATAAAATTATAAAACAAAGATGCTATTTTGTTTACTTCAAATATTTTTTCTTTTTTTGATGATGAAAATGCATCACTAGTAAATTTAAGATTTACTCCTGCTTTTTTTGCAAGAGTACGGAGTGCTTCAATAAATTCTATATTTTCATACTCCATTAAAAATGAATAAGCGTCTCCTCCCCTGCCACATCCAAAACAATGCCAGATCTGCCGCTCTGGCGATACTACAAATGACGGGGTTTTTTCATTGTGAAACGGACAATTTGTTGTAAAATTTCTCCCGGATTTTTTAAGCGGGATATATGAGGAAATGAGCCCAACAATGTCTATTTTTTCTCTGACTTGTGATACTTGATCCATTGTGGAAACATTGTACCACTTGATTTATTCAAATTCGACTACTATTATATAGGTGCAAAAAGACTGATATGGCAGCAACAATAGTAATTGGAAGTCAATGGGGAGATGAAGGAAAAGGCAAGATCATCGATTTTTTGGCTGCCAAATCTGATTACATCATAAGATTCCACGGAGGTAATAACGCAGGACACACTGTAAATAGCAACAAAGGTGAATTTGTTTTTCATTTAATACCCTCGGGGGTATTTAACCCTAATTCTACTAATATCATCTCAAATGGTGTAGTAATAGATTTAGAAGTTTTAGTAAATGAAATAGAAGCTCTCGAAGATATCGGAATAGTGATAAAGGGGAGGCTGCTTATTTCACCTCGTGCTCATCTTATTATGCCTTATCATAAGATTCTTGATGAAATTTATGAGAGAGAAAAAGGTCAAGAAAAGAGTGGTACAACAAAAAGAGGAATTGGGCCGGCATATGCAGATAAAGTTAGTTATAACGGAATACGAATAGGTGATCTTTTAGATGATGAGATTTTTTCCCGAAGACTTAAAACGCAACTCGCGTTAAAAAACAAAATTTTATCTGCGTTTGGTGAAGAAAATTTAATTCAGGAGGATATTGAAAAAGAATTTTTATCCTTCAAAAGAAAAATTTCATCTTTCGTTAAGGAGACTTCCGGGATAATTAATTCTGCAATTGACGATGGTAAGCAAGTTTTATTCGAGGGCGCTCAAGGAATGTTTTTAGATAACGACTGGGGTACTTATCCATATGTTACTGGTTCAAGTGTTTTAGCAAATTCAGTTACAGCAGGCGCTGGAGTCTCTGCTCAAAAAGTTGAAAGTATAATTGGTGTTGCAAAAGCATATACAACAAGAGTTGGTGAGGGACCTTTTCCAACAGAACTCAATAATAAAATTGGAGACACTCTTAGAAAACTCGGAAATGAATTTGGAGCAACAACAGGTAGGAAAAGAAGGTGTGGATGGCTTGATTTGGAACTTCTAAGATTTGCTGCAAAGATAAATGGATTCTCATCTTTTGCAATTACCAAACTTGATGTTCTGGATAGTTTCCAAGAAATTAAAATATCAACCAACTATTTATATAAAGATAAGAAAATAAATTATGAAGATTTAGGACTGAATGATATAAATAAAGTAAAACCAGTCTACGAAACCCTAAAAGGCTGGAGCTCCCCTACAAAAGGTATAACAAGGTATAGTCAGCTTCCAATTGAGGCAAAAAAATATCTTCAATTTATTGAAGAAGAACTACAAATTCCAATAACACTTGTCTCTACAGGAAGCAAACGTAATGAAACAATTGTCCTCTAATATTTTATTAAATATTTCTCCAATTGATGGAAGATATAAAAATATCACTCACCCTCTTTCAAAATATTTCTCAGAATATGCATTTTTTAAATATAGAATACAAATTGAGATCACTTACCTTAAGGCTTTATCTGACGTTAAAATTTTAAGAAAAATCAATAAAAGTGAAGTGAAAATATTCCAAGATATTATAAGCGATTTCAATGCTGGGGAAGCGGATAAAATAAAAAAGATCGAAATAAAAACAAAACATGATGTAAAAGCAGTTGAATACTATCTCAAGAATAAACTTTCAAACACTTCCCTATCAGACGTTTTAGAATTTATTCATTTTGGTCTGACCTCTGAGGACGTTAATAATTTAGCAATAAGGCTCATGTTGAAAGATGCGTTGAATTTCGTTCTTTTGAAAAATTTGCAAGTTTTAAATAAAGAAATCTTGAATCAGTCAAAGAAATATAAATCTCTTCCTATGCTAGGACGAACTCATGGGCAAGCAGCAGTCCCGACAACCCTAGGAAAAGAGTTTTTGGTTTTTTACAAAAGGTTAAACAAAGAAATCAGAATTTTGCAAACCGCAAAACTTGCCGGAAAACTAAATGGCGCTGTTGGAAATTATAACGGCCTAAATTTTGCATATCCCAAAATCAACTGGCCTAAATTTTCAAAAGATCTTGTTTCTTCTTTTGGATTAGACGTTAACCAAACTACAAATCAAATCGCCCCATTTGAAGACATTATTTTTGTTTTTCAAACACTCCAAAGGATTAATGGAATTTTACTCGATTTTAATCAGGACATGTGGCGCTATATTAGCGATAATTGGTTAATTCAGGAAAACAAAAAGGGAGAAGTGGGCTCCTCCACTATGCCCCAAAAAATTAACCCTATTATGTTTGAAAACTCAGAAGGAAATCTGATTATCGCAAACAGCTTGATCGAAGGATTCACAAACAAACTTCCAATATCAAGACTTCAGCGTGATTTATCAAATAGTACAATTTCAAGAAACTTTGGTCTTTGTCTTGCTTATTGTTTGTTGGCTTACGAAAACTGTTTGATAGGATTATTAAGAGTTAGGGCAAACGAGGAAAAAATTAAAGAAGACTTAAATTCAGACTGGTCTATTCTTTCTGAGGCAATTCAAATATATCTTAAAAAGATAGGAGTCAAAAACGGGTATGAAATAGTAAAAGAATTAACCCGCGGAGAAAAAATGAATAAACAGGATTTTCTTAATATGATTGATAAACTTCCAATCAATAACAAGCAAAAACAAGAACTTAAAAAACTTACACCGCAAAACTATATCGGTGAGCAGTAAGACTAACAGAAGAAGAACTAGAAAGAATCAGCTGATTTCCTCCTTGTTATTTTTCTAACAGGTGGGGCTCTTGCTCTTCAGAAATTTCCTCACATAACCTTCTGAGTGTTCTGAGGTCTGTGTTTGGAAAATATATTTCATTAATTTTCCATATACTTAAAGGTTTATCCTGCGGATTAAGAGTTATTTGATTTAAAACTTGTCGTAATTTTTCCTTTTTTTTCTCCGTAAGATAGACTTCTGTTTTTTTAACAGCTTTTCCTGTTCCATGTAGAACCCATAAATTATAGCGTAATGAGTCCATTGAGATTCCAAGCATTGCTGCAATTTGCTGCCCAGTTAAATCTGTATTATTCCAAAGTTCTGCAATTTGGTTTTGAATTCTTATTGCTTCTCTTTTTCTTCTAATCTGTCTCCTGCTTCTGAATCTTGGTTCAACTTCATTTCTCATAATAAGCCTTCTAATAGCTCTGTTCACTTTCCTTACTGAGCAGCTTAGTTCATCAGCAATTTCGACGTTAGTATACGAATGTGAACGAAGAGACTTAACTTGATCACAAAAAGCTTCGAATTCTAAATTTTTCCCTCTTGTTCTAATACCAGGAGATATTTCTCTCATGCTTATTAGCTCGAACGTTGCTTTCCTAACCTCAACAAGATTTATGCCGAGTTTTTCTGAGATTCCTCTATCGCTGACTCCTGCTCTTCTCATTATTCCTATGCGCTCTTTTACTCGAAATTGCTCTGCCTGATTTATGCTATTTTTCAAAATCCTATCTTTTTCAGACATTATCTCTTCTGGAGTAAATCCAGCCCCAACTGCTCTTCTCACCTGCTCAAAAATTGATTTATATCTGAAAATATTCCTTTTTCCGACAGGCATTAACTCATCAGCAATTTCTACTAAATAATCAATTTTCCTGTATAATTCGGCTAAATCAGCCTCGTCCATCATTACACTATCTGTCAAATCATCTAACTTTGGTCCTTCAGTTTCTCCAAGATATTCTTTTATAAGACTAAACTTTCCATCTTGATACCAGAATCGATAAGCAAGCAGTTTTATTTTTGTAGAGAGATTTGCTTGTACGGAATCTACTGCAGTTAATTCCTTTCCAACTTCAAAGGGCAATTCATCTATTGATTCACCCCCGCTTCTATTAATAACATATAATGCTATTGAATCATTTTGTATTCTGGTTTCCACATTAAACACTTGCACTGATCTTCTTTCAACACTCATAAGGGTAAAATTATACTACAACAGCAATCATTTTCTAAAATGTTATTATAATAGTATGCTTGCGAAGGTTAATTCATCTGCAATTGTTGGACTAAATGCAATTCCTGTGGAAGTAGAAGTAGATATCGCATCTCAAGGTTTACCTAGTTTTACAATAGTTGGGCTTCCTGATAAAGCAGTCGAGGAAGCAAAAGAAAGAGTGAGATCTGCTCTTAAAAATACCGGAGCAGAATTCCCGGCAAAGCGAATAACTGTAAACCTTGCGCCTGCTGATCTTCCAAAAGAAGGCGCTTTATATGATCTTCCTATTGCTCTTGGAATACTTTTGGCTTCCGAACAGGTTAGAGCAAAAATTGGATTTTTTTTATTCATGGGAGAACTCTCGTTGGAGGGAAAACTTCGCCGTACATCAGGCGCTTTGTCTCAAGCAATCTTAGCAAAAGAAAAAAAATTGACGTCTTTTTTCCTTCCTCACCAAAATGCAAAAGAAGCTGCAATCATTAAAGGAATTGATATTCTGCCTGTTTCTTCTTTGC
Organism: Candidatus Levybacteria bacterium RIFCSPLOWO2_01_FULL_39_10; assembly: GCA_001782515.1. GTDB lineage: Bacteria > Patescibacteriota > Microgenomatia > Levybacterales > UBA12049 > 2-01-FULL-39-10-A. The sequence goes on along the minus strand of MFOV01000012.1, from coordinate 7,104 downwards.
ACGAACTTTTGAATCATCTAGCTGGCGCATCACTTATTAAAAAACAAAAATCAACATCGATGGATGCGATTTCTCATGAAGATTTTGAATTTGATATGAAAGATATAAAAGGCCAGGAACAGGCGAAAAGAGCACTTGAAATCTCGGCTGCCGGAGGACATAATGTTTTGTTTAAAGGCCCGCCCGGTGCCGGAAAAACGCTTTTGGCACGCACTCTTCCGTCAATTCTTCCTAAGCCCACCTTTGATGAAGCAATTGAAATAACGAAAATCTATAGCATCTCAGGACTTTTGGACAAAGAAGAGCTTTTCATAAAGCGGCCTTTTCGCTCTCCACATCACACAACTTCACATATTGGGCTGATTGGTGGAGGAAATATTCCAAAGCCCGGCGAAATATCTCTTGCGCACCGTGGTGTATTATTTTTGGACGAGTTTGCAGAGTTTCCCCGTCATGTTTTGGAGGCATTACGACAACCCATGGAAGACGGATTTGTTACAATATCCCGTGCATCGGGTAGGATTACTTTTCCTGCAAAATTTTTACTAATTGCCGCACAAAACCCCTGCCCACAAGGGTTGTCATAGTTTTATGGCTACAGTAACACCAAAAGCACTCGAAGAATTCAAAAAAATTTACAAAGAGCAGTATGGTAAGGAATTCAAATCAGATGTCGAAGCTCTTGACTCGGCACAGAGACTTCTGAACCTTTTTGAGGTTTTACTGAAGTGCGAACATAGAGAAAGACTTCGTAAACAAAGACTCAAGGACGAGCCAAAAGGATTTCACCTTGAAGAAGACGGAAGTACCTACAACTGCATAATCTGTCACAAGATGATTTCAGGCAAAGATGGTTGGTGGGATCTGGATGGTCAGAAGTGTCTTGATTGTCAGCGAAATATTGAGAATGGTGTAGTACCTCGGAACATCTGTCGTGATCGGGATAGTTGGTACGCGAGCTGGCAAATTCAGGATAAGTTGAAAATTCATTCTTCAACAGTAAGAAAGATGGTACGAGAAGGTAAGCTCAAAGCAAGAAATCTCACAACAGAAGGAGGTACAATTTACTTTCAGGTGTTTTTGCTGAGTGAGAATCAAGATACAATACGGCAATCCAGGGAGGAGAAACATAATGAAACAGTCACCTAGAGGGGCAAGGTTCGAAACGACAAGAATGACGAAGGTTGAGTTCTTCAGTGGAGCATTGAGCAGGCTGCAAAACGAGGTCGGGATTTACTATCAACTACTCCAGGAGAAGTATGCAGCAGACCCG
>MFOV01000012.1:0-5822 GCA_001782515.1 Candidatus Levybacteria bacterium RIFCSPLOWO2_01_FULL_39_10 | reverse complement strand
CGCGGAGTCGGGTTCTGGGCAGGGATAAGGTTGATGATGCCAGTTGTTGAATCGCTATCGCACGTTGTCGGCAAGTCTCCTCAAGAGTTCCTCGGACAAGATTTGAATGTACCCTCACCGCATCTGACCTGGGATTTATTCCGTCACGCGCTGACTCACAATGATCTGATGCAGCACGCGAAGTATCAATCTAAGGAAGTTGGTTGGGGAATTTCTATGATCGGTCAGGGACACGTGACTGGAGCAGGTCACGTCAGTATAGATGTGCTCACGTTGTATCAAGACCTGGTAAATTATCTCGAAGGCGAGATCAGAAAAAATGATCAGACTCAAATTGATGTCGAGGTGGGAGTACTCTACCAGAATCCGAGGCAACAGATAATTGATGAATTTGACAAGCTATGACTACAGATCGTAATACATCCTGGATCAGAGACAAGTACTCTACTCTTTTTCACTTCAATGAGGAACTGAGAAAATTGGTTGAATCGAAGTGGCAAAAGATGAATCTCGGAATGTCTGCAGTAAAAGGTGTAGTAAGTTTCGCATTGGGTAAAGGACATAAAACTCACGAGGCAGTGCTTATTCTTTGTGAACGTGGGTTCGGTCAGGATGCAGCGATGCTTGTGAGGACATTGTTTGAGCTTGCAGTTACAGTTGCATATATCAAGAAAGAGAATTCAGAATATCGAGCAAAACGATTCCTCAATTATGACTGGATTCTTCGAAAGAGAATGTATGATTACGCGATCAAGAACGAAGAATATAAATCCTTACTGACCGAGGCTGCACCCGAAGGGGGAATCGATGAGTTGATGAGAACGGCGGACGAAATACAGAAAGAATATAAATTTGATCGACGCTTCGGGTGGTCTGATAAGTCAATCAGGAGAATGGCTCAAGACGTGAATCTCCTGTCGATTTATGAAACTGTGTATGGTCTGCATTCCAACCTGGTACATTCAGCTCCGAGAACCGCCAATGATTATGTGAGTTCGCCAGATGAGCAAGACTTCACAATCCAGACTGGTCAAAGCGAGAAGTGGGTTGAGGAATCATTGGTTACAGCCTTTCACTTTTACGGAATTGTAGTCGATCATTGGCAGAATACATTCGAGGTCGATATGAAGGACGAGTTTGAAAAGCTGACAAAGGATTACGTTGAGGCGGTCGGCAAGACGGGCTGATATAGTTTTAGAGCCATAAATCGGATACAATATGCACACTTTGACGTATGAAGAATCCGAACGACGAGATCAGAGAAAAAATCCTGAAGTACCTTTATGATACTTACAAGAAAGCCCACGGCATCAACCTGGTAAAGGTAACAGATGCGATGGTTCAGCACGAACTTCAAGAACAGGGATATAAAACAGAAGACATAATAAGCAACTTTCTCTACCTCATCCAGACTGGTTTTATCAAGAAAGAAAGCGAGAATTACACCTTTGATGGTTGGGACTACAAGAGCAATAAATCAAAACCGATGAGGGGTAAACAGCTTTATTACACGATTTCGGATAAAGGAATCAACCATTTCGAGGGAGCTTCAATGTTTCAAAAGTCAAGCTGGGTTACTGGTATCAACGTGACCAACGTCCAGGGAGTCACCGTCATAGGTGATAATAACTTTGTCCGAAATGAGTATAACGACCTTTACAACAACCTTGACCTTCTGAGTGAGGAAGTAAGAAAAAATGCGTCGGTTACCGACGACGAAAAGATCAATTACCTGGCAGACATTGACACAATCAAGAGTCAGCTTGCAAAACCGAGTCCAGTAAAAGCAGTTCTTCAAGCTGCCTGGGGTGGTCTGGTTACTCTTGCCAACATTGAAGGAATGGCTCAGTTCTATGAACGAGTTGAAAAGTTGATTACCCCGCTTCTTCAGTAACTCAGAATTTCACTAAGTCAGGAAGACTCATCTTCAAGACCCTGGAGATCTTCCAGAGTCGCTTCAGGGTTGGATTACGCAACCCTCTTTCGAGAAGTGATATGTAGGTGCGATCAACTCCTGCTTTGAATGCCAATTCTTCTTGAGTCAATCCAGACTCATTTCGAAGTTTTGCAAGTCGTAACCCGAACTTTTGCACCACCTTTTCGTATGCCATACTTACCAAAAGTACATAAAATGTGACTCTATGTCTTCGGACAGCTTGTCGAGTGATGCGTTTTGTGATATGCTCTGTGAAGACAGTATGTCTCAGCCTGACGGCACACCGAAGGCAGCTTGAGGAGAAGATCCGAGCTGCCATTTTTATTTTATGAGAAGCATTCAAGCGATAATCGTTTTGATAACAGTTATTCTTTGTGCATACTTCACTTTTGATACTTTTCAGAGACTTGATCAGATAGAGAAAAATCCAGGCGGTAAAGTGATGGACAAGTACGATAAATACTTTTACAGCTCAAAAGAAATGCAAATTGATCAAGCAAAGTCAGACTGGGTTATCAAACGTGGGGTATTTCTCAATCTGGCAACATTATCAGTCGGAACATTTTCTTTTATTACCATCGGTAAGCTACAATCAAGGAAGGAGGAATTTGATGAAGCAAAAGGTAAAAAGAAATACAAAGCGTAGATCGGGCAAAAAGACACAGCGCGGTCTCAACCTCAAAGAAGGACAATACTTTGCAGCCTTTATACCGAAAAAGAGGTAAAGTTTAGTAAAATGTAGGTGCTCCCTTCTCCCGTTCTCTCCCTGTGATTTATATGTTGGATCTGAGAAAACGCAAGTTCATCAAAGAGTATGTTCGAAATGGTGGGAATGCTACCAGAGCTGCTTGTATTGCAGGATATGGTGATGGAGGAGAATACTCACGACTTGCGGGTCACAGATTGATAACGAACGATAACATAATCCGTGAGATTGAGGCTGCGATCGATCAAGCTGGACTCTCTGGTCAATTCCTTGCAAAGAGGCTCAAGCAGATAATCACAAAACCGAAGGATGGCGATGGAATTGCACTTACTGGGGTGAGTCTTGTGGGTAAGTGGAAGGGTTATGATGCCCCGAAAGAAAAGTTTGAGATACCACCTATGCCCAAAAGCCCAGAGGAGATTGATGAAATTCTCAGAAGAATGAGAGCAATTACCAGAGGTAGTTGACAAGGAGCACAGAAATTCAGTATATTTAGTTTGGAGATCATAGTTGATCACCTTATTTAGCAGATTCTCAGTAGAGAGTCAGCAAGAGAGGTGATTTTTTTATCGAATTTTATTGAACTATGATCAGCGACAATTTCAAAGTAACAGACAATCTTACTCCTGAAAACTTCCCACTCTTTCTATCTCGGTTTGTACGCGCCCTTCACGAGTTCTATGAGTATTGTGTTTTATCGGATTTGATCCCTTCGGTACTGCCTCAAGAAATTCCCTCGATATACACGCTTCAGAAAGAATCACCAGGCATAAAGTCAGGTCAATGGGCGTGGTTTTATCGATCAGTTTTCTCACTTAGTGAACTTGTAAGAAAGGAGTTGATATGCAGCACGGCAGTAGCTCAGATCAGTCTGTAGTCTCCGAAGTAAAGATCCTCTTTCTTCAGAGGCTATCACAGGTCGGCGGTCTTATCGGCTTTGCATCTTGTGTGTATGCAGGTCTCAAATTGGATTCAATCGGTATTATTTCGAAAGAGGATGGAGGAATCAGATTGAGCTACCCCACACGTAAATTGGGGAATGGGCAACAGTTTTTTTACTTTTACCCAACTTCGAATGAGTTGTCAGAAGCAATACACGAAGCAGTAATGAGGAAGTATAGCGATCTGATCAAAGAAAGGATCAATGATGAAGGATACCAAAACGAGTAAAACACAACAGCAAGACTACCCCGTCATAACATCCGAACGGGTAGTAAGATCGGCGAAGTTGAAACCTCAAGAGAAGGCTTTGTACAATATTCTTCTCTCTTATGGCGAGAATGTGTTCCCTGGTCACAAGAGAATTGCAATCGAAATGGGGTATTCTGAGAACTCAATTTCAACTGTGAAGAAGTGGCTTGATCGTCTCAGGGGCAAAGGATTGATACGCGATTGGAAGAAGAAGGGTTTTGGTGGCACAAACAGATACGATCTTTATCGTTTTATCGAGAGAAAGAACGCAAACGTCAATCAGCCTCGTACAAGGCAGAATGATAAAGTCAATCTATCTCATACAAGGCAGAATGACTCTATCAAAGAGCCTCAAATGAGCCCCTCAATCAGCCTCATACGAGGCTCTCAATCTGCCTCGAACAAGGCTATGAGTATCAATCAGTCAAGTAATAATCAGATAAGTAATGATCATCAGGAATTGATTTTACAGATAAGGGAATTATTACCTCAGTTGAATGACGAGTTCTTGATCCGAGTCATTGAGAAGTACCAGAATAAAGATCTTTTACACGCAGCCCACTCAATCAAGCAAGTGATTGAGAATGGTCAAAGAATCTCGAACTTGAAGTCTTACTTCTCAAAGACAGTTGAGAATGAGAGAGAAGTTGTACCAGAGATGGAATTCAAATCGGCTGCAGAGATCCCATCGATCTTAGAGAGTAATAAAGAATTCAAAGCAAGAAGAAAAGCTGAAGTGCGTGGTTATGATGAAAATTCTCAAAGAAAGTGCGATGTCTGTGGTAAGACGGGAATCAGTGAAGAAATTGTCGATTATTCGAAGATCTTTTTGGACAACTGGCGTGAAATTTTCAGTAATGTGTATTTATCAAATCGTTTGAAAGATCACCCTGCAGAATTTGGGAACTTGAAGGTAAAACTTTCAGGTCAAAATGAAATTTCATTATGTCTCAAATGTATTAACTTACTGAGTCCTTGACATCGAAACCTGTAAGTGATACTTTATGGTGAGACAAAGAGTCACGAAATAAATAACGATATGAACCAGCGAGTTGTAGGCTACATACGAGTTTCTACAGAGGAGCAAGCTCAAGATGGGGCAAGTCTGAAAATGCAAGCAGACTCCATCAGAGCTTTTGCAAAGTCCCAGGGATGGGAACTCTGCAAGATTTATGAGGACAGAGGCTACTCAGCTACTAACATTCAAAGACCCGCACTCCAGGAATTCTTCGAAGATATAAAAGAATCAGACTACACTTCCCTTCTGGTGTACAAGATTGATCGACTTACCAGGCGTCTGAAGCACCTTATCGACTTTGTGGAGCTTCTTGAGAAGCAAGGCTTAGCATTTACAAGCGTCACTGAATCATTCAACACTCATACAGCAAACGGGCGATTGGTACTCAACCTTCTGGGTACTGTTGCTCAATGGGAACGAGACACGATAGCAGAAAGAACCCGTGACACTCTCAAAAACATCGCACAAGGAGGTAAGCATATCGGCAGACCGCCTGTAGGCTTCAAAGCAGGTAAGAATGGTCTGACTGTGGACGACGAAGGACTCAAAACATACAAGCTGATTCGAGAGTTGAGAGGACGAGGTCGAAACACTAAGTCTTACAGAAGTATAGCAGAACTACTCAATGAGATGCACAAACCCACAGTTGGTGCTTCACCAAAATGGAATGCTTCAACAGTTCATTACATTCTCCACAATCAAACACTCAAAGGAGTTGTGAAATTCAAAGATGATCAATTTATCGCGTCACATCGGTCAATTCTCAATGTTGATGTCCAGGAAGTGAACCCTTTCTGGACAAAACAGGAGGTGAAATATGCTTGAATCAGTGGCAAATATTCTGGCGATTCTCTCGATTCCGTCGATAATAATCGCGGTTGTGGAGTATTTCAGAAATCGCGACTTTCAATCAATGGCAAAAGTATGGGAGAAAGACGCGCAGGGGATCGCAAATGCGTGCATCGTAATAA
>MFOV01000011.1:13212-24586 GCA_001782515.1 Candidatus Levybacteria bacterium RIFCSPLOWO2_01_FULL_39_10 | reverse complement strand
CTTTGGTATTCCAGTTAATATCAACGCATTTCACTGCTACACTAACTGTTCTAGCATCCCTGTCAACCCTCAAGCATAGTAGTTTCGTATCCACCTCCAAGGTTAAGCCTTGGTATTTAAGATACGACACGCTATGCCGCCTACGCACTCTTTACGCCCAATGAATCCGGATAACGCTTGCCTCCTACGTATTACCGAGACTTCTGGCCCCGTTAGAAATGTGTTCATTAAATTGAACCAATCCTAAAAGGACTTCAGCTCCGAATAAAAACCTGATTTCTCAACCAGATTTCTAACGGGGCTGGCCCGGCCCGTTAAATTAACGTTCCGAACATGGACTATATCTTCAATGTTTTTTCAAACAAAGTTTCACGTATAGTCTCTGAGGATCCCATCTGAAGCTTTATGCGAAAGATGGTTTCCTGCTGATTGTTTTGTAACCCTTATACTAGTCTCGAAGTTTTTTCTTGTCCCGTTAAACTGCTCTTTGAGCCGCAGATCAAACGATCTAAGGCGAAAAGCAAAGTTGTGCGGGATGGGTTTGGCTTATCATTTTTACCTTGTAGGTAGATAAGCATTAACAAAATTTTCCAGCATATAGTGAAATTTATACTACGCGCCAAACCCAATTTAATGGGCCACGTAGTTAGTAGAGGCTTATTCTCTAAGCTGTGAACGGCTTAGCAAAAGAAGTTTACGACCCTTAGGCCTTCTTCCTTCACGCGGCGTCGCTGCGTCAGGGTTTCCCCCATTGCGCAATATTCCCAGTTGCTGCCACCCGTAGGTGTACTGCCCGTGTTTCAGTGCAGTTGTGGCTGATCGACCTCTCAGTCCAGCTACCCGTCATAGCCTTGGTGGGCCTTTACCCCGCCAACAAGCTGATAGGACGCAGGCTCCTCTCTCGGCGGACCGTTAAGTCCTTTACTCAAAGCAAAGCTTTGAGGACAACAAACTTCTAACTACTAACTTCTAACGAATTCGTTAGTTATTAGAGGCTAACTTTGTTAGCCGTCTTAGTTGTTAGTCATTGCCATCAAGGCTCTGCCTTGAGGCTATGGAATATTACCCATCCTTTCGGACGGCTATGTTCCCCCCAGAGGTAGATTCCCACGCGTTACTCACCCGTCTGCCATTGCTCGCGCTTTGCGCGAGAATTACCAATTTCTAATTTCCAATTTCTAATGAAATTCAAATGTTTTAAATTTTAAAAATTAAACAAATGAAAATTCAATGAAAATTGAGAATTGTTACTTGAAAATTCTTGTGCAAAGCACAAGCCATTCGACTTGCATGCTTAAGGCACGCCGCCAGCGTTCATCCTGAGCCAGGATCAAACTCTCAAAGAAATTACGAAAACGTAATTTCAAATACTAACTTCTGACTGCTGACTACTAAAAAATTAGATGTTAGCAGTTAGTTGTTAGTTGTTGTCCCGCAAAATGCGGGACTTCCTACCACTATTCAATCGCTTAAATTGAATAGTTTACCCCGTTAAATAGTTTTTTATTTAATGGGGTGAATTTGTGCTGTTTTTTAATTATCAAAGAGCCAAACTTACTCCTAAAGACTACAAATCCCGCCAGAGGCGGGGTCAAAACCGTTCGTCTTTGGCGAATCGTCTTTACATAAGTAGAGTTATTATAAGCTCGGATCGAAACAAAGTCAACCCTTCAGTTTCATTCAGGATAAAGGAGAAAAGCAAAAAACGGCAAAATTAGTGGGGTCAAGGAGGTTCTAGTTAGTATTAATGCTCTTGATCTTCATGGGTAGATGCATAGCTTCCCCATGCTTCTTGTAAATATTCTCTTTCTGCTATTCGATCTTCACGACTCATTAGCCTTTTATCAAAATCCTCATATCCTGCAAATATAGGACGATGGATAGAGGTACTTGCCATTGGATCAATTCCAGCTGCGGCAAAAATATCAGTTTCTCCACCTGAAGGATCTTCAAATATTATATGTTCAATTTCATCATCAACTGGTACATCTTCTACGGCAGCGTCTAATCTATCTTCAGGCCCTTGTGAATCTTCAATAAGTGCAATTGACTCATCAACAACTGGCCTTTTTTCATGACCATTATTTCTGCCATGAACCGAAACAAACCTTGCTGCGTCTCTGTCGGAATTAATTCCAACCTCCTCTATGGTTCTTCCAGCCTCCTTAAGTGCGCGTTCTAACCTAATAGCTCTTGCTTCCGCTCTTCTTTTTCTTGCGATTGCATCCGCTCTCCTTCGCGCTGCAACCTGATCAGGCTGATAATGTGGAAATTCAGATAAACTCATGCTCTATATAAATCTATATCACTCAATGCAAAATCTGTCAAGCATTAAATCTTAAACCTACACCCTCCGGGTGTTTTGGCTTCACACCTTTACTTTCTTCAATACGACCATGGTCCAGGGAATTGGAAATTTGCGAGTAACAATTCTGACTCCTTTAATTTTTACGAACTTAGTAAATGCGGGAATTGTCCAGTGTTGGATATGTTCGGGGTGAGCTCCTAAATGTTTTATATTTTGAAGCCTTCCAATTCGCTGAATTGTGAAAAACGGCTCGTTTGGAACTGAGAGCAAAATATATTTTTTTGAAACACGAACAAGTTCTTTATAGGCTTTTTTGGGATTTTCCAAATGCTCCAAAACCTCAGTTGCTATGACCAAATCAAAAGAATTATTTTTATATGGGAGGCGGTAGATGTCTCCCTTTGTAATCATCAAACGCGGATATAGCTTTTTAGCGAGCTGGATAGCACTATCATCGTATTCAATCCCCTCATAAGCTTTCCCGATTTTTTCAGATTGGAGTCGTGCCAAGGTAAACCCCTCACCGCAGCCAACATCAAGGACAGATTCAATATTTAAAGGCCGGATTGTTTTAACTACACTATTTAAAAAATTATTAACAAAAAGCTTCCCAATAAAATTTCTCGTATTATGTTTTTGATAATTTGTTGTTTTTTCCATCCCGTTAGAAAACTTGTTAAATATCTTCATAAAAAAACTTAAATCCCGCAGATTTCTAACGGGATTAACTACAAGAATGAATTATAGTTTATAAAGGGTGAAATATCTAGGCTTAATGTGTTAATATATTGGCCATGAATATTGAATGCGCACCAGAAATAATTCGAATCGATGAGGCAGAACTCCTAACATATTCAGAAACTCTAGCAATTGAGGCATCTATGGAAATAGTAGATAAGTTATATGTAATTGGGCAGCATTTGGACTATTATCATGACAAACAAGACAGGGATTCAAAAGAAATTAAAGCTGAACTTAAAAGAAATAGAGCAATTCACCTATATGATCTTCTTGAGCTTAGATATTTCAATCCGGAAACGGGTATAAGTGTGAAACTGATAAAACATCCCGATGAGCAGCTCCATGATTATTCACAAAATAGAATTATAATTACAGCTGAAAGTAGCGCTTCAAGAAGTGACAGTAAAATTCCACCTGAAACTTTTGTTACCAACCTGGATATCTTGGCAAACACTGGAAACGGCAAAACATCCAGTCATATTTTAAACCTAATAGGCGCTCCTGATGAGATTGAAGGAGAAGAAATTTACAAAACATTGGATAGGACATTTGAAGAATTGCATGGTGTCGAAAAAGCTTATGTGCTCGCTGTAGAGGAAGGAGACGAACAAAAAATTAAAATTACTGATCATATTAGAAATTTTGTTTTACCGCATCGATTAAGACTTCTTCGTGAAAATAATGGAGTTCTTATAAGCTTCGATGAGAGAAATAATACATTTAACTTTTTTATTGGTAATAGAACGAATAAAATTCTTGAAAAAGAATATTGGGGAAGAAATGATTTTTTGATTGAAGCATCCGGCGGAGTTGACTGGACTGAAGAATAATATTATCCCAAGACTTGCTATTATCCTTCGGCTTCACTTGGAGCAAGCTTCTCAATTGTTTTATATAAAACAATCCCCAAGCTTACCATTACATTCATACTGTTATTAATTCCAAACATCGGGAGTTCAACTATTGCATCTGAAACATCGAGTGCATCTTTACTAATTCCCCTTGTTTCATGCCCTACTACCAAAGCCAACGGAAAACTATATTCGATATTAGTATAGGGAACCGAACGAGGGTCTTGTTCGATAGCAACAATTTTTAATTTTTCATTTTTAATTTTTAATTTTTGGAGTGCTTCGACCGCAGTCGGAGCATAGCTCCATTCAACCCACTCAGTGGTATTAATTGACGCTCTTTTTATCTTGGTGTTGGGAGGGATTTCTGTATCTCCGCAAAGTATTACTTTTTCGCAGGCAGTGGCATCAGCGAGCCTGAAAATAGCTCCAATGTTATAGGTATCCAAAACATTATCAATTATGATATAGATCGGGTTTTTCTTAATTTTTTTAAGCTCCCCCTTAGTTGGTGGTCTATTTCTGAGTTCAATTGGTTTGAGTTTTTTTACCCCGTTAGATAAATTGTTATTAACTTTTTTCCCTGTCATATAAATCCTTTCAAGACTTAATTATAAAATAAAATAAAAACAATATCTAACGGGGCTGCGCTTGACAATGTTTTCATATGGGTTTATGCTAAAAGACAGCCAAATTTTATATTTAGCTTTGAACCACTTATAAATTATGACGGCTACAGGACACGCAGTAATAGGAACAGTTATAGCAGCGAGCATCCCAAATCCCGTTATTGCAATCCCCCTCGCACTTGCTTCACATGTTGTTGCTGATCTTTTTCCCCATTGGGACCCGGGAACCAATAGAAAAGAAAAAACTAATCAGGAATTTTTATCAGGAGCTATGATTGATGTGGGGTTTAGTTATATTCTTACATTTCTTCTTATTGTTTTTCTGTTTCCCCAGACCGATTTACTATACGCATATATTGTTGTATTTGCAGCGCAGTTTTTTGATTGGGCAGCCTCTCCTTATACTTTTTTCAAAGTAAAAAATCCGCCTATTTTTCAATGGTTTTACCGTTTTCAGAAAAAATTCGATAACCGCCTTGACAAACCCTGGGGAATTATCAGCCAGGTTGCTGCACTTGCGGGTCTTGTACTTTTGGTGCTTTTTATATAAATGGAAGACAATCGCAACAGCTGGCACGGTGCACACCATTACTCCGATAAGCTTCACTTGTCCCTTGTTCTATTTCTGATTTTTGGAATAGTACTTCTAGTATTCAGCTATTTTTTTATTAATGGCAATAATTTCAAGAGCGCCCGGGGAAACAATCCACCTCTAACGCCAATCCCTACCCCTACACCACAGCAGAATGATGAAGTTTTCTGCACGCAGGACGCAAAGTTGTGTCCTGACGGAAGCTATGTGGGCCGTGTCGGACCAAGCTGTGAGTTTGCCCCGTGCCCCGAGTAAAATCTAAACTCAAACAATGAACGCTCATGGTGAGCCTTGCCGAACCATTGACACAATTTCTCCACTCTGAAATACTAATTTTAGGTATGAATGACAAAAATCAAAAACCCGAACAAAACAGTATTCCGCAGAATAAAAAGCCAGCTTCCCAAAATGTAAGTTCAAACATGTCAAATGTCCAAAATCCTCAAAATGTAAACAATAAACCTTCTCCGCCTGCTGCAGCTTCAAAAAATCAACAATTGAGCCCAAAATCAAAACTTAAATCCAAACCGGTTATTGCCACAGTAATAATATTTTTCTTTGTTATTTTATTTTTATTGTTGCTGATGTTTATGTCTTCCGGGGACTCCGAACAAGAAACTCCGGAAGGCGCTATATTAACATCTACTCCCACTCCCCAGCCAAACATAACCTCCTCGCCGGAACTGATTCCCCCGTCAGAAGATTCAGATGGACAGAGCCAGGATTTCAAAACATTTAAAAGTGATAAATTGCTCGGACTTGATTTTCCGGGATTTTCAGTTACCTATCCGTCAGGCTATACACTTCAAAATCAAAGAAGTGACAGTGGGCAGTTTGTAAGAATATTTTTAACAAGAAATAACCATAGGCTGATAATTGAGCAAAGGAAGACTGATAATGAAACCTGTATTTATGACGATGATTTTGCCCCTGAGGGGGAAGTTTATATTGACCTTCGAGGAAGGCAGTACCAAGAATTTGAAGCGGGTTCTGAGCTTTACAGAAAATCAAAAAATGAGGCAGGTGAACAAACTTTTTATATTTATTGTGAAGAGATTGGTTGGGATTTTTTAACACCAACTACTTATGGGATAATTATCGCACAGGTGCCTGCAAATTCAGACTCTCAAATTCTTGCTGAGATTGATGATATTATCAAATCAATTAAAAGAATCCGATGATTCAAGATTTTTCCAACAATAAACAAGTTCGAGGTAGAAAAAAATATATTGTCTTTTTTGTCATTACAATATTTATAATAATCTTAGGTCTAATTGTTTTAATCTATTTTTCAAGAGGCAATCAAATTTCTCCTGCAATTGAAGAAGGACAGATAATATCAGCTCCCGAGCTTGGACAGTGGTCTAATCTTAAAACCGACAAAATAAGTTTTGACTATCCTCCAGGATACACGGCTGAGGAGAGAGAAAAGGGTTATTTTGTTGTTTTTAAAGATGGAAATAAAGAGCTGTCAGAGGCCGGAATAAATATTGACGCAAGGCTTACTGGTGCCAATTCAAACTATGAGCAGGCAGTTGAAGCTGCGAGAAACAATTTGACTGACCGGGTTGAAAAAGACCTATCTCCCGGACAGACTGGAACTGCGGGAGGAATAAAAATGTATGGAAAACTCAATGAAGGACTGGGACAAGGTATTCCAACGCTCTATGTTTTTTTGCGAGATAAAAGTGGCGGCGCAATTCTTATAGAGAGCTCAGGAGAAATTATAAACGAAGCTGTATTTGATACAATTGTTGCAAGTATTAATTAACTTTCCAGGGTCTCTCCTTGGAAGGCTAGGGTACAGATTCTTGTTCCTTTTTAATATCAGCAAGTCGCCAAGCTGCGAAGTCACAGGCAGGATAATTTGAACATCCGTAAAATCTTCTTCCTTTTCTGGTTTTTTTGATTACAACATCTCCTCCATCTTTAGGGCATTTCATATTTATTTTCTCAACATATGGCTTGGTAAATTTGCAGTCGGGAAACCTGGAGCATGACAGGAACTTTCCGAATCTTACTGTTCTGATGACAACATCCCCCTGCCCACACTCGGGGCATTTCTCTCCTGTTTTTTCAGTCTCAATTTTAACTCTTTTTGCGTCCTTAACCTTATCCAAAGTGACCTCAAAAGGCTTATAAAAATCCGCAATCACAGGCTCCCATTGTTTTTTTCCATCCGCAATAAGATCAAGCTCGTCCTCCATCTCAGCAGTAAAGGGAATATCATCAATGTCCTCAAAATTTTTTACCAGAAAATCATTTACAGCCAGCCCCACATATGTTGGCTTAAATCGGTTTTCCACTCTTTCAATGTATGCGCGCCCCTCAATTGTTGAGATTATTGTTGCGTAAGTTGAGGGACGGCCTATTCCTTTTTCCTCCAAAGTTTTTATTATTGATGCATCGTTGTATCTGGGCGGAGGGAGAGTTTCATGTTCTTCAAAAGAAGAGCTCACAAAATTCAAATGCTCGTTTGCAATGAATTCGGGTAAACGCTTATCCTCAAGCGCATAGGGATTGATTTTCAAGAAACCCTCGAATAATAGTACAGATCCTTTGGTTCGCAGTGTATAAACACTGTCACTAACGTCAACTGTAACATTGGTTGATTCAATCAAAGCATCTGCCATTTGTGTTGCTACCGCCCGTCTCCATATCATTTCATAAAGTTTTGCAAACTGTCCGCCCAACCGACTTCCGATTTCAGAGCTTCCTACTCCGACTCTTGCAGGTCTTATTGCTTCATGCGCTTCCTGCGCGGTTTTTGACACAGTTTTATAGAATCTTTCTTTAGGTGACAAATATTTTTCGCCGAATTCTTTTTTTACGTATTCACTCATCTGCTTTCTGGCACTTTGAGAAATTGAGACAGAATCGGTTCTGTGATATGTAATATATCCCTCTTCATATAATTTTTGGGCAAGCTGCATGGTCCGCCGCCCCGAAAGCCCCATCCTTCTTGCCCCGTCCTGCTGAAGGGTTGACGTTGTATAAGGTGGCGGTGGGATCCGTCTAATTTCTTTTTTTGAGACATCTGAAACCACAAAATTTTTACTTTTTAAATCATCCTCAATTTCTTTTGCTCTCTCCCCAGTTGTTATCGAAGTGAGGGTGTATTTATATTCACCGTCATAAAGTTCAATTTTTCGCGTCTCCTCAATGTTTTCTCCTTTTATTTTTATGAGTTCGAATATGGTTGTCAGGGGGGTGGTGAGCGCGGGGGAACGGACGAAGGAGTTCGCCTGCTTGACAGGCGTGGAGGGGCCCCGACGAGCACCCGCAGTCTGCGAAGCAGACGAGGATGTCGGGCGGGGGTGAAGCGAAACAGGACCCCGAGCTAATTCTACACTTATCGTATAAAACGGTTCTTTTTTAAATTTTTCAATTTCCCGCTCCCGCTCAACAATGAGTCTGAGTGCAACAGACTGCACTCGCCCAGCTGACAAACCGCGCCTCACTTTCTGCCACAGAATTGGCGACAGTTTATATCCCACCAGTCTGTCTAAAACTCTTCGCGCGGTTTGCGCATCAACAAGATCTTCATTTATTTTTTTGGGGTTTGATAGAGCTTCATCAATTGCTTCCTGAGTAATCTCATGGAAAATAATTCGATCGATGTTTTTCTTATCAAGATTTTTTGCAATATGAAACGCAATTGCTTCTCCTTCTCGATCCAGATCTGTTGCCATTATTATTCGCTCAGCCTTTTTAGACTCTTTTTTTAAATCATCTATAATATTTTTCTTTGATTCAATTAAGACATATTCAGGATCAAATTTATTTTCTACATCAACACCTAACTTTGATTTGGGAAGATCATAAATATGCCCCATTGACGCAATAACTTTATAATCATCTCCCAAAAATCTCCCGATTGTCCGCGCCTTAGTTGGTGATTCCACTATCACTAGGTTTTTCATATTTAATTATTTTTGAGCTTTTGCTTGCTCCGCATGTGTGCCCTTGCGACCTGCCCGACAGTGCCAGTCTTTGGCAGGCGGGTGCGAGGATGTAAACCTGCGCGAAAGTAAGTTTCATGCGGGGCTAAGTTTTTCATTATTATTAAATCAGTTTATTTTAAACTATACCATTCTTGTCAAGTACTAAATAAAATGTTACTATGTTATCGTGTCTTGACGTGTCATGACGCGTCAAGACGAAGTTCCGAGAAACAAATAAGGAAAAGTGGTAAAAAATAACAAACTATGATTAGAAAAATTTTTAGAACTGGACACTCCTATTGTGTAACATTGGACAAAAAGATGATGAAAGAAGCGAGAATCGAATCTTTAAACTCTGTTTGGGTTGAGCTGGATAAAAAAGGCAAAAGAATAATTATCCGCCGAAGGCGTGATAATGAGTGGTAAGCTATAGATTGAGAGAGAATTTACCACCGCTTTCTGATTTAATAATTCCCTTCATTTCCATAAGAGAAAGGGTTGTTGCGAGTTTTGATGGATCGAGTTTTAAACGCCGGACAATTTCATCAAAACCAAGCGACTCGTTTTCCAAAAGCTGAATTATTTTTTGTTCCTCTTTCGTATCTCCGCGAATTATTCCTTCAACTTTTAACTTTGCACTTTTAACTTTTAACTCGCGAAGTACGTCTTCTGGGCTGACCACTAGCTTTGCCCCCTTTTCAATAAGCCTAAGCGGTGCTGCAGATAGTGAACTTGTAATTGGCCCGGGAACTGCAAAAACTTTGCGCCCAAACTCCAACCCATAATTTGCCGTTATCAAACTTCCTGAGTCTTTGGCGCCTTCGGTTACTAAAACTCCGTCAGAGAGTCCTGCGATAATTCTGTTTCTTGAAGGAAAGCTCCCTTTGCTCGGTGGTTCACCCGGCGGAAATTCTGAAATTATTGCTCCTCCGCTTTTTAAAATCCTATCATACAAACCTTTATTGTTTGAGGGGAAGGGAAGGTCCACTCCGTTTCCCAAAACCGCTATGGTTTTTCCTTCTACCTCCAAACAGGAAATATGCGCCTTAGCATCTACTCCTATTGCAAGACCGGATACTATTATTATTCCTGACTGTGCTAAACTCGAACTAAATAGCTCTGTAACGTCCCTCCCGTAATTTGTAATTTTTCTTGTCCCGACAATTGCAATCATCCTTAAATTCTCAAGTTTTTCAGGATGAATTAATGCTGTGTTCCCTTTTATATAAAGAATAATTGGCGGATTTGGAATTTGTTTCAAAAGAGGTGGATAGGCTTTATCTGAAAGGGTTATATATGAAATTTTTTTACCCGCAAGCTCTTTTTCGTATTTACCGAGGTCAAACTCTGATCGAAACTTATCAAACTTAGGAAAAAGAGTTTTCCCAATTATTGGTTCCAGTTCTTCCCCTGTCCCGGTCCATGCATTTTTTGCCGAACCGAATTTTTTTAGGAGTTTTTCAAATTTAATCGGTCCGATCCCGGGAAATGCGGAAAATCCCAAAAAGTATGTTCGGTCTTTCATTAATTTTCAGAGAACCACTCTTCCAAAATCTTTTTTGCAATTGGCGCGGCAACCGCTGACCCCTCGCCTGAATCTTCTGCCAAAACAGTTACAACAATTTCCGGATCATAAGCAGGCGCAAATAAGGTAATCCATGCATGAGGCTTTGTTTTTTCTCCACCGTGCTGGGCAGTACCGGTTTTACATGCAACTGGAATTCTAATCATCTCAGCACTTTTTGATGCTTTTTCAAGAATAAAATTTTTCCCATCGATTTTATTTTTTCCGCCAGAGGCGGACCAGCCTTTGGCTGGAACTTTAAACTGGAATAATGGATATGCAACGCCTCCTGGCGCGCAAGACTCAACCATACCTTGCCTAATCAATTTAACTGTTTTTTCGCTAAGTAAATCTTTTGCGAGTTTTTTTTCTCCTAAATCTTTAAAAAGATAAGGTCTCACAAGATCTCCGCCTGAGGCAATAGTTTGCGACCAGGAATTAACCAGAAGAGGCGTTGCCAAAAGATATCCCTGACCAATTCCAATATGATATGTATCTCCCAAATACCAAGGCTCCCCTATTACCTTTTTTTTCCAGCTGTTATCAGGAACTGTGCCCGCTGTTTCTCCTGATAAATCGATTCCCAGAGCTTTGTCTATGTAGAATTTTTTTGCCATGTGAGACAGTCTGTCAATTCCGATTTTCTCGGCAAGTTTATAAAAGAAAATATCGTTTGACCGCTTTATCCCTTTTATAACATTTACTTCGCCGTCAGTCCTGCCGTAATCCGTAAAAAACCAATTAG
>MFOV01000011.1:7969-13178 GCA_001782515.1 Candidatus Levybacteria bacterium RIFCSPLOWO2_01_FULL_39_10 | reverse complement strand
TTCAAGTCCGGTTGCCGCTGTAACTATTTTAAAAGTAGAGCCGGGCGGATAAGATCCTGAAACTGCGCGGTTGAGAAGCGGCTGATTATCGCTATCATTTAAAATATCTTCAACCGTTAAGTAGGCAGATTCGGAAGAAACTTTATATGATTCCCCTTTTGTAAAAAGGTTGGCGTCAAATGAGGGCTTTGAAATAAGAGCAAGTACCTCGCCCTTTGGCGTTGTTACAACAACCGCACCCTTTTCAACTTTTTCCATCGCCTTATAAGAGGCTTCTTGAAGGTTTAAATCAATTGTTAGCTTTATATTGTTCCCGGAAATAGGATCGGTCTCACCCAGTTTTCGGATTACTACACCGCGGCTATCCACTTCAACCAGTTGTTTTCCGTCAACACCTTTAAGAAGTTTCTCGTATTTTGCCTCAACTCCCATTTTTCCGATAATCTCTCCCGGGAGATAATCTTCGTAAAAAGGTGACCTGAGCTCTTCTTCTGAAATTTGTCCTAAATATCCAAGAACATGAGAGGCAGCTTCTTTTAAAGGATATTCTCTGAGTGAGTCCACTTCAAGTTCTCCTCCGCGTCCTATAAGCGCTATTGCATTCTCCTCTGAAATTAGTTTTGTCTCTCCGTTGACATTTTGCCTGTATCCCGGAACGTTAAATACAAGAGGCTTGCTCCCTCTGTCAAAGATTATGCCGCGCGGCGCGTGGACGATTATTGTTTTTACTCTGTTTGAGTCTGAAAGTTCACGGTAATAACTTCCGTGGACAATCTGAAGAAAAACAAGTCTTAGAAGAATAATAAAAACTACTAAAAATAAACCAAAAAAAATCAGATAGGTTCTAAATCCCGCCATCCTGTTCTCTTTTAAATAATTTCCTTTTCTTTTAATATTTCCTATTGAGACATATTCGCCGAATATCCCTCCTAATTTTTTATCCATAAATTAGATGTAACTTGGCGCTTTTTTGCTATTTATACTTTTGTTGTATATAAAAAATGAAACAACCGAAATAAGGGTCAGAAGAATAGACTCTAAAAATATGTTTCCTCCGTTAATTATAAATAAATATGAAAGACTTGAAAAAAATATAAATACCGCAAAAAAGTTAAGTGTTCTGACTTCAAATTTTCCGCTGTACTGGTAAATTAAAAAGATTAAAACAACAAATACCAAACTCGAAACTCCAATTGTTCGAAGAGCCAATATATCAAGTAATAGGCCTGCAATAAATGCAAGCAAAAATATTGATTTGCCCTGAGTTACAATTGCCGCAAAAACAATAACAGCAAGTGTGACCGGAAGTGCGACTAGAGTTGATTCAAGTACTACTGATATAAAAATTGATGGGATAATATATTTCATTTTATTATAAAAACATTGGTAAGCGCGGCAAAATCAACGAAACTTTCAACATTTGCTTGCTGAAAAAGCTCTTGAGACTCTTTTTCAATTGACGTAATTTTTCCAATAATTAAATTCGGCGGATAACCAAGAACTTTTCCCTCCAAGTCTCCTTTTGTTACAACAATGTCTCCTTGACTTATTTTTTCTGACAACGGTATGTTTTGAAGAATAAACGCATCGCCTGTTCCTTTTATAATTCCTGGGATTTCCGCTTCGTCTCTTAAAATTTTGACGGGGTGGGATTTATCATCGCTTATTGAAAGTCTTACCCTTGAATAGTTTTTTGAAACATCTGTTACCCTTCCGACAATATTATTCTCAAGCACCACTACATCGCCGATCACAACATCTGCTTTTTCTCCCTTGCCAATTATTAAATAGTCTGGTGATGATTCTCCCGGAACAAAGGAGGGCATTCCTATCACTTTTGCAAAAATTAATGTTGTTGGACTAGAATCTGATACCCCAATTTGATTTTTTAAATCCTCGTTCTCACGAGCAAGGTCCTGTCTTTCAACAATTTGGCGCCTCAGTTTTCTATTTTCCGTTATTAAATTATCTATTTCACTGTTTTGAATGTTTGAAAAACCAAGAAAGGTAAAAAGTGTACTTCTCAGTGGTGTCGCCGAAAATCCTAAATATGAAGTCGCACTATTAATAATTCCTGATTTTCCAATAAGTATTAAAACAAAACACAATATGAAAAATGTTACGAAAAATGGAAGAAAATTATCTTTCTTTTGCATGAGTAAGTCTAACTATTTTAAAACTTTAAAATTATCGATACAACCCCAAAGATTGACATATGTTTCGCTACTGTTTAAAATCCGACAAAGTGGAAAGAATAAGAGTATCGATTGAGTTAAGTTCGCATGAGCTTGAGGTAATTGACGACTATACAAACAGGGGAGCGCTTGCAAGAGCTCAGGCCGTTGAGCTAATGGTAAAACAATTTATTAAAATAGTTGATGTCTCAAATGAAGAGAGTTCACAAGGATTACTTTTAGTAAGCAGGCCTCCGGTGGGTCTTCCCGCTTTCAATTATCATCCATCCAGAAAAGGTAAAATTGCTGAAGAAGCAACAGATCAGACAGATCAAGATGCAAACAGTAACATTGTTAATTTTCCTAAAAGACCCGAGGACGATCTCTCCTAGCTAAGGCCTCCTATTACCTTTACTCTGTCTAAAAGCTCGTCGTCTTCCAAAACTTTCCCAGTTCCCCTGACAACTGTTGTTAAGGGGTCGTCGGACCGTATTACAGGTATTTTTGTTGTATCAACAATTAATTGATCAAGTCCCCAGAGTTGAGACGCCCCTCCTGTCAGAAGCACTCCGTTTTCCAAAATATCTGAGGTGAGCTCAGGAGGCGATTCTACTATTACGTCTTGTATTGCATCAATTATTTTTGATAAAACCGGCACCAAAGCTTCTCTCACTTCAGATTCAGTTACTCTTAAACTTTTTGGAAGACCTGATTCGATATCGCGCCCTCTTACAATTACCATAGCCTCATTTGCTTTTCTGTTTTTAGGTTTTGGCGCGTTATCAAGCGCTATTTTTAAATCGTCTTTTTTTATTTTTTCGCTCTTTTGAGTTTCTTGTTTTGATTTTCGCTCAACAGCTGTGCCCAATTTTATTTTTAAATCCTCAACTGTCCTGTCTCCTAGTAAAAGTCCATGTTTAAGTCTAATGTAGTGCGCGATTGCTTGATCCATCTCATCTCCTGCGATTTTAAGTGAACGGGATACCACAATTCCTCCAAGAGAAATTATCGCAATCTCTGTTGTTCCTCCTCCAATATCAACAATCATTTTCCCGGTCGGCGCAAAGACAGACACTTCCTCACCGATTGCTGCAGCCATTGGCTCTTCAATAAGATATGCCTCCCGGGCACCGGCTGAGAGTGCTGCCTCCCAAACCGCGCGACGCTGGACCTCAGTAACAGCTGAGGGAATTCCAATTACAATTCTCGGTCTTGCAAGGCTCACAGGAATATTGCTTCCTGTCTCGTGTACGTTTTGTATGAAGCGTCCTATCATAGCGCTGGTTACATCAAAGTCTGAAATGACACCTGATTTAAGAGGCTTAATAGTAATTATTGGCTCAGGAGTTTTTCCAAGCATATTTTTTGCCTCAGTTCCAATTGCGATAATTTTTTTAGTCTTTTTGTGAATTGCAACAACAGAGGGCTCCCTAATTACTATTCCTTTTCCCTTTACCCAAACGAGTGTGTTTGCAGTACCCAAATCTATTCCTATATCATTACTGAAAAAACTGAATAATTTATTTATTATCATAGAATTACTTTAAAATCAGCTCGCCCCGTCAAAGCCGCTCTGTGAGCCGTGTACGAATAGTACCTGAAGGCGAACAGAAAGGCTCTACGGGGACCCAAATCAATACCTATATCGTGGGAAAATAAACTAAACAGTTTTTTAAACATAAATATAAACTTAAAACTAAGACGTAAAAACTAAATTTCGACTCTATATGGTTAAAAGGTTTTTAGCTGTGGTTTTAAACTTTTAGTTCTTAGCTTTAAGTTTTAATTCATTCTATCATCTCACTCAAATTTTGCAACAGCTCAAACAGCTCTTCGCTTAATTTTTAATTTCCAATTTTAAATTCTTAATGAATTTTCAAATTTTCAAATCTTAAAAAGATGATGGGTATTTCATTTGCAAGACAACAGAAAATCTGCATTCTATTTGTTTATCTTCAAATTTGTCTGTAGCAGATTTTCTCTTAGCGATGCGGGTTAAATGCGTAGAATCTCAACAGAGTTAGGCAAGCGTGTTGAGCAAATGCGAATACCCGACATCTTAATGCAAAAACTATGTTGTTTCTCCGAATAATGCCTGATACAATGATCATTATGAAGTTTTATAATTTCTCAAGCCGCGCTATAGAATACCTCTTTTATTCACTCTTTCTTTTAGTTCCATTGGTTTTTGCAGGAAACACTTCAGAGCTTTTTGAATTTAACAAAATGTGGCTCACTTTCGTCATAGCAATTTTAATTGGACTGTTCTGGTTCTCAAAAATGATTATTGCAAGGCAATTTATTTTCAAACGAAGTATTTTGGATATTCCGATTCTTCTTTTCTTAATAGCATACGGCGTATCAACTGTGTTATCGCTTGACACCCATGTTTCAATCTGGGGTTATTATTCAAGATGGAACGGTGGATTTCTTTCAATACTCACCTACATTTTTTTGTTTTATGCATTCGTAAGCAATTTTACAGCACATGAAGATCATGTTAGCAAAAATTTCCTGGAGAACGCGCCAAGCGGAAAAAAAGTAGTTAAAAATTCATTAATAATAGGCATCATATCCGGACTTCTGGTGGTTTTGTGGGCGCTTCCTTCACATTTTGGATATGACCCAACCTGCCTTATTTTCAGGGGATCTTTAAATGTTGACTGCTGGACCAATGATTTTCAGCCGACAGTTAGAATTTTTGGGAGCCTTGGTCAGCCAAACTGGCTCGCAGGATATTTAGGAATACTTCTTCCGATAACGCTTGCCTTTACTATTGATAGGCTTCCTAAAAAAGGCGACAAGCTTTTAAGTGTTCCTTTTATTTTTTACTTTGTATCATTTGTTCTTTTCTACCTTGCACTTCTTTATACGGGGGCGCGGTCCGGGATGATAGCGGTTTATGCAACCCTTTTTATTTTTGCAGGATTGTATTTGTGGATAGGGAGAAAAAATCTTGAAATATTAAAAAATAAATTAGTGTGGATCCTTTTTGCAGTTATAATTGCAGTCAGCTTTTTTGCAGGAGTAAGGCT
>MFOV01000011.1:0-7953 GCA_001782515.1 Candidatus Levybacteria bacterium RIFCSPLOWO2_01_FULL_39_10 | reverse complement strand
AGCCCCGACAATTCCTTTGGGCGGATCTGATTCTGGCGCCATAAGAAATGTTGTATGGCGGGGTGCAATAGATGTATGGCGCGCAAATCCGGTATTTGGGTCTGGCGTTGAAACTTTTGCTTTTGCTTATTATAAATATAGACCTGCTGAGCATAATTTACTTTCCGAGTGGAATTTCTTGTATAACAAAGCGCATAACGAATATTTAAATTATCTGGCAACAACAGGAACCGTCGGATTTTTGTCTCATATGCTTTTTATCTTTTTTGTCCTAGCGCTTCTAATTATTAACATCTCGGGTGTGTCTCAGGAAAGATTTAAATATCTTAAATATTTTAAAAGCGAAGATGCTCTTGATAGCAAAAGCAAAACAATGCTAATTGCTCTTCTTGCGTCGTTTGTATCAATTTTAATCGTAAATTTCTTTGGGTTCTCTGTTGTAATCTCAAACATTTATCTTTTCCTTATTCCCGCATTTACTCTTATTCTTGTCGAACTTTTGAAAAACGACGAGAAACCGAGCCCAAAGCCGATTACATATCTTGGCTGGACCGCAGTAATACTTCTTTTTATACTCGCTCTTTTTATGACAGGCTTTCTTGGAAAATACTGGCTCGCAGATGTCAAATACGCACTTGGATCAAATTATCAAAGAGCGGGTGAATATCAAACAGCATTTCCTCTTTTAACAGAAGCGGTGGACTTAAGAAATGAACCTGTATTTCTGGACGAAAAAGCAGTAAACAACGCATTTATCGCAGTGGGTCTTGCCCAACAACCCTCAACAGAATCTGCAACCCTTTCTCAAGAACTTGCAAATGAGGCTTTGGAAATAAACAACAGCCTGACAACCCAGTATCCTAATAATATTAATTTCTGGAAATCGAGGGTGAGAATTTTGTATGCACTTTCAAACGTTGATCCAAGATTTCTTTCGGAAGCGCTCTCAGCAATTGAGTATACTGCAACACTTGCTCCGACTGACACAAGCGTATTATATAACTGGGGTGTAATTGCAGGACAAAATAATCAAGTAGAAAAAGGGGTTGAAGTGCTTGAAAAAACAGTTAAGTATAGGCCGCACTATTTGGAAGCCCACTATGCTTTAGGGCTTTTCTATCATGAACTCGGAGTAAGCGAAAGCGGTGGTATAAAAGATCCCGAGTATCATAGCAAGGCAATTTCTGAAATGCGCTACATAATTGAAAATCTTGACCCCGAAAATAGCCTTGCCAGGCAGTCTCTTGAAACCTGGGAACAGGAGAAATAAAAGACTCAAATTAAATATTAAAAAGAACCCACGCTTAAACACCGCTTTATTTATCAAGATACTACCCATTACTAAATGTATTTAATTTTTATTTCAAATTTTTAATATTTAAAATTTAATATTTTATATTTCTTCTGTGTTATAATTCCAAATTATATGCTAAAAATCATCACTGCTCCTGATAAAATTCTTGCCAAAAAAACGGAAAATTATATTTTTAAAGATAAAGACCGCTATCTTCCCAGGTTTTTAAAAGGAATGGAAGCTTCCCTTTTATCAGCAGACGATCCTAAAGGAGTTGGCCTTGCAGCACCGCAGGTGGGAAAATCCGTTTCAATATTTATGGCAAAACCGTCTGAGAAATCAAAAATTTCCGTTTTTATAAATCCTGTTATGCTTGATACAAAATCGCGTCCCAAGAAAAACACA
Source organism: Candidatus Levybacteria bacterium RIFCSPLOWO2_01_FULL_39_10 (assembly GCA_001782515.1). GTDB lineage: Bacteria > Patescibacteriota > Microgenomatia > Levybacterales > UBA12049 > 2-01-FULL-39-10-A. The sequence continues at coordinate 6,254 of MFOV01000011.1, read as the reverse complement.
AAAGGGAGGGAGTATAGAAAGCTTGAAGGATGTTTGTCACTTCCCAATATCTGGGGTGAGGTTGTAAGAGCAGATGAGATTAAGCTTTCATATTTTGATGAAAAGGGTAAAGTACATGTTGAAAAATTTGACGGTTTTATGGCAACGGTTATTCAGCATGAAATAGATCACCTTGTGGGAATTCTTTTTCCGAAAAGAGTTTTAGAGCAAGGTGGAAAACTTTTCAAAAGCAGAAAAGAAAACGGTAAAGATGTATTTGATGAGCTCGAAATTTGAAAATTGAAACATTGAAAATTCAATGAAAATTGAAAACTTAAAATTGAAAATTATCTTCTTCGGAGGTCGCCATACAACAGAAATTTTAGAAAGCCTCTCGGAAAAGTTTGAGGTTCTCCTTGTAATATCGTCCGATCAAAGCGTAGTTAATGCATCAATAAATAAAAAAATTCCGTTTGCCAAAGTTCTTGAAATTAATGAAAAACTCATAAATGGTATTAAAAAAATAAAGCCGGATATAGGGGTTGTTGCCGATTTCGGCCTTATTATTCCCAAAAAACTTATTGATGTCTTTCCTAACGGAATTTTAAATGTTCATCCGTCTCTTCTTCCAAAATATCGCGGCCCGACGCCGGTGCAGACTGCGATTTTAAATGGCGACATGAAAACAGGAATAACAATAATTAGAATCGATGAAAAAGTAGATCGCGGACCTATTATATTTCAAGAGGAACATTTTATCTCTCCCTCTGATAATTCGGAAACCGTATATGCGCATTTATTTAAACGGGCTGCAAAAATTCTGCCAGACCTTCTCCCAAGGTTTATGAAGGGGCTACTTAAATCTTTTGAGCAAAATCACAAAAATGCAACTTATACTAAATCTTTAAAAAAAGAAGATGGATTTATTGCTGTCGATAAGGTGCCTGCCAAACAAAAACTGGAGCGGATGATAAACGCTTATCACCCTTGGCCGAGTGTTTGGACCCGCTACCCCCTAACCTCCCAAAAGTCCCAAAAAGCCCTAATAAAACTTCACCCAGGAGGATATATTCATGTTGAAGGCAAAAAAGCTATGAAATATAAGGATTTTATAAACGGCTATGAAAGAGGTGAGGAGTTCTTAAAAAAGCTTCACCTTATATAATATATTGTTTTTAAGTTAGTCCTGTAACTCCTGGTGTTGTTGAAGAAAAGCCCTTTTGTTTTAAGCTTTCAGTTGTGGTTTTTAGTTTTAAGTTTTTAGCTCTAAGCTGCCTTTGGCATTTCGTGCAAAGCCTGACTCTCATTGGTTTTCCGCCAACTACTATCAGTGTTTTGTGAAGATTTGGTTTGAACACTTTTCGTGTCCTATTCTTAGCGTGTGACACGTTGTGTCCGATCATAATTCCCTTACCGCAGTTATAACATTTATTCCCTAGTGACATAATCTTACCTCAGGCCATAAATAATACCATAAAACTTGCGATTTTGGAAGTGATTGTTTAAGATAAACTTACGCTTGAATTCTTTAATCATTAATCATAAATCATTAATCTTTTAACAATGGGCCTTGAATTTGCAGTAATCGCTCTTCCGGTTATAATTATTTCAGCTATTTTCCATGAAGTCGCCCATGGGGCCGTTGCTTACAGGCTAGGCGATCCCACAGCCAAGCTTTTGGGGCGCCTCACTCTTAATCCAATTCCCCATATTGACCCTGTCATGAGTATACTTTTACCACTAATACTAATTATTTCAGGCTCGCCTGTTATCTTCGGCGCTGCCAAGCCTGTGCCAGTGGATCCATTTAATTTGCGGGACGGAAGACGCGACATGGCACTTGTGTCTTTGGCAGGACCTCTGACAAATTTCCTTATAGCCTCAATTTTTGCATTTATCCTCAAGTTTATTGTCCCTTTTTTGGGAAACGATCCAATAATTTATGGCTTACTATATGTAATAGTGCAACTCAATTTGCTTCTTGGGATATTTAATCTTCTTCCGATTCCGCCTCTTGACGGATCAAAAATCTTTGCACTTCTTCTCCCGGAAGATATGGCAAACAGATATTTATCTATAGGAACATACGGAATGTTTATACTTTTCTTTCTACTCATCTTTCCAATAGGGGGATTTTCATTGGGTACAATTATTTTCCAACTTCAAGAGTTTGCTCTACAACTGCTAGGATTATAACCTAACAATAACTGCTGAGACGCTTCGCTCTTCTAATCTTTAATTCCTGAGTATACAATCTAGCCTTCCAAGGCGAGGCCTTGGAAGGCTAGATCAGTTGTGCTATACTGTTCCCATGCCTGCGAAAAACTCTTTAAAAAACTATTTAGAAAACAGTTATTATCACCTTTATAACAGAGGGGTTGAAAAAAGAATAATATTTTTAGATCAACAGGATTATTTAGTTTTCCTTTCCTACCTTAAGGAATATCTACTGCCTAAAAATGAAAAACTACTTAACAAAAGACTCTATGATCCATCAATTTCTTCAATAGAAAGGGATAATATCTTAAAAACTCTTAAGCTGAATAATTTTTCGGATGAAATTAGTCTTCTTGCCTACTGTCTTATGCCAAACCATTTTCATTTTTTTATTAAACAGAAGAGTCCAAATTCCATAGATACGTTTATGAATTCCCTCTGCACTCGGTATTCAATGTACTTTAATAGAAAAAATAAAAGAGTTGGGTCCCTTTATCAAGGGGTTTACAAGGCGGTATTAATAGAAAATGAATCCCAGTTTCTTCACCTATCACGTTATATCCACAAACAAGCTTTAGCCTTCCAAGGCGAGGCCTTGGAAGGCTATGGAGGGCAGCCGTCGTCTTATATGGATTATATCGGGAAAAGAAAAACCGAGTGGGTTCACCCAGAGGAAATACTTTCTTATTTTTCCAAAGATAACCCTTCCCTATCCTATGAGAATTTTGTTAAAGAAAAGGATGATTTTGAAATTCTTAATAACCTCACTTTGGAAGAAAATTAGCCTTCCAGGGTCTCTCCTTGTTAGCTCTTGTTAGCTGTGGGTGCTCGATTTGTGTAATGGTTAAGAATAAGTGGTCAGTAGTCATTTATTGGCTTTTGTCTCGCTCCGCGACACTATAGGCTTGACAAGGTTTTGACAGCAGTGGTATAATAGCGTCACAAATATGCCAAGCCCAGTCGAAGCACCAAGAATGCAGCCAGAAGTCACAAACACCCCCCTTCCAGTGGATCAGATTCCAATTGGTGATTTGTCCCGCGATTTAAACTCAGGAAGAAGAATTAAAAAACTAGGCGGAATTGGCGCGTTTGTAGCTGGCACTGCTCTAATAGGCTCAGGCACAGTAAGCGCCCAGGACTCAGAAAACCCAGAAACCGCAGCCTTACTTCCTGATGAAACTCCTCGATTTGAACCATTTAATGCAGATGTAAATGGAGATGGACAAGTCACTCTTTGTGAATTTATAGTCACCTTCCCAGACAGAATCCAACGATTTACTACCGGCCTCACAGAGGCTGTTGCAAAAGCCAAATCTGATGAAAGAATGGCTGAAGTCATGAATCAGAGATATATTGGAACTTTTAGAAGACCCACTATAAGACTTATGGATCGAGTGCTCAATCAGGAAGAGCAAGATATAAGAGATGTTACATTTGAAGATCTGAAAAGAGGCCTGACTAGGTTTTATAAAAATCACAAAGCTGATATTTCCCGCATAGATATTGCAGGATGGGAATTTTATTCACGAAAAGACTTACCCGGCGTTTTAAACAGAATGAGAGACGGAACTAAGTATTCTAGAGAATTGGCTAGTGAGGCAGAAGATGAAGTAGAAGCAAAAAAGATCATAGATAGATCTCGTCTGCTAGCAGCCTCTGAAATTTTTACTGATCAGCTACTCATGTATGACGTTACCAAAAACCCTAGACTAAAAAACGCTATAAGAAATAGTACTGATTTACTTGTAGATTGGGCCAAAAGCTCACTTTCACTTACCGGAGAAGAAATAGCAGAAAGCATAGGTGGTTATGCGGAATATGAAGCAAGAAATTATAGGTATAAAGGCGCTTATCCTCCAGTAGAGCACTAATTCGCACTAATCAATATTAAAACGCTCTTCTTCCCCAGTTAAATCCTTGTCTTCTATTTTTTAATTCTTATTGACAGAAATTTTTGCTTTTGCTACGCTCAAATTGAACTACTACTTTCTTAATAAGAGCTGATCTTTCGCATGCAGATATATAAAAACAATCAAAATATTTCTTCTAGGCTTAGAATTAATAATAAAAAATTATTTTTAGCATTTGGCGTACTTATCACACTGATTATTATCATCGCATCTTTAATATTTATTTTTAATGATGTTGCTTTTGAAAAGGTATTAAACAGAAAAACTGAAGCTTTTATATCACAGGTAGATAAGATTGTAAAAGAAGAATCTGGTGCAGAAAACACCCCTGAAGGTATTCAGAATATCTATAATATCTTAGAAGATTCCAGTACGTCAAAAGAAGAAAAATATCAAAGTCTACAGAAATTATCTTTTTATTTTTCAGATGCATATTCACAAACACACGATCCCAAATTCAAAGACTACTCAATTAATGTAATTGGTAAATATGCAGAGGAAAACTTCCCCTCCCTCTACAACCCAACTGACTTTGATATGGCTTGTGCAGATCCAGTTTGCGGTCAGGAGCTTACACCTGAAATAAAAGATATACTTGATTTGATAAAAAATAGTGATATGGCTAACATTGAAAAAAGGGTTATAGTATTCAACCTTGAGGTTGCTGGATACATGCCTGAAGATCAAATAGATTACAGGGGATCAATATTCTCAATGTCATATTTTGATTTAATAAGCACCGCAAATCCTACTGCTTCGCGTGCTGCTAAATTACTTAAAGATTATGCAGAATCGAAATATAATTTAGACATAACCATAATTTACTAATCTGACAGTGAAAAATAAAAAATTATTTTTATCTATTCTTACGTTTTTTGTTCTTTGCTTAATTAAAGCTTTTATTTTAACGGTGCCAGCTAATGCATATCTGACTGCAGAATTTGGAAGCAACAATAGCTCTGGCGTAATCTGGGAAGTTGGATTCAGACTTGAAGCATCAGGCTTAACTCCAGTTACACTCAGGAGATATGCAGACAGAAGTAATCCCACTTATTATCTTGGCACTGGTAATAATTGGGTAACTTATAATAGAGGTACAACATACCAGTGGAGAGAAGCACCTTCTGGATGCAATATTCCAGGAGATCCTCCTTGGAATGTAAGATGGAGCACTGCTTGCGTTGATCCACTTGTTAGTACTCAAGGTTTTTCGAGTGGAGCATTAGATACTGCTGGATGTTATCAAGATGAATTTCGTCCTAATGATGTTACAAGACAAGGTGGACACATGACCACAGGACCAATTAATATTACCGCCTCTGGTAATATTCCAAGCGGTACTTATAATTTTCTAGGCTGGGGCAATACATCAAATTGCCCAACAGCCTGTCCTGCGCCTGATTGTACTGGTAGGTGCGGAACAATTACTAATAGCTGTGGTAAGTCTATAGATTGCGGTGGGTGCGGGGGTACTTTTTGTGGGAGCGGCGCAACTATATGTGACAGACGGGAAAATTTTTGCAACAGCAATAATGTATGTGATGTAAGAACCATTAATACCAATGCTGCGATATGTGGTGGGGTGAATGGGGCGTGTTTTAATGATGGTCAATGCGGAGGCAATCAATACTGTCAGGGAGCTAGTCCTTGCGGAGTTTGTACTGCTTATGCTCAAATTGCCGGGCGTGTCTATACAGATGAAAATAGAAATGGGGTGTGGGACGGCGAACCTCCGGACAACGGACCGGCCGGAAGAACTGTTCAGCGAAAACTAGTAAGCGATGCTAACTGGGCAGCTTCAACTACCACAGGGGGCGCCGGAAGATATACTTTTTCCCAGCTTAATAACCCATCTTCGCATGATGTAAGAATAATTGATGCTGAATATAGTGCCTGCACTTACTCAATTGCTTCCGCTAACCCTAGGTTCAATATAGCCGCAAATGCCAACCAAGACAATATAGACTTTAGAGTTGTCAGAAATCATTACGCCATACGAGGAACAGTTTACCGGGATACTAATGAGAACGGCGTTTTAGACGGCGCTGATGAACGGTTTATAAATAGGCCGGGTGTTGAGGTAAGAGTCGTCGGTGAAGGAAGATTTGATACGCTAAATCCTGACAATGGTGTATTTAATATAGGAGG
>MFOV01000010.1 GCA_001782515.1 Candidatus Levybacteria bacterium RIFCSPLOWO2_01_FULL_39_10 | reverse complement strand
TATTCCGGTAACATCAAGTGTCTGGTCCAGGGTTAGTGCTGTTGTTATGTTTCCTCCAGCTATTGCTAAATCATCTGATACTGTTACAGAGTTTGATCCTGAGTCTATTACTATGTTTCCTGTAGTTGTCCCTCCAAGAGTTAGAGTCTGTGCGTTAGTTGTTCCAAGATTACCTAATCCTGTAACAAATGTTGCATCATTTCCTGAATTTGCTGAAATTGTAGCTGTTGGAGTGCCTGAGTTGACGTTTAGTACTCCAAACTTTGCAGATGAAGTTGACTCTCCGCCGATTAAAACATCAAGTGTGTCATTTATCGGTGAGAGAGCTCCTTGGGTTATTCTCCAGTTAGAGCTTACTCCTCCCACAGGACAGGTTTCCCATGCAGGAGCTGCATTTGCTCCGTTAGATACCAAACATTGATCAGTTGCTGTTGTTGTTGCTGCAAATAGTTTTCCTCCTGCTCCGGAGTAAAGGACAGAGTTATCTTCAGTTATAAAATCTGTATTTGGAAACAATATATCTGTATCAACATCTGAGAGTATTCTTAGGTCTCCTGACCCTTGTGTTGTAAGCGTAAGATTACCATTTGATTCTGTTGAGATTGTTGCATCGGCTCCTGCACCAAGATTAAGTGTTGTTGATGAAATACCAAGGGTTGATGCTGCAGTTATAGTTGCTATTCCCGTAGCTGTTAGGGTTGCATCAGAGGAGTCAATCGTTAGGGTGTTTGAGCCTGAATTTAGGGTCAGGCCTCCAGTTATTGTTTGTATGGTTGATGCGCCGCCAGCGTTACCAAGAATAAGGGTTCCTCCTGATGCCCCCATGTTAATCGCTGTTGCCGCTCTTGCAAAGTTAATGGTTGTTGCAGTTGAATCGAACAGGGTTAATGTTGCTTGGTTGGTATAAATTGTCGGATCATTAAACTCTGTAATATTTGAACCCGAATCTATAACTATATTACCCGTTGAGGCTCCGCCAATTGTTAGGGTTTGCAAATTTGTTGTTTGGAGACCGGCAGTTGAAGAATCTAGGGATATGGATCCGGCAATTGATGCTGTTTGAGTCCCTCTGGTATTGTTAATTCCAATTACGGCAAACTTAGCAGATTCTGTAGATTGGCCTCCAACAAGAAGATCAAAGGTTTCATTAATTGGGTAGAGTGTATCATTTGATGAAGTCCACAGGTTTGAAGAAGCCCCAGAACATGAAATCCATGAAGGTGTTGTGCCACCTGTTAAACATTCCCCAGACGTTCCAACAGGGAGTCTGGCAAGGGCAGAGGAGCTTGTTGCGTATAAGATATCTCCGACTGAATAAGTTGCGTGTCCTGTTCCGCCGTGATTTGCCTGAAGAGAAAGGGGATCAATTGACCATGTGCCAGATGTTATATAGGCAACTCCGGTTGAGGAGGAAGTATTTAGCCCTGTGCCTCCGTATGTGGGAGAAATCAAAGTCCCGTTCCATGCGCCTGAGGTTATTGTGCCTGAAGAAACCGTCAGTCCATTGTAAGTTCCTGCTGTAATATTACCGTTATTCTCAACCCTGAATTTTCTCGATCCTGAAACAGAGGCAACAATTAAATCCCCCCCGGATGTTTGATTTACATTCAGAACAGCAATGCTCCCTGTGCCTGCATTCACGGTAAAAATATCATCAACCTGTACAGCCCCTGGTATTACAGAGTTATTGTTTGTAGTATTTTGTATCACTTTTTGAAGATCAATCACGCCTGTGCCGTCAGGCGTGATACTGACATTCCCATTTGATCCTGAATTTGAAGTGAGAACTAAGCTCAGGCCTGAAAGAGTAAATGCGCCTCCTGTTGCCTGAAAAGTGGGAGAGGCAGTGCCTCCTATTGATAAATTGCCCGATGAATTAAGCGCTAAAACGACATTCGCCGTATTAAGTGTATTTGTAATCGGGGGAAGGCCTTGAAGAGTTTCCGCATTGGCCGCAAAGGCAACAGTTGCGATCTGCTGGCGAGGCTTGAGCTCAGGTGTTGTTTGGACAGTTACCCCTAGCCACAAGGCAGAATTCTGGGCAAAAAGGCTTTGGGGAATAGGCGTATTTTCGCCCAGAATGACCGCGAATATACCGTCTTTATCAGGAATCGGGCTTACTATTTCCTGCCACAAAAGTGCTGAGCCTGATGCTGTTTCGTTATCATAAATTGCCATCCGAAGAGTTGTTTGTGTAGTTATGGGCTGATCGTTTGCATCAGTCAGCCTTCCCTGAAATGAGAGAATTCTTGGAGGAGCAGTGGGGAGTGTTCCCAAAACCGCAGTCTTATTCTTTTCAGGGGCAATAAAATGCGTATAAGCGACGTATCCCAGAAGCGAAACAAATAACATCAAAAGCGCAAAGTGGAGATAGGAAGTAAATGGATACATATGATACCTTTTATACCAGTTTGGACGGGTATACCTTATGTGGTGCCAGATCTTTTTATAAAGAGGCAAGCTTGCAGTAGATATCGAAAGCGGTGCAAAATAGGATTTTGGGATACTTCTGACTTCATCTTTTCCTAAAACAACCTTGCTGAAACTTTGTTTTTTCTTGGGTTTGTAGCTGACAAAAACCGGTTTGCCGCGTGCTAGCCAAAGAGCGTGGTCTGCCTGAGCCCACGCTCTTGCCAGCGGAATAATCAAAAGAGAATCGAGCAATAGGTAAAATCCAGATCTCACTTTCTGAAACAGCCTTAAAGGAGGGAAGGAAGAATAGTTTTTCATATTTTTTCCTCCTGCAGTTTTGGAAGATATTTCATCTTTTTGCAGCTTGGCAACTTGTCTTTCAAAATCAGCATATTTACTGCTTTCATTTATCACTTGAATGTTTGATTTGATAAACCCAGCCTCAATGGCCCAACTGAAGTAACTTCTTAGAGATGAGAGCTTTCTGTTAACGGATGAGGGAGAGAGCTTGAGATCAGTAAGCATTCTTACCTTGTATGTTTCAATTATGTTCGAGTTTATTTTTTGTAAAATACCATCGTCTGAAATCTCCCACGAATTAGGATCAAATAACACATTTTCAGCCCATTTTCTGAACTGTTTTACATCCATGATATAGTTTTTTATAGTAAGATCTGATGCATTGAGCACAAACAAATGATTCTTATAATCCTTAAGCCCCCATGGATCAGCCTGACTCAAAGCTGCGGCTTTAATCTTGTCTTCCTCTTCAAATGGAGAATGTGAGATATTTCCCTCAAGCTTTAAAAACTTGAAAAACTTTCTAAGGGATGAAAGACTTCTGTTAACCGATCTTGGTGAGTATTTATTAAGGGAGTCTTTTTTAAAAGCCTCGATCAGCTTATATGAAACAGCCTGAGGATCAAAGTCTTTTTTGAACTTTTCTCCATACCAGTTTATAAACTTATTTACGTCTGAGGTATAGTTTTTGATAGTAACCTTAGAAAGGGGTTTTTCATATAAAAGAAGAGAATTTTTGAATAGGGCAGTATAATTCATTTTATAAAGTATTACCGAGCACTTTTTGATTAAAAACTGTGTCTAGCTTTAAGATTATACGGATTATACCGATTGTTTGGTCTGTGAAAGTATTTTCACACATACTATTAGAATAAATGAGTTTTTCACCAAATGTCAAGAGCCTATAGTCATTTACTCTGACAGGTAAGTATATATTATGATATATTAATTACGCATATAGATTATTTCGTGAAAAATTGGATTTTTGCAGTTTTAATGATTTTTTATGAAAATGGATTATTTCACAATGAGAATAAGTTTTAATTAACTATTTTAGCAATTCATAAATTGAGTGCCAAATTTTTTAGCCTCAACTCGTTTCCGTTATCGGTTCTCGGTTTTCTGTTTTCAGATTCCAGTTTGCCCGTTTTCGGTTTATCAGACCGACAAACTGACAACCGACAGACAAATTTCTGATAACCGAAAACCGAAAACTGATAACTGAATTTAATTTATGTTTATTTTGTAATTATTAGTGCTACAATCAAATTAATGAGTAGATTTATTTTATTACTGCTTGCGATATCTGTTATATTTCCCTCATCTGTTCAGGCTCAGTCAGCCTCAACTGATAATACTGCAAGAGTAGGGAACCACTTTTTAAGCCTCTCAGGCTATATTGCTCCTTTTGCAAGCGTAGTTGTAACAACTGACTCAACTTTTCTGGCATCTTCAGTTGCGGATGAAAAAGGAAACTTTGTTTTTTCCAATATTCTTGTAAATACAGGCCTAGATAGCTTGTGCCTTGAGGCTGTGGATGCTAAAAACATAGGCTCCTCGTTTACCTGTTTTGAAATAGATCCAGTGAGGGCTAATAGAAAAATTTCAGGCATATTTCTTCCTCCCACCCTTGGCCTGTCTGGTACAGTTCTTCGGCCAGGATCGTCAGTCATAGCTTCAGGCTACAGCATGCCTGGAGCAAGAGTGATTCTAAATATTGGAGACGGTATAATAATTGACACCTTTGCCGATCAAGACGGTTATTGGAGTATTGAACTCTCAGACTTGCCGGTTGGTAAATATAAGCTGTTTGCAACTGCAAATTATCAAAGTCAAGAGTCGCTTATTCCTGACCGCAAAAAAGATCTTGAGGTTGTTTCTCTTATTAATATTATTAAAGACAATTCAAGAGCAATATTAGCAATTTTGATCCTGATTATACTCTCAATTATACTGGCGCTTCTTCTCAGGTCACGCAGGTTTAGAAATAAAATAAGAAGACTTTTGGGAAGGAAACCAGTTCCTGTGAGTTCAAAAAAAGGCCTTCATCACGAGTGGTTTATAGGGTTCTAAGAAATCTGATCTCTTTTTCGCCTGACGCGGCTAACCATGAAGATAATTACAATTGATCCTGCTCCGAGAATGAGCATAGCCTGAATGGGAAATGCAAAAAAAGTAAGAGTTCTTGTCAGAATTGGGCCGTCTTCTGAGAGCGAGACAGTAAGATCTGCCGTGTAGAAGCCTAATAAAAAACCCTCGTCAAATACAACTCTTGGTAATGTATTCTTATTATTCTCTGATTCAATCATCCTCTCAGACAGTGAGAGAATATTTGCAGGTACAAGATCAATAACTCCGACTTTATGCCCGAACATGTTTTTAATTACAACATGGCCGTCAATTGTAATGTAGTGAGCGCTCTCATTGAAAATGCTCAGGATAAACTCAACCGGGCCCTTTGTAACTATCTTTGGGCCTAAAAATTGACGAATCGAGCCTTTGGTTTCACTTTTAGGTCCAACCGACAGGAGCACGTTTGTTCCTATTCCTCCGCGGGCAAGGGAAGCGCTTCCTGCTAAATCATTCTCTGTGCCCCCTGTTACAAAAAGAACCGAGAAATAATAATCTTTAGGTTTTTCGCCTTCAGGAAGTGTAATTCTAAGAGTTAGGTTTTTGTTCTCCCTTGGAGAAAGAATAACTGAAGTTACTGGTATTCCTTCGTCAATAATTCTCACTCTTTTGAAAATATCTTCATACTCAGGAAGAAGACTTCTGTCAAATTCGACTTCAGATTCTTCTGCGCCTGAGCTCCTGAATGGCATTAGAAATATAGAGTAAGTTATAGTTTGATCTGATAAATTACTAACAGAAAGGGGCGCTGTCACATCAGCGGGTGCCTCAGCATTGATTTGGAATATAGGAGGATCGATGGAAACGCTAAGCTCCTGAGCATTAGCGTTTCCAATATTAAATATCAAAAATAAAATAGTAAATAGAAAAATTTTCAATTTTAAATTGAAATTTTTAACTTTTAACTTTGAACTTTGAACTTTCATCAGAATGATGGAACTGCAATGTATGTAACTGTATTTTTATATTTTCCCGTAGCCTGGCTTGTCGGAATATTGACTTTATATGTTACATTTGCTTTCTGACCCGTTCCTTTTTGTCCTTTCATAATAATTACTGCTTTTTCAGATTTTGATGAGTCTGCAAACGGCTTATATGAGGTAGGTTTGTTTAAAAACGACAAATCATCAATCCTGCAGCTTTGAGTTATTCCTTGAGAAGACTTGACAGAGATCCCGTCGCATCTGTAGCCAAAGCCATAAGTCAGCGAATTCTTCCAAATTCCCGGAATATTTTTTGTGCATCTGCCATTGTCGCAAGTCGTATTTGGGATAATATCTTTTGTTCGTGTATTTGTAAGCGGCTTATCCTCAGATGCAGTTACCTGGTAGGAGGGGGAAGAGGGATTTGAAACAGTTAAGGTAATTCTTCTTTGAATTGGATTTGTGGGAGTTAGAGTTCCAAAGTCTACCTTGGCAGATGAGATTGAAAAGCTAAACTTACCCCTTCCGCGCGGGACATACTGAAATCCTGCTTTTACCTTGAAATTTGTGCCGGAATAAAGACCCGGAGCAGTTTCACCAGAAGTTATACTTAAGTTATAGTTTGATCCACTCGACTCGCCTGAAAATGAGTTAAGATTTCCCATTTGGAGTCTGTATAAGTCGTTGTTCATAACGCCATTGAAGCCTTGTGCAAGCGCCGAAGGCGCAAGGCTCAAATTATAAATAATAAATAATATCTCAAAAATTAATAAGGAAAAGATTTTAGATATAATTTTTAATTTATTATTTTTAAGCATAATTTAATCCTATTTTAATTAATCCTAAATTGCAATTCCTTTCGGAAAACTCGGATAACTCAGTGGGTCAGAGGTTCGGATATTCAGAATTTCCGACAAATCAGAGTTTCTGATTATCTGACAGTCTGATGCCCTGAGTAATCATCTGAGTTCTCTGAGAAACCCTATAGTCATTGACAGTAACGCTGGCTTGTGTTATGATTCGGCCCGCCTGCAACGCCTTCGGCGATAGCTGATGGCGGGCAGGCCTGATTTTCAGAGCTATAATAAGCCAAAAATGCGGTTTATTTATGGTTTTGAAATGTCGTTCGCCCGCCCGGCTTTAGCGTTCGGCTTTGGGAACTATTCGTTCACGCCTCACGCTGCAGACCTTAGGCGGACTCGGTCGCTTATGCGACCTCGCACTTTAACAACTTGTTATTCAGAAAAAGCTCTAGTAAGGTAGGGACCGGGAGTCAACTAATAGCTAATTGCTAATAGCTGATTGTTGGTCCTTACTTTGCTTTGGCCGCAAGGTCACATGACGAGCCAACGGGCTGTCATGAGAGCAGAAAGCAGAGAGCAAGGCAAGCAAGCCCGCAAGCAAGCACGAAAGGAGCTCTTAGATGAGCTATGTACTCGATGTCCTCAACCGCTGGATCAAAGAGCTGGAGGGCGTCCTCGAAAGTTCATGGGGTAATGAAGAACCTTATGTTTCCAGAGGAGACGATTACTTCAGCAACAGCAACGAATCGCTTAGGCTCGACATCAAGTGGTTATCAAACCGCTTTGTCAACATCTCCATTGTTTCAGTTGATGATTCCCAACTGGATACCAGTAGGGTGATCGTCAGAGAGTGGAGAAGTCGCAATCTAATTGCGATCGAAAACCTGAAGCGGTCTGTTACTCGCAAGCACGAGTTCTGGGCTCAGGTTGATCTTCATGGAAGGAGAGCCTTCAGGCTTGAATTCCTGAGCTAGTCAATAGTGAGGAGAGTCTGCTCTCTCTCCTTACTCCTCTGGGCTGGAGGCCAACTCGACAACATTCCGAGAGGAAATTCATGGAGTCAGTTCAGGTCGTAACGACAATCGTCGGAGATCCCTGCGCGGATCTTAGGCAACAGCTCACAGTTGCGATTGTGATCATTGTGTTGTTATTGATAGTCACTGCAACACTTGTCATCGCAGCAATTGCTCTGTGGCGAAGGATGAAGAAGGAGGGTCCATGATCGAGATTGTGGCAGCTATAGTTCTTGCGGAGGCAGCTGTCTTGACCGTCAAGCTGTGGAGGAACGAATCCGAAAGGAAACGCCGCCACAGATCAACCCCACCCGTCATCCGACAGGTTTGGTGGAAGTAGCTCAACGAAAGGGAAACTCATGGATCTGAGTCTTTCAGGGTTGTTTGCCCTGATTTCACTCCTATTGATCTATACCGTAGTTACCGACCGCGGGATAAAGGCGCTCTTGCAGGCAAGAGACCACTGCGTAAAGATGTCCAAGCGCTGGAGAAGCCTTGGGGACGCAGAGATGGCTGAGTTTTTTACAAGAATTTCAGCCAGTTACAGCTCTCTTGCCAGGCACGTCCTAATCCTGAATGGGTTCGCCTTGGTAGCGGGAATCTTGTCCATGGTTTTGGCAATCGACTACTTCATGAAGTGGTTGAGCTAGCCACAGCTTACGAAAGGAGCAGAGATTGAGTGAACCAGAAGATCAGGAGGAGAGCCTAGCGCTTTGGTCACTGACCTTAGCGTTTGTGGCAGCGATCACTGTGATCGTAATCCTGATCACACTCATCATCCAGGGTCAATAACGGAAAGCTCACGAAAGGAGCAGAAATGCCACGGCTTAGCCTTGGCGAGATCGAGAGAGTTCTCGACGACGAGAATCTTCCGGACCACGATGACGCCCAAGCGGCACTCGTAGAGGACGGTCTTGACGCCGACATCCGGGATTA